>NZ_JBWGQH010000032.1:0-58233 GCF_056331925.1 Chloroflexus sp.
TAGCGGGCAGCCATCTGCTCATACTGAGCGACGGTGTCACGGTGGGCGGCGAGTAAGGTTTCTAATCGCGCTCGTTCGGCTGCCCAATCGCTGGGCGACGGTGGTACCGCCGAGGCGAAAGGTGCGGTCCCAACTGCCGGTGCAACCGGTTCGGCGATGGAGGCTGTTCCATTGACGGTCGGTGTGTCGATGGGTGGTGCCGGCAGTTCGGGTGCGGGTGGCGCGATGATGGTCGGTGCATCGGCGGATGGTGGCGCGGACGGTTCGGGTGCGGGTGGCGCGATGATGGTCGGTGCATCGGCGGATGGTGGCGCGGACGGTTCAGGTGCGGGCGGTGCGATGACGGTCAGTGCATCCGAGGATGGTGCCGTTAGGTGGCTAAGATCGGCGCCACAATGGTCGCAGAAGCGCTCACCGGGTAAGACTGGATCGCCACAGCTTGGACAAAAAAGTTGGGGGGCGTCTGGTGGGGCGATTAGTGTTGCTTGGTCAGATGGAATTGAAGGTGCAGCCGGTGTATTCAGCAGATCAGCACCACAGTTATCGCAGAAACGCTCACCGGGCAAGACCGTTGCACCGCAAACCGGACATGACGGTGCGAGAGCTGTTGGCTGATCAGGTGAGACGGTCATCGGTGTTGGACTGACCAAGCGGGTTCCGCACTGATCACAGAAGCGGTTGGTTGGTTCGTTTTGGGCACCACACGAAGGGCAGATGATCATAGTTGTTCCTCATGCTGCAAGCAATCTTATGGAGCGATTGCAAGAATATCCCACTGCTATGCCTGTTCGTTTTTCTCTAGTCGCTGGGTCAGTCGTCGCGTAGCATAACGCAACTCTTTTTGGGTAGCCGGATCGAGCGGTTGACCCTGTTCGAGCGTTGCCGCTTGTTGATTCATCTTCTCGGCAAGCTCTAGTTCACCCAGATCGAGCAAACGAGTTGCGGCTGCACGGAGTTTTTGGGTTGCACCCGCCGTATTACCGCTTGCTGCTTCACTTAAGGCGCGAGTCTGCAACTTAAACGCCGTCACCCGCTCGACCAGATTCATGACAGCGGGAACATAACTCTCTGGCCCGGCCTGATCGGCGACATCGAGCAAGATATCTTGCTTGATCACCGTTTCACTATGTTGATCAACCGGTGTCAAATGTAACTCAGCCTGTGCAATCCGAAACCGGCCTCGCGTGCGTGGAGGAAGCATCAGGTCGAGTAAGATGGCTGCCGGTTGATCACCGACTAAATCGCCTAGCCGCACTGCAACCGCTGCATCGCCGATAGGTTGATAGCCGAGGTTCGCAATTACCGGCTTGACGCGATAGATGGCACGCGGCGTCACATCACGGACAAGCCGGAGGAGCAGCCGTGCATCGGTAGCAACGACAGCCTGTGCTTCTTTCACTGCCTGCTGAAAAAACGTCTCAATCTGTGCCGGATCGGCAATATAATCGGAATACCCATCGCTCGCCGCAGCAATATCGTCGAGTAACTGCTCATTCCATTCTGTGCCTAGTCCCAATGCGGTAATGCGCACACCTGCTTGCCCAAGGGTGCGTGCCAGATCACGACAGATTGGCTCATCACCCCACGTCTGCCCATCGGTCAGTAACAGCATCCGGCTGATCCGATCAGGCCCAAGGTATTTTTGGAGTTCGGTTTGCGCTGCTTTCATACCGAGCGACATTGCCGTCCCACCGGCTTCGGTAATGGTTGCAACGGCTGCGAGGAGCGTCGACCGATCACCAACTGGAGTTGCCGGTACGAGGGTTTGTACCGTGTCGTCAAAGATAACAATGGCTGCTACGTCGTGTGGACGCAACAACTCAATCACTCGGCGAGTAGCTATTTTTAGGTTCGCGAGCTTCTCGCCTTGCATCGACCCTGAACGGTCGAGGACGAAGCAGAGATTGAGCGGCAATGTCGCAGTTGGTGAAGCCGGGGCAACTGCTTCAACCAGGAGATAGCCAACTTGTGGTGTGTTACTTACAGGTATAGGTGCGCGTCCCCATTGGCAGGTCAAAGTAACTGATTCAGGCATGCTCGTACCCTTACTATGCGGCTAACTAGGCCATTGGTTGATCAGTGCTGCTATCACACAACAGAACAGAAAGGCGGCTAAACTTGTCACAAAACCGATGATTGTATCGCGGCGACCATATTCCGTGTTGGCGGTCTTGGGATTAGCCAGTGCGATCAAACTCACGATGCCACCGATGAGCGCAAACAGAAGTGCGCCCAAGGCCATGAGAATACCGATACCGGCCAATACCGGTGCATCATTGTTATACACCAGATTGATACCGACCAATCCAGTTGCGATTGTCATCATCACCGCACCGATAATCCCGATCCAACGTGCCGCACTCGCCATTCCGGTGCTTGCATGCACAACTATCGGTTTCA
Organism: Chloroflexus sp.; assembly: GCF_056331925.1. Classification (NCBI taxonomy): domain Bacteria; kingdom Bacillati; phylum Chloroflexota; class Chloroflexia; order Chloroflexales; family Chloroflexaceae; genus Chloroflexus; species Chloroflexus sp. The sequence goes on from NZ_JBWGQH010000032.1 coordinate 2,401, forward strand.
CAGCGATGGCGTTACTGCGGGCTGCTTGGTGTACCGACTCCTGCATCATCTGCGGGTTGACCAATTGACCGCTATTCCCAAACAGTGCCTGTTGTAGCTCGATCACGTTGGCGAAGCGACGCGATGGATCGCTCTCGGTTGCGCGGGTTATCACATTGGCAATATATGGCGGGATGGCGGGATTGAGCTGGTTGGCCGGTGGCAAGCGGAACGGTGTCGTGCTCGGATCATGACCGGTGAGCAGATGGTGCATCAGCACACCGAGGCTATAGATGTCGGAGCGCGGATCGGTTTGACCACGACCGTACTGTTCGGGTGCGCTATAGCCGAGCGTGCCAAAGACTTGGGTATCGCGTTCCTTACCCGGTTTGAACAAGCGGGCAATACCGAAATCGACCAGCTTGATCGTACCTTCTGGCGTAATCATCACGTTGGTCGGCTTCAGATCGCGGAAAATGATCGGCGGTTGTTGCGCGTGTAAATAGGTAAGCACCTCACAAATCTGGGCGGTCCATCGTAACACCTCATGCAATGGACGCGGCAGGCCAACGCGATTGGTATAATCTCTCAGATTCTCGCCAGGCACGAACTCCATCACCAAATAGTGGCGGCCATTCTCTTCAAAGTGGTCGGTGACGCGCGGGAGATAGGGATGGTTTAGTTTCGCCAGCAGTTCTGCTTCTTGGCGAAAGGCCTCTTGGGCCAGTTGGCGATCGATCGGCGAAGTGATCAGGGTATCACTCATCTCTTTTACTGCCCATTGGATTGTACCCAATCGTCGATCGGTCGCGAGATAGACCGCCCCCATCCCACCTGCACCAAGGCACCGACGTAATTCGTACCGGCCTTGCAAGACTGCTAATGGGGCAGATGCTGCAACCGGTTGATCGGTGCTGCGGATGCGGTTTCCACATTCGGGGCAAAAGATAACGTCTTTGTTAAAGCTGGCCCCACATTGTGGACATTTCATGGCATTATTCTCACCAATATGACAGCGATGTTGTCTTCACCGCCGGCTTGATTGGCTGATGCGACTAACGCTTCACAGGCCTGCTGTGGATCGGCAATTTCGGTAATAATCCGCTCCATCTCCGGATCGCGCGTCATCTCCCATTGTCCATCGGAGCAGAGTAAGAGCGCGTCACCGGCAAAGAGACGGACACTGTACAGATCAATCTCTGGCTTCGTGCGATCACCTAACGAACGAAGTACGGCATTGCGCTGTGGATGAGTGTAAATATCCTCTTCTTGCAAATGACCAAGCTCGACCAACCGCATCACCAGGGAGTGATCCTTACTGATCCGTCGGAGCTTGCCATTGCGAAAGAGGTATGTCCGACTATCGCCAACATTAGCAATTACCGCTCGATCACCGATCACGAGCGCCATGGTTAAGGTTGCTCCCATATCATTGGCCTGCGCGTGGCCTTCGTGATAGATCGCTTCATTGGCGGATAATACAGCTTGCCGTACCAATTCCCGCATCTCAGACTCGTGATACAGACGTGATCCGGCTATCATTTGTTGCAGGTAGTTATCGATCAGTAGGCGAGCAGCATTCCTCACGGCTAAGCCACTGGCGACTTCGCCGGCTGCGTGTCCACCCATACCATCGGCGACGATATATATGCCACAGCTCTGTCGTTGACCGTTATTTTCAAGGCAGACGGTTAGGCGAAATAGGCTATCTTCATTGTGATCGCGCACGCGGCCCACATCGGTATACGAACCGGCCATTTGGATGAGGGGTATGGGATGGGTGCGTTCATCGCGTAATGCACTGAGGCGTGTAGCAACCGTGGTTGCATCGCGTAGTTCACCGGTACGGATTTGCCGCAGGACGGTTCCTAGACTATCGGTGATCTGCGTTGCTTCAATCAACGCCTGTTCGTCAAGGCGCTGCGTTGTGCGGGGGATGGCCATCAATCGTTCCAATATCTCAGCAAGCACAACGAGATCGGCGTAAAACACAGTTTCGCGTTCATCATCATTAACCAGCCGCAACTGATTTACCTGACGGAGTCGAATCTGTTGTGGCCCACTCAAACCGAGATCCTCGACGGTCAATTTGCCAAGAGCGATGTGTGATCCGTGAAGATTGACCAGGAGTTGGGCCAGTGCGGCGCCGATGGTCAGGGCTGTTGTCTCATCGAGCGGTGTGCTAAGTGGGGGCAATTCACTATCGTTCAAGACCGTAAGGCGCCAGCCATCGAGATCATGCTGTTCAAGAACTTCAGGCAAAATAGCGCGTGCTAGCGGATCGGCCAAGCGATCGATCAAGGCCGGGCCAGATGGAGTATCACGGGGGGAAAGGAAAGCGGGATAGACCCTTGTTTCGAGAGCAGCTCCGCAATCGATGCAGTACGACTCGTGCGCTTCGTTGGCCGTCGAACCACATGCCCAACAGCGTTGCCACGGTGCTAAATCACGTACTTCGAGCGGTCCGGTCGACCATGGTTCGGTAAGTGGGTGGGTTGGCGCAAACCGGTTAGCAAAGAGTGGTAGGTTGGGTTCCATCAGTTCCTCCTCACCGGCGATCGGTTGTGTGGGTGGATCGAGCGGACTAGCGAGCATGTCGCTTAACCATCCTCCACTAACCGCAAGCGGTTGGCGTCCCGGCAATGATTGTCCGCAGATGGCGCAACAGCGAGCTTGTGGGCGATTTTCAGTGCCACATAACGAACAACGCATATGTCATCTACATCGCAGATTGAGCGCTAAAATGCGCAATAATAATCGAAATGTTATCGTGTCCGCCGCGTTGGTTGGCAAGATCGACTAACGCCATCGCAGCACGTGCCGGTGGATTGGTAACGACCAGTTGGGCTAACTCTTCATCGGTGACGTGGTTCACCAATCCATCGGAGCATAACAACAGTATATCGCCGGGTGCTAGCGCCTGTACACGGGTGTCAACAACAAACGGCTGGTCAGTACCCAATGAACGATAGAGGATGTGGCGTTGTGGATGGGTGCGGGCTGCTTCCGGGCTGATCTGACCAATATCGACAAGCCGCGCAACAATCGTGTGGTCGGTCGTCAATTGCTGACACAACGGCGCCTCATTGTCAGTTCCGGCAGTAATGAGGTATGCGCGACTATCCCCAATGTGGCCGAGGTAGGCCCGTCGATCAACCGTCAGTGCGATGGTGAGCGTTGTACCCATGCCGGCTCGGTGTTGGTCGGCGTGGGCCGCATGAGCGACTTGTTCGTGGGCGGTCTGCATCGCGGCTTGTAACAAAGCAAGCCACGCCTCGTCGTCGCCGGGGAGGTTCTTGTTCAGCGCCTGTTGTAAGAAATGCTTCACCGTCGTTACTGCCAATTGTGAGGCAACTTCACCGGCTGACGCACCACCCATGCCATCGGCGACGATAAGTAATGTGCCGATATGCTCGTTCCCACGACTAAAAGTACCGGCGTACACGGTATCTTCATTAATCTGGCGGACACGACCGGTGTGGCTATGGAAGGCCACTTGTGGTTGCAGTGGTGGCGGTGGATACGTTTTCTGCAATGGTGGTTGGAGGCTAGAACCACACGAGACGCAAAAGCGAGCTTGCGCACGGTTCCCACGGCCACAGAACGGACAGGCGAGCGGATAGCGTCGTTGGGCGGGCAAGCGGGTGGTAATATGAACAGTCTCGCGCCCTTGGGCAATCTGCTGCCCCAGGCTAGCAAGAATTTGTGACAGTTCTTGTAACGCTACGGCAGCCTTGTCACGGGCGACACCGGTTGCGTTCTCGTATCGCCGACGCCAGAACGCAAGGCTGGTTTCGATAATCGCCAGTAAATCACGTAAACTAATCGTGTCGGCCACGAGTACTAATTGGCGTTCGCCGGTAATAATCACCTGTTCGGATGGCGTAGCAAGTGATGATCCGCAGTGAGGGCATACTTGCTGTGCCGTTCCGATTGGGTTGCCACAAACTCTGCATTGCCCAGACTCTTGTGTTGCCACCGCTTACCTTCATCATATGGTAGGTCGGAATGGGAGCAACTTTGCTGGTATCTTACTCCACTCGCTCGTAATGAACATATACTGGCGTAATGTTATCTCGTGGTGCGATGCGTATTGGTGTGAGCCGAACGTACCGGTTGATTTGGTGCATGCATCCCTTCGCTCCTTTGCGCCCTTCGCGTCTTTGCGTTAGCGCCTATGCGTCAGGCAACACATACGACGTCACACAACGGATGTTGGATGCATTGCGGTTGCAAATCGTAGTGATCCATGCTATCACAAGAACGGAACCCGAGAAGCAACTCGCATTATAGCATAGGAGCTACCGTTGTGGCGACCGATGAAACGCCGCTGTGCCCCTTCTGCCAGGCCCCGCTTACCCGGCCTGATGCTCGCTTTTGTTCGTCGTGCGGGCGAGCGTTGTCCCCCTCCCCCCCTCACGACCCGACCACCATCCTTGCTACTGGTAATGCCGTTTTGCAGATTAGCGAACTCGGCAATGAACGTCACGTGTTGCTCGGTAGTCGACCGTTAACAATTGGGCGGGCTGCCGATAACGATATTGTGTTGCAATCACGCTTTGTCAGCGGACGACATGCCCGCATCGAACCGAGTGGTCAAGGGCATCGAATTGTCGATGTCGGCAGTCGTAATGGTCTGCTCTTTGCCGGCCAGCGGGTCAGCGAGCGTGAGCTGGCGGATGGTGATGTTCTGCGCATCGGTGATCCGGCCACCGGTAACTTTGTCTCGTTAATATATCACAACCCAATGCTGACTACTACGGCGGCAGGGCAAGCCGTACCACAACAATTCCCCCTCGATCCGAACGATCCGGAAATCACCATCGGACGAGTAGGTTGTGACATTATTCTCAATAATCCGCAGGTATCACGCTTCCACGCACAGATTGATCGTACTCCTGGTGGAGTAGTGCTGCGGGATATGGGTAGTACCAACGGCACATTCGTCAACGGTCAGCGGGTAACAGCGCCGGTAATGCTGAAACCGGGTGATGTAATCCAGATCGGCGCGTTTAAACTCGTCTACAACGTTACCCGTCTTGACCGTTACGACCAGCAAGGCGCGTTACGGATCGATGCCCGCAACTTGTCGCGTGTGGTTATGCGCAACGGTGTTCGGCGGATTATTCTCAACGATGTCTCTCTCTCGATTGCACCGCGTGAATTTGTTGCGATTGTCGGCGGTTCAGGTACCGGCAAAAGTACTCTGATGAAAGCACTCTGCGGGTATGCACCGGCCGATCAAGGACACGTGCTGGTCAATGGTGACGATTTCTATCGCAATTTTGCCGCTTACCGCACGGTTTTAGGTTACGTGCCGCAAGATGATATTCTTCATCGACAGTTACCGGTACAACGGGCATTGGAATATGCTGCTCGGCTGCGTTTACCCGCCGATACGTCTGACCAAGAAGTAGTAACTCGGATCGAGCGAGTGCTCGACGATGTCGAGATGACACCGCACCGTGATAAGCCGATTGAGACCCTTTCGGGTGGGCAACGCAAACGTGTCAGTATCGGTGCCGAATTGTTGGCCGATCCCAGCCTGTTCTTTCTCGATGAGCCAACGAGTGGGCTTGATCCCGGTCTCGAAAAGAAGATGATGTATACACTGCGCCGTCTCGCCGATAGTGGGCGGACAGTAGTGCTGGTGACGCATGCCACGGCCAACATCACGCAATGTGATCACGTTATCTTTATGGCAGGGAATGGTCGCATGGTCTTCTTCGGGCCGCCTGCCGAAGCGCTGCGGTTCTTTCAGATTACGAGCGGCGATTTTGCCGATATTTACACCAAAATTGAAGGCATAGCCGGTCCTGATCATCCGGTGGTACGACGCGATCTGAAAACCGAGTACGACATGTGGTGTTCGGCGCATCCTCAAGCGGATGGCTCGCCGACACTGGCCGAATTGTGGGAAATGCGCTATCGTCAATCATCACTCTACCAACGGTACGTGGTAGAGCGACTGGCTAGTGCATCGAGTGGGCCACAGGTACAGAATCCTACCGTCAAGCAGGCACCGCAGCGTGTCTCAGCATGGCGGCAGTTTGGTCTCTTGACCCGCCGCTACTTCGATCTCATGCGGCAGGACCGGCGTAACGTACTGATCTTACTCCTCCAAGCGCCGATCATCGCCTTACTATTGGTATTAGTCGTCCGTAGCGATGCGCTGACCGGGACACAAGCCCAAGACCTGATCCAGCGTAGTGAAGCAAAAAAGGTACTATTTATGCTGGCGACGGTCAGTGTCTGGTTTGGGATTATCAACGCTGCTCGTGAGATTACTAAAGAGCAAGCGATCTATCGGCGAGAACGGTTAGTCAATCTGCGGATCGGGCCATATTTGTGCTCGAAGGTAACGGTTCTTAGCGGCCTGATCGTGGTGCAGACAATCGTATTATTAGCCATCGTGCTCCTCAAAGTAAGGTTTCCCGATGATACCGGCATCTTCCTGCCACCACTTATCGAGACATTCATCACACTGGTACTTTCATCAGGTGCCGGTATGTCGTTAGGGTTGGCGATCAGCGCGGCGTCGGCAACACCGGATCGGGCGATCAGTCTGGTACCGTTTGCTCTCATCCCTCAAATCTTATTTGCCGGGCTGATCTTTGCCATCGAGGGTCTTGCTACGCCGCTCTCATGGCTCACGATCAGTCGGTGGGCGATGGATGCGCTCGGTGCTAGTCTTGATATTAATCGGTTATGCAACCTGCCTAACACCGATGATCAGGGAAGTATTCCTCCCGGCTGTTCCCCCGGTTTTCTCGAAACTGAAGCAGCCTTTAACCATGATCCGGCTCATCTAATCGGGCGTTGGCTGGCATTGGGTACGTATGCCGTGGTCTGCCTGCTCATTGCTGCATGGATCTTGCGACGTCGTGATCGTATGATCTAATATTCCTCTGCATGAACTTTGCGACATTTTTCATTTATGAAAAATGTGCAATTTTTACTTCAGACTGCCTCCCAATCATCTAAATAGGCTCTTCGTAGCCTGTGCAACACCTTGACATTGGTTTCCTGTTGGCGTATAATCACAACTGACGAATTGGAACTGTTGAGGTGACGGTTATTGTCAGCGTGCAAGTGTGTGCAGCACTTGCTTTTATTTATCGAGTTTGCGTATGTCACTCGGACAAAAGATCGGGCGGTTACGCCAGGAACGTGGTCTAACCTTGCAAGAGGTGTCTGAAGGGTCGGGGTTGACACCATCGTTCCTCAGCCGCCTCGAGCGAGATAAAGTGAATATATCAGTGGCAAACCTGCGCAAGCTGGCCCAATTTTTTAGCGTGAAGATGACCCATTTCTTTGAGGGTGAAGATAATCAGCAGGTTGGTCAGGTAGTACGTCCCGCCGAACGAGTACGGCTTTCCCTTGATGATGCACCGGTGCAAGTTTTTTCCTTGCTACCGCCGAACAGCGATCTTGACGCACGTCTGATCGAAGCCTACCCCGGTAGTAGCCAGCAAGGCTTTTCGTCACGTGGTAGTCAAATGGTATTCGTGCTGTCAGGCCATGTGCGCTATACATTAGGTGAAGAGCAGTACGATCTCGAAAGCGGCGATACCCTCTTTTTCCACGATGATACTGCCTATAGCTGGACAAACGTCGGTAATTCGATTGCAACAATGTTGACCGTCAATACGTTAAATTTACGTGATGATCGTTGACTGACGGCAAGTCAGTGCCACCCTTGATCGAGGTTGCATGACCATCTTCACCCCAGCTCAAATCCGCCGGATTGCGCGCTGGTTGCTTGTTGCGGTGTCAATTTATTTTGTTGGCTGGCTGATTAGTCATGCCAGTTCGGCGATTACGCCGTTTGTGTTTGGCGGTGTGCTCGCCTATCTATTTTTACCGCTAGTCAACTTCTTTGAGCGCTGGATGCCGCGTTGGTTAGCAATTCTGGCCGTGTATCTGCTGACCTTTGGCACAGTGGTGGCTGCGATTGCGTTTGTCATCCCACCACTGATTGCCCAGATCGCCGAACTGATCCGTGCCCTACCTGATATTGCAACGATCCAGCGTGAGGCTAATCGGTTACTCGATGAGTATGAGCAGTTGCTTGCCAGTTTGCCACCTGCTATACAGTCTGAGGTGCAAAGCGCGATTGCATCGGCGACCTCAGAGGGCTTGGGCACCCTGCGGGCTAATTTCGTCAACTATTTGCAAGGAATCGGCCAGTTTCTGATTAATAGTGTGTTATCGGTTGTTAATACGGTCACCTTTCTGCTAGGTTTCTTTCTGGTGCCATTTTGGCTCTTCTACGTGCTGATGGATCAGCGCACCGGGCGCGATTATCTCAATCGCTTGATCCATCCCCGCTTACGGGCCGATTTTTGGGCGATGATATCAATTATCGATTACGACCTGAGCGGTTATCTGCGCGGTCAGTTGATTCTGGGTACGTCCGTTGGCTTGGCCGCGTGGATCGGCCTCACGGCGCTGAATATGGCGGGGATGAAGATACCATATACGGTGTTGTTAGCGGTCGTAGCCGGTGTTACCGAGTTAGTACCGGTGATCGGACCAATTATCGGTGCCATCCCGGCAATCTTGTTGGGTCTGGCCGATTCGCCGACGACTGCGCTGGCCGTTACTATTCTCTACATTGCTATCCAGCAGCTCGAGAATCATATCCTTGTGCCACGCATTATCGGCGAAAGCGTGGGGGTCCATCCGGCGATCCTCATGGTTGTGCTGGTCGTGTGTTCGCAGGTTTTTGGTTTGTTGGGAGCGATCCTTTCGGCGCCACTGAGTGCAATGGCCCGCGATCTGTTCCTCTATCTCTACGGTCGTTTGAGCGATCCGCCCCGTCCGGCAGGTGTTCTGCCTGAACGGTTGCGTCCGATAGCAGCTCTTACCGAAGTAGTGGCCCAATCCATGACCGATCAATCGGCGCCGTCTCCGCCCACCTCGGAAGACGTTCCCCGAACACGCCCACTTGATGAACCTCGATGATAACAAACCTGCTAAGGGCGCGGTCTCCCGCACCCTTAACGTTTCCGTGCCGATCACTGAATTGCTTATCAGCTAGACCTGTTGGGCTTGGTTGCCGAAACGCCAGCGCGATCCTCCGTTCCGTCCGAGCCGTCGCCAAAGTGAATTAATCAGACGACGATGGCGCCGACGTGCATACCGTGCAGCATAAAACGGATCACTTTGGCATAGTTGTCGGCGTACCCGTAGGCTGTGACCGGAAAGTAGCCCACTGACAAATGCCCCCAAATCGGCCAAAGATGCTAGCTTGTCGGCAACCGCTAACACCCATCCTTCGCGTGTGGTTGGACGTGGCCCAAAAGGGTACATGTGGCTGATAATTGCTGCCGAAACGGCTTCCGATTCGCCAAGTTCGGCGGCAACACGGGCAGCAATTGCGCCGTGCGTTGTCAGTGTGCCATACCGCGAATCGAGGTCGTGGAGAAGGGCTGCCCGCACGCACGTTACCCGATCGGCGCCAAAGAATGGCGCGAGGTAGTACGAGAAATGTACTGAGCGTAGCAAATGATCGTGCTTTGGAACACTGTGGTGCATGTGGTAGCGTGTCTCAATAACCCGTGGATGATGCAGGAGATCAGCGATGGTATCCCAGTACATTGTGCCCCTTCTCCTAATGTTGTGTTACCTGTTATGTTATACCACTTCTTGTTTGTCAACGCAATGGTAGCGTATTGCTCCTACTGTGACATTACCATGCCGAAAATGGTCTATACTTCAGATATTCCTCAGGTATAATACCCATGAAGCCATTGTGACTGATCATCGGAGAAGACACTATGCGATTGAAAGGGCGCGTTGCAATTATTACCGGTGCTTCAAGTGGAGTTGGCTATGCGGCTGCCCGTCTGTTTGCTCGTGAAGGGGCAACCGTCATTGTTGCCGCCCGCCGACGTGATCGCCTCGAACATTTGGTCAGTATGATAACTACGGAAGGGTATCACGCCTTTGCGATCCCCACCGATATTACAGTCTCAGCACAGGTCCAGCATTTAGTTGATACAACGGTGCAAATGCTTGGTCGGATCGATATTTTACTCAACTGTGCCGGTAACGTCGAGAAGATCGCACCGCTTGAGCAGTTTAGCGATGCCGAATGGCAGTCGGTCATGAATGTCAATCTCAATGGTGTGTTTTACCTGATGCGCGCAGTGGTGCCCTATATGAAGCGTCAGCGAAGCGGAACGATTGTGAACCTCGGTTCGCGGGTGGGCAAGATCGGGGTTGCCAACATTGCACCGTTCTGCGCGGCTAAATTCGCGCTGTCAGGGTTGTCGCAGGCGCTTGCCCAAGAGTTGCGACCTTACAATGTCTTTGTGACGACCGTCTTTTCCGGAATGATCGATGCCGATATTGCGCCGCTGAACCCGGCTGAAGAGTTGCGCAAACGGTTGATGACCGTCGAAGACGTGGCGCAGGCATTGTTGTGGGTCTGTACGCTGCCGCCAAGCCTGCGGGTTGATGAGTTGCCCATTATGCCACGCACGGTCGATTTGTAAGCAGGTGGGGTGTGGTATGGCCGAGCAGGCGTCACGTGATTGGTGGGAAGAATTACTCCAAGTCTATGAGTTCGCCCACTACCGCCAGTATGCCGATGAGTTGACACGCCGTGAGGTCGATTTTCTCATCGATGCCCTTGGGTTACGCGGTGTGGAGACGATCCTCGATCTGGCATGTGGCGGTGGACGCCACAGCTTGGCCTTGGCAGCCCGTGGTTGGACGGTGGTGGGGTTAGATGCCGCAGCGTCGGTATTGGACCATGCGCGCGCTGCTGCTGCCGAACAAGGGCTAAGCGTGGAGTTTGTTATCGGCGATATGCGTGATCTGCCCTATCACGAACGGTTCGATGTTGTGCTGCTGATGAACAGCAGTCTCGGTTTTTTCGATGATGCGACGAATCAGGCAGTGTTACACGGTATCGCGCGAGCGTTGGTTCCCGGGGGTAAAGTTCTGATCCAATGTCTCAATCCATACCAAATTGAGCGCTACTTGCGAGATTTTCGCAGTGGTTGGTATCCAATCGGTAGCGGATTTGTGTTGCGTGAAGCGCGTTTTGACCCTCGACGAGCAACTCTCGAAATTGATTATCGTTATATCGATGCCAGTCGCGGAATTGATGTCACTCATCCCGGTGACCAGATTCGGCTCTACGGTTTCCCGGAATTAACGGCAATGCTGCGTGCTGCCGGTTTACGTCCGCTGAGCGTATTCGGTGATGCAGCGTTGCCACCAGTACCCTTTACCGAAGAGAGTGTCTGGCAGGTGGTGATCGCAACTCGCGACCGGACGGTGAGGATGGAGGCAGAGGATGCCGATCACGCTCATCGGTGAGTTTGAAGTGTCGTACCATCCTGATGCGACGCCGGCGCTGATTTTGCACCACCTGATCCGTGGGTACGATGCAGTAGTACTCAACGCCGATGAGGTGGTGGTTTTGCGCGAATTGCTTAGCGTGGTGCAGAAGCGTATCCGTGAGGTGGGGCATTATCGGTTGATCCTCGGTGCAGGAGGTGATCTGACCTTTTATACCGCAAATGGACAGCGTAGTGCGTATCTGACCGCTGACCAGATGCGCTTACTTGCTCGCTTGATCGGTGCGACACCGCCGCACCTGACAGAAGCTGAAGTTCACCAATAGCTGATGGCTATCTGTTGAGCGAGCGTATTGATGATGTGTGGGTCGATCCGGCCCGGCTCGATCGTTTGGGCATCAGCCACACCACAGGCAGTAGCGATTTGTAACGCTTCCGCCAGTGATCTGTCGTCGGCGAGTGCTATGGCAAGGCCGGCAAAAAACGAATCGCCACAGCCGATCGGACTGCGGGCAGTTATAGGTGGTGGAATGGCGATCACGCCGGCCGGCCGATGTCGTCGTCCGATACCGACCGCTCCTTGAGCACCGAGGGTAATAACGGCGGTGTCGATCCCGCGTCGAACGAGTTCGCTTGCCGCCTGTTGTGCGGTCACAATGCTTGTCACCGACATACCGAGGAGTTCGCCGGACTCATCACCGTTGATTTTGACCACGTCGGGCTTGCCTGCTATCGCTGCGGCTAGCGCCGGCCCACTGGTGTCAACCAGTACATAGCGGTTCTGCCGGCACAGTTCACGAATGAGATCGGTGAGGACGGTAGGCGCAATTCCCGGTGGTAAACTACCACAAATGAGATTCCACGTTGCCTGAACATCCAAAACGCGATCGATAAATGCCTGCCAATGGCGATCGGTCAGGAATGGCCCTTGTTCGTTGAGCACCGTGATTGTGTCGGTCGTCGGATCGACGATGAGCGTGCAGATGCGTGTCTCGCCGTCAATCGGGACAGCGGTGAGGTTAATACCTTCACGCGCGGCGAGTCTGGCTACGTGTTGTCCGGTAAATCCGCCGAGCGGCGCACATACGGTGACGTTCATCCCTAACGCTCGCGCTACTCGAGCGACGTTCAACCCCTTGCCGCCGGCTGCCAGATGAGTTTGGGGTACCCGCTGAATGGTACCGAGTCGTAACGATGGGGCGAGTAAGATGTGATCGAGGGCCGGATTAGGCGTGATAATACAGAACGTTGGTGAAGCTGCCATCATGCATCCGTTGCCGCTAAGTGGTATTTGTCCAATCTTAGTATACCAAAAGGCGGCCACTCAGGCCGCCTTGTCCACTCACCGCTCAATCGGTTGGGTTAGCTCGTATGCGTTGATGGAGAAGCTGTAGGCAGGGAGGGCGGTGTCGGTTGGTTACCGAGTCGTTCACGAGCCATCTGCAAGACGTGACAACTATCACCGTGTGCATGGCAGCGTGGGCAACCGGCAACCAGCCGTTTTTCGTGCAGTTCGACAATCGCGTGGGCCGAACTCCAGTAGATATTCCGTGCTCCGACAAGCTCGAAGAGACCGGTGCGTTTGAACATCTCCAGTGCGTTTGGTTGCAACGCGGTGAAAATGACTTCACCACCGCGTGCATGATGTTCTTCGACGATCTGATGGAGGGCCTGAATACCCATTGCATCGATCAGGGGTACGCCGCGCATACTGATGATAATCGTGTGATAATCGCCGGCGGTTTCAAACGCTTCTAGCACCGTGGTGACACTACCAAAAAAGAGAGGACCGGTCAAGTAGTAGACGTGAATGCTGGGGCACGTTGCAGTAATCGGCGAACCTTGCCCTTGCAGTTGCTGTGGATTGATAGGCGAACTGGTCACTACCGTACTGGTGGCTGATTGGCGGAGATAGATTACTGCCGAGATCGCAATTCCGATCAAGATCGCTTGCGTGAGATCAAGCGCAGCAGTCGCCAGCATCGTGATGAAGAAGCCGATGAGCGCGTGGCGGAGACGTGCATTGACGAAGAAGTGAATGCTCTCCCACTCATTCATGCGCCATGCAGTCATCAGAAGGACACCGCCAAGCGCAGCAAGGGGAACGTAGCGCAGAATCGGCCCCAGGGCCAGTGCGCTGAGGAGCAGCAGTAAGGCATGGACAATACTGGTTAGTCGGGTTACCGCTCCGCTCTTGATTGCTACGCTGGTACGGGCAATCGCAGCGGTAGCCGGCACTCCACCAAAGAACGGTATGAGTAGGTTTCCGATCCCTTGAGCCACCAATTCTTGATTGCTCTCAAACGGTTTACCGCTCATCGTTGAGCCAACCGCACCGCATAGCAGACTCTCGATTGCGCCGAGTGCAGCAATCGAGACGGCCGGTGTTAATAGGTCACTAAGATGATCCCATGGAATGGTTTGCCATGTCAGGCGATGGTCGAGCAAAATCGTTTGTGGAATATCACCGATGATCGGTACATTCCACCCTAGACCGACACTGATCGCCGTTGCTACAATAATCCCAACCAGCGAGGCAGGGATACCTTTGTGAAAACGTGGCAGGAGGATCATGATCGCGATCACGATACCGGCAATGACCAGCGTATGCCAGTCGGGAAACAGGGGATGGGTGAAGTAGTGGAGTAACTTCTCAAGTGCGTTTTCAGCTTTCGGAGTTTGAATACCGAGCACGTTATCAAGCTGACCGATGGCGATAATAAGGGCAATCCCACTGGTAAAACCGGCAATGACCGGTGAGGGGATAAATGCGATATAGCGACCGAGTCGGGCTAGCCCAAGACCGATCATTATCAGGCCGGCCAGGAGCGTTGCAACCCACACACCTTCGATACCATAGCGCGCCGAGATCGCGATCAGAATGGCCGACATTGCACCGGTCGGACCACTAATCTGATAAGCGGCGCCACCAAGACCACCGATGATCAATCCGGCTAGAATGGCGGTGATTAAACCGGCGGGAGCATCGGCGCCGGATGCGACACCGAAGGCAAGTGCGAGAGGCAACGCAACGGCGCCGGTTGTCAAACCGGCCAGTATGTCTGAGCGCAGGTGCTTGAGTGAATAACCGGCAAATTCGTGTTGCCAAGTGGAGAGGATGGGTAAGCGACCGAGCAAGTTGTTCATAGGGATTTCCTTAATCATAATATGATAATAATTTCATATTTTAATAACTTAAAGAATTGTAACACACTCGTAGTCTGATGTCAATCCGCCGTATGGTGGATGTTGAGATAGGTAACGTGCGCTTTGACCGTTCGGCAAACGTAACAGTTGAGCGCCGGATGCTCACCGGGAGATGCGTCAAAGTTGTCGAAACCTGCCAAGCACGTGGTTATGGAACCTATGCTCGGTAACACCAAAACAACCAATGTATGCTTGGTGAGTTCATACACGTAGGTTGACAGTTCGGTCGATTCGTGTTAAAAGTATCAAAATATTAGAATATTCAAAGGAGATTCCTATGCCTCTCCATCGGTTCAAAGCCGAGTTCTTTAAAGCCCTTGGGCATCCTACCCGGCTCGCTATTCTCGATCAGTTGCGCGCCGGTGAGCGGAGTGTGCAGGAGTTGCAGCAGGCACTGGCGATTGAGCAATCGAGTGTCTCGCAGCAGTTGGCTGTGCTGCGCAACAAGAATATCGTCGATTCTCGTAAGGAGGGTACGACGGTCTACTACCGTGTTCGTGATCCGATGATCTTCCAATTGCTCGATGTGGCTCGGCAAATTTTTAATAACCATCTGATCGATACACAGGAGATGTTAGCGATCTTGAATGAAGAGCAGTGATGCCGTTCGATAGAGCGATCCACACCGAGTGAAAGAACTTGCGGTAAAAGATAGGAACGGGATGGATGCTACTGCGCTTCTACCACCCCGCTCCGTTTCTCCTTCCAGTATTCGCACGGAAGGCTGATATCCCTGCGTGTTCTACCCAGCTCCCTGTAGGCTACGCTTCGCCCTCCCAAAGCTCCGGGTCGTAGGCCGGTAATTCACACCGCAGGGTTGGATATTTGCGGTAGCCCATCACAAAATCGGCCTGTAGCAGCTCTTGTAACTCGCGTGTCCCCTCATAGATGATCGCACCACGGGCGTTGCGTAAATAACGCTCAACCGGATACTCGTCGGCATAACCATACGCACCGTGAATCTGGAGCGCATCATCAGCGGCTTCAAAACTGCTTACCGTCGCGTGCCATTTCGCGAGGGTGGTTTCGCGGGTGTTGCGAATGCCTTTATTCTTCATCCAACCGGCTCGGTAGACGAGCAAGCGCGAGGTGTCGAGTTTTCGCACCATATGACTGATCATTCGCTTGACCAGTTGGTGTTCGCCGATAGGCACACCGAAGGTTTGTCGTTCGCGGGCATAACGGATGCTCGCTTCAAGACTGGCTTGGATCAGGCCGGTAGCACCGGCAGCGACGGTGTAACGGCCATTGTCGAGCGCGGCCATCGCAATCTTGAAACCTTCACCCTCTTCGCCTAGCCGATGTGAGAGTGGTACACGGACATCTTGGAACACAACACCACCGGTGTTGCCGGCCCGTACTCCCAATTTACCGTGAATTGGGTAGCTGCTTACACCGGGCATAGTGCGTTCAACAATGAACGCCGTAATACCGCGTGGTCCGGCAGCGGGGTCGGTTTTGGCAAAGACGAGAAAGTTGTCGGCCAGATCGGCGAGACTAATCCAAATCTTCTCGCCGTTGAGGATATAGACATCACCATCGCGGCGCGCAGTAGCCTGCATGGCGGCGGCATCGGTGCCGCTGTTAGGCTCGGTCAAGCAGTAGGCGGCCAGCTTCTCGCCACGTGCCTGCGGTACCAGGAAGCGCTGTTTCTGCTCTTCCGTGCCCCATTGCAGGAGCGAGAGCGAATTGAGGCCGGTATGCACGCTCATGACAACCCGCAGAAAGCTGTCAACCCGTTCCAGCTCTTCGCAGACTACTGCGAGCGCCAGATAATCCATCCCGGCACCACCGTACCGCTGTGGAATACAGATGCCGAGGAAGCCTAGTTCGCCCATCCGTTTGAGGATCGGGCGCAAGTGCGGGCGATCTTCTGGCCCTTCAGCTTTTGCGCCACTCCGATCCCATTCGCGGATGTACGGAGCAACTTCACGTTCGGCGAAGTTACGCACCGTTTGGCGCAGGAGGTCGTGTTCGGGGCCGAGAAACATGTCATAGTTGGCGGTCAGATCCATTGCGATACTCCTTTGTATCGGGCAGAGCAGGTTATGCTTGCCGCAGCACGAGCGTCTTGATTATACCTTGACTGTGCTGAATTGTGGTATGTCGCTCGTTTGGTCTTTCTTTGACGCAGCGTGCAAATTGTATTACACTTCAAGCCAATTATTCCTCACCGCGCAACGATGTGAACAGCTTCCATAGCAGAAAGGAGGGGCGTATGATGCCACCACGTGAGTTTATTATGCCGGCCCAGATGGTGATCGGTTCCGGTGCGGTTGAGCAGGTCGGCGCGCAGTGTGCGAAGCGGGGCTGGCGGAAGGCACTCATCGTGACCGATCAGATTATGCAGAAGCTCGGTATTGTCGGGCAGGTTGAGCAGAATCTGGCGAATCACGGCATTGCCGGTGTCGTGTATGCCGGTGTCAATACTGAACCGGTGGTTGAGTATGTGCAAGAGGCGCTTGCCAGCTACCACGAGGGCGGTTGTGATTTTGTCGTTGCCGTCGGTGGTGGTAGCCCGATTGATACGGCCAAAGCAGTAGCGGTATTGGTCACCAATGGTGGTTCAATTGAGCAGTACAAGGGGATTGGTAAGATTGCCAGCCCTGGCGTACCGTTGGTGGCAATTCCAACCACAGCAGGTACCGGTAGTGAAGCGACGATCTATACGGTGATTACCGATCAAAAGACTGATGTCAAGATGTTGATCGGTAGCCCTTACTTGATGCCGACAATTGCGATTGTCGATCCGATGCTGACCATCTCATCACCGCCGAGCGTGACCGCTGCGACCGGAGTTGATGCGTTGGTGCATGCGATTGAGGCCTACGTCTCGGTAAAGCGGCAACCGATGACCGATGTGTTGTGTTTGTCGGCGATTGAGCTAATTTCGAGCAATATCCGCCAGGCGTGGGCCAACGGTAATAATATCGAAGCGCGCGAAAAGATGATGCTGGGCGCAACCCAAGCCGGGATTGCGTTTAGCAACTCATCGGTAGCACTGGTTCATGGGATGTCGCGCCCGATCGGTGCGCACTTCCACATCGCGCATGGTGTCTCGAATGCAGCGTTGTTGGCCGTCGTGACCGAGTTTAGTCTGGTTGGTGATCCGAAGCGGTATGCCGATATTGCCCGCGCGATGGGAGAACCGATTGAGGGGTTATCACTGATGGAAGCCGCCGATCGTGCCGTGGTCGCGATTCGGCGTTTGGTACGGGACATCAACATTCCCTCGCTTCGTCAGTTGGGGGTTGAACGTGAACGGTTGATGGAACTTGCCCCATCGATGGCCGATGCAGCCATTGACAGTGGCAGCCCAGCGAATAACCCACGCAAGCCGACCAAGCAAGAGATTATTGAGTTGTACGCTAAGGCGTATGACGAAGGTGAGCGAATGGTTGGGTAAGCAGCATCATTATGGGGCACCGTATCGTTGTGCCCCTCTTCCAACACTGCGTGTGCAGTAAGGTTTCTACGTGCGCCACTTCCGGCAAATAATCGTTGTACCTACGCCTTCTTGCGACTTAATGTCGAACTCATCCATCAGGCGTTTAGCGCCGGGTAGACCCATCCCCATCCCACGCGAGGTGCTGTAGCCGTCTTGCATCACCAGATCGATATTGGGGATACCCGGTCCTTGATCTTCGCAAATAATCTCGATGCCCTTACGTGATCCCTTCTCAATATTGCGCACGGTCACATTGCCCGTCCCAGCGTAGAGAAAAATATTGCGGGCCAACTCGCTCACTGCCGTCGCGATGCGCGCTTGATCGATTGGTCCGAAACCGAGCGCCTTGGCCATATCGCGAGCCATGGTGCGCGCGATGACAATATCAAGGTCACTCCGAATGACAGCAGTCTTACTCTGCGCCATCGTCGCTCTCCTCGGCGGTCATCCGCTGCATCATAGCCAACCCCTTTTCGAGGTTGAGCGCTGTGAGCACACGCGGTAGTTCAAGCCCTAATTCGACGAGTGTAATAGCAACCGCCGGTTGGAGGCCCGTCAGTACCACTCGTGCTCCCATTAACCCGGCCATCGCAGCAATGTCGGCAATCAGGCGACCAATGAAACTATCGACCACGTCGAGCGCGGTCAGATCGATAATAACACCACGGGCGCGGGTATCGTGAATCTTTTGCAAGAGATCGTCTTTGAATTGAACTGCGGAGGCATCGTGGAGCGCCACCTGAATTGAGGCGATCAGGATGTCTCCGATTTTCAAGATAGGAATGCGAAGATTGTCCAAGACGCGCTCCTCTACCATTCCAGCGAGCGTGGGTATTCGCTCCACATATTATTGCACAACTGCCAGCATTCCGGCAATCACGGCAGCCGCTAGTAATGGTACGCTAATGTTATCTGTTCCGTGCGGTGAGACCCCTTCAGCAAGCGTTGCGACGATTGCTGCAACAATACTCGACAATAGCGCCGCAGTGAAGCTGATCGGTGTGCTGAGGGGACTAAGTGCTGAACCCGGTACGTATAGGAGAGTCAGCAGCATTGCAATGAGGCTGGCGATGAACATCGCCACCGAGCCTTCAACTGAACGCCGTCCACGCCCGATTTGGTAATGGTGACGCCCCCAGCGTCTACCGACAATCGCTGCCAGTGCATCGCCCCATGTCATCGCCATCGTGCCGGCAGCCGCGATGGAGCCGCGATCATCGGCCGAATTAGTACGCCAGAACGCCAGAAACAGAAGGGTGATAGATAGGGCAAAATATACCGTTCCGGGGCTACTGTCAGGCGAATCAACCGACTCGAGTAGCCGAAAACGGTAAAAAATGTAGTTGAGCACAATGAATGTGGCAAAAGGAATAATCCCGATTGTCCAGTTCTCAAAGAGCGCCAGTACACCAAAGACCCACATACCGGCGCCGATATGGACAAATTTGCGCGTAAAGTCTTGAGGGTACCCGCGCCAACGGCGAATAACTTCGGCAATAATGAGCAAACTAAATGCGTAACCGAACGAAGCAATAAGTCCTACGAGATCGCGTGTGCTCATAATGTAATGGCGCCGTATTCTTGATGGCGAGACTTGCCTCTATTCTATCCTCAGGTAGGCAAATCGTCAATTGATGACTTGTCAAGAACATGGTGAGTATTGTCTGACAATTGCTTGGTGGTAGCACTGTAGATTATGGTACAGTGTGGTTAGCTTGTCGCTATACCTGAGGAGTGGATTATGTTGATTACCGAATCAACCTCTGCGGTAACAGCGGCCGTGCGGAGGCCTGATCACGTGGTTCCGCTCTATGACACCTTTGGTTTTGCGCGTATTCCGGCCACGATTGAGGGTTGGTTTACCGGGGCAGCTTCGGCAGGTTTGCCACCAACGGCCCTTACCGGCTTGCCGTCGCAACCGCAGACCGTCATCTTACTGATGCTCGACTCGTTTGGGTGGCAGTTTTTTAGTCGGTTTGTTGACCAGGCTCCGTTTCTACGCCGGTTTAGTACCGATGGTCTGATCCTCCAATTGACCAGCGCTTTTCCCTCGACCACGGCTGTTCACGTGACGTTACTCCATACCGGCCTGGCCGCCGATCGGAGTGGGATTTATGAGTGGTATATCTTTGAACCCGATTTGCAAGCGGTTATCGGCTCGTTACTCTTCTCACCGGTGTTTGAACATACATCCGATATACTGGCGACTTACGGGGTCGATCCGCAGCAGATTTATCCGACCGAACGCTGGTATCGGCGTTTGCAAGACGCCGGTGTGACGAGTACCGTATTGTTGCCGATGGCGCTTACGCACTCTGTCTATACGCGCACGTTGTGCCAAGGCGCGTTAGTGACGCCCTTTCACACGATTGCCGATGCTGCGACCCGATTGCATGCGTTGTTCGCTCGCCAACAAGAGCCGGCATTCTACCATCTTTACCTTGATACGATTGATGCGGTGATGCATTTGCACGGACCAGATTCAGCAGCGGTCACCGCTGAAATTACCGCAACACTCGATCAGCTCGAACGGCATCTGATGCCGGTATTGCAGTCGGTGCCAAAACCTGCCCTTTTGTTGTTGACTGCCGATCACGGTCAGGTGTCGGTCGATCCACAACACGCCATTGTGCTTAATCGGTTGTGGCCAGACCTGACCCGCTACTTGCGCCGTGGCGGTGATCGCCAACCGCTGCCACCATCCGGTTCGCCGCGGGTGATGGTGCTCCACTTGCAACCGGAAACGGTGGCTGAGGTGCAAGTCCAATTGCAACTGCGTCTTGGTGAACAGGCGACGGTAGTGACGACTACCGAATTGGTGACGTCGGGCTATTTTGGTCCGCAACCGGGTGAACGGTTGCTTGCCCGTTTAGGTGAACTGACCGTCTTGCCTGCTCCCGGGAAGGCTTTGAGTTGGGAGCATCCACGTGCTCGTCCGTTTACACTTCGCGGATTGCATGGTGGTTTGACGCCGGCTGAAATGTTGACCGAGTTGGCGATTCTGCCCCTATAGGCGTCTCTTGCAGCGATATGTTAAGATAGCGAGGGATGCCTGCTTTGGGTGTTAGTGGCTCGCTTAAGGGGTTGGTCGTCTTGCAGCGATATGTTAAGATAGCGAGGGATGCCTGCATTGTAGCGGAGGCTTTTCTGTGTCAGAGACTGAACCGTCACCGAATCCTTTGCCGCCGACGCCACGCTTGAATCGCGACACCTTGCTTTTGCTGGGAGCATTGGCGTTGTTGGGGTTGGGAGTTGCGCTTACGTTTGTCTTTTCGCCTGGCATTAACGATGTAAGTACTCCCTCACCGGCGCCTTCAGTGATAGGTACGCGCCCGCCGACACAGGTTGGGGTATATCCCGGCATAGCAACGACCGTACCTGCCGGTGGCGCAGTCACGCCGAGTACTGCCTATCCGGTAGGTCAGCCGACTACCTTGGTGTCTAATCTTGCCCAAACGCAGACGAGTGTGGTGGTAGAAATTACCGCCCTCGCTGCGACGGTGCAGGCTGAAAGTGTGGTAACGGCCACGACGGTGCCAGCGTATCCGGTGCCGGAAGGTACGCCGCCGGTCTTGTCAACGATTCCGCCGACGGCTACGTTTACTCCTTCAGCTCCGCCACCGACGATTCGCCCCCCAACGGTACCACCACCGCCAACTCCAACCAGTTCCGATCTCGTGATCGATGACAGCCCGACCGTGCCACCGCCGCCGACGGCAACTCCAGTTCCGACTGCCACACCGGCTCCGACGCCAATCCCGGCGCTGGTATTGCGAGGCAGTACACGCTGGGCTGCCGGGCAGGGGCCGATCGTGCTGAACCGTGATGTTCAAATTCCTGCCGGCAGCGAACTGATCATCGAGCCGGGAGTCGAGGTGCGGCTTGCGCCGGGTGTGGCAATCTATGTTGATGGTGGACGGATGATTGCCCTCGGTCAACCCGACCAGCCGGTACGGTTTGTGGCCGCGACCGGTACGCGCTGGAGTGGTATTTTTGGTCGGACCGGTGGTTTTATCGCGCTTGAACATACCGACATTCGCGGTGGTGGTCTCGGCGGGGTTGTTTTGGTCGGTGAAGAGGGTGGTTTGGTTGTTCGCTTTAGCCGGATAACCGACAACGGCGGTGGCGTGCTTGTCGTCGACTCTCAGTTCGAGTTGAGTCACAGCGAGATTGCCGGTAACGATATACCGTTCGGTGCCGCCCTCGAGGTCTCGTACAGCCGCGGGAATAGTGTGAAACTGATCGGTAATCGGATTGCCGGTAACCGTCTCAGCACCGGTGCACCAATGGTGCGACTGGCTAATCAGAATGCCCGCGAGACGCTGAACTTGACAGTCGAGGGTAATCTTTTCCGAGGTGGTAGTGCAAATCTGCAATTAACGACGAATGGCATACTACAGGGTAGTGTCGTCTGTAATGCGCTGGTCGGCGATAATCTTGGGCTGAGTGTGCGTACCGAAACGTTGCAAGTTAAACCCGACGGTACGTTTCTCATGCCATTGCGGATCGAACAGAACCGAATCGAAGAGCACACACCGGTGATTCGTCCGACATATCTGACGTTTGGGATCGGACGCGGCGCAGCCAGTGAGATTGCGCTCGATATGCGCAATAACTGGTGGGGACATGCTTCTGGACCATATGAACCGGATAGTAATCCGCTGGGAAGCGGTGATGCAGTAGGAAGCAATATTACCTTTGCACCGTGGTTAACATCATCACCGTCGTGTGCACCGGTGCAATAGCATTCATAACCGGCGTAATTGCGGTGTTTGCCATTCGACGAGCAGCACAAGGAGCCAACCGATAACAGCACTGCCAGCTACTACGGTAGGTACACTCCCAACCAGTTCAGCGATACTGCCGGCCAGCATACCACCCAAGGGGCTAAGCCCCATCAAAAGCAGGGTAAAGACGCTCATAACCCGCCCGCGCAGTTCATCGGGTACAGTAAGTTGAATCAGTGTGTTGGTGAGCGCCATTGTGGTGACCCCGGCCCAGCCGCAGAGACTGATGAAGAGCAATGCGAGCGGTAGGCTACGAACTTGGGTAAACATCATAAGGAGAGGCGCATAAATGGTAGCTGCGATTGATAGCAACTTACCGCGCGGTGCATCATCGCGGAGTTGGGCGAGGATGAGTGCTGCGACCAGCGAACCACAACCGCTGGCTGCCGATAGCCATCCAAGACCTGTAGCTCCGATCTGAAGAATGTCACGGGCAAATATTGGCAAAAGCGGAATATGAACGAAACAGAAGAAACTAACGGCGCCGGCCCGTAATAATAGGGCGCGAACATGCGGTTCACCGGCAATATACGCCAATCCGGCGCGTAACATTCCACCCCGATGCGGTCCGCGGTGCAATTGCGTATCAAGACGCATCAAGAGAAGACTGGTGAGAACGGCTCCAAAGCTCAGCGTATTAAACAGGAATGTAGGTCCTTCACCAATCCAAGCTACCACCATACCGGCCAACGCCGGCCCGACGGTGCGTGCCCCATTGAAGATTGACGAATTGAGTGCGATGGCATTGAGCAGATCTTCGCGTCCCACCATCTCAACGGTGAAGGCCTGTCGAGCCGGTGCATCAAATGCATTGACGATCCCTAACAGGAGTGCCAAGATCATCACATGCCAAATTTGTACAACACCACTGAACGTTAGGAAGGCCAATATCGCCGCCAATACCATCGCCGTCGATTGAGTGACGAGTAAAATGCGGCGTTTTGGAAAGCGGTCGGCTACAGTGCCGGCGAACAGGGAGAACAACAATACCGGCAGCGAATTGGCCGCTGCCGTTGCACCGAGTAAGAAAGGTGAGTCGGAAAGTCGGAGGACTAGCCAGCCCTGTGCAACGCTCTGCATCCACGTCCCGGTTAGTGAGATCAGTTGCCCGATAAAGAAGAGACGATAATTTCGATGGCGTAAGGCCCGGAATATGGCTGCACGATGATGAGGTGAGCTGAGGGCAGGGCTACTTCTCATTGTATTGGTTGGTTATCCTGATCTTGATGCGTTTGCAGCGCATCGTACAAATGCTGCATGGCCTGGTGGAAGGCCGCTAATTCTTCAGGAGAGAGATAACTTAGCCGTTGTTCAACAAGTCGACGATGACGCGGGCGTAATTCATCGATCAATGCCTTACCGGCTGACGTCAGTTGCACGAGCGTCACCCGTCGGTCACGTGGATCAGTTGCCCGCCGCACCAAACCGCGCCGCTCGAGACGGTCGACCAAGCGGGTGAGATTTGAGTTGTCGGCTAACATTTCGTTGCAGATATAACTCAGCGGTACCCCCTCTTCGGTTGCGTAGAACAAAATCGCGTATTGCGGTGTTGACAGGTCATACGGACGAAACTCTTCACGGTTAAGCTCCTGAAAGCGACGGTGGAGCTTCAGGAAGAGACGGTACGCTTCGATTTGTGGAGAGTCGCAGGTACTGATTTCGGGCATAGTTTATTCCTAGATTTATCAACTATTTTAGCAGTAATTGTGGATTTAGCAAGTAGTACACGGTTGCGCCCGTCCTCAGTGTGATGAGGGCGGGCGCACGGATCCTTACCAGTAAAATGCGAACAGCCACACCATGAGGAGAAATGCGACCGCTCCGGTCAGCGTTACTGCGAATAAGACCGGCTTGACCTCGGGATCGCCACTCCACTCAGGTTGCATACAACTCACTCCTTTCCGGTGTTTAGGATCTCCATAATAGCACGTAGATGGATACATTGTACCGCGTTTTAGGGAGGTATGCTGCAACGTGAGGTTGCCAAGAGCGCCGTGTTGCTATGCAGCGTACAGTTACGATACTTGCATGGTTTCGATAACAACTATATAATGACCCGCACCACGCATTGTATTTGTACTCTGCAGCGCTGTGTTCACCGATGGTTATCTTTCTCGCCGGTTTGCAGGGCGTACCGCCACAACTTTACGAGGCGGCCAGTCTTGATGGGGCCAGCCGTTGGCAGCAGTTTCTCTTCATTACCGTGCCGATGCTCTCGCCGACGACGTTCTTTGTGCTGGTCACAACGCTGATCAACTGTTTGCAAATCTTTGACGTGCCAATTGCGCTCGGTCTTACCCGCTCGAATACGGTTGGACCGGCCGATTCAATGTTGACGATTGTTCCGTTGCTCTGGCGCGAGGCATTTATCGGTGGACGGATGGGCTACGCTTCAGCGTTGGCGTGGCTCCTGTTTGTGATTATTATGGTGTTGACGCTCATTCAGTTCCGGGTGTCACGGCGCTGGGTGCATTACGAGTAGCGAGGCAGTGCGATGGCGAATGTAATCTTACGGCGACCATGGGAGCGCGTGTTGGCGTATGCCGTGTTGAGTGTGACCGGCTTTGTCATGGTCTTTCCGTTTATCTATATGCTGCTTTCCTCGCTGAAGCCCTCGACCGAAGTGGTGCAGGTGCCGCCGACCCTGTGGCCGAGTGAGATCCGTTGGACGAATTATTTAGAAGTACTAAATATCGTCCCGCTTGGCACGCAGTTGATCAATACGGTGATCGTGACCGTCTTTGTGGTGTTGGGTTGGGTGATTACCTCTGTTCTGGCCGGTTATGCCTTCGCACGCCTCGAGTTCCCCGGTCGCGATTGGCTATTTGGCGCGTACTTAGCTACATTGATGGTACCGTTTGCCGTCTTGATTGTGCCGATGTATCGGCTGATGCTCGTGTTCGGCTGGGTTGATCGGCTGGAGGCGTTGATTATTCCATGGCTATTCACCGCCTACGGTACCTTCTTGTTGCGCCAGTTTTTTATGAGTATCCCGAAAGACCTTGAAGATGCCGCCCTGATCGATGGCGCTTCCCATTGGGGGATCCTCTTCCGTATCTTTCTACCGCTGGCTCGCCCGGCAATCGCGACACTGGCGACGTTTGCCTTTCTGTATGCGTGGAACAGTTTTCTCTGGCCGCTCATTATTATCAGTAGCCCGACGCGGAAGGTGGTAACGCAAGGGCTGGTGGATCTGCAAGCCCTCTACGCGGCGCGCGTTGATCTGATTATGGCCGGCTCGACATTGGCCGTATTACCGACCTTGATCGCCTTTCTCTTTGCCCAACGCTACTTTATCGAAGGCATTGCTACGTCCGGGTTGGCCGGACGCTGAACGGGAGAATCGTCTATGCCCGATCTCTTTAGCCGGCCACACCGGCGTCTCAACCTGCTTACCGGCGAGTGGGTATTGGTGTCGCCACATCGCACGCAGCGGCCATGGCTGGGTCAGGTTGAGCAATTGCCACCGATGGAGTTACCGACCTACGATCCAACCTGCTATCTGTGTCCGGGCAATACCCGTGCTAACGGAATCCGGAATCCGGCTTATACCACAACGTTTGTGTTTGAGAACGATTTTGCCGCGCTGCTTCCCGATGTTCCCTTTGAACGGGTGTGTGTCCGGGCCGGAGGTGATGCAAGCGGACCGATCTTGCTGCACGCTGAAGCTGAGCGTGGTATCTGCCGGGTGGTCTGCTTTTCACCACGTCACGATCTGACATTGGCCCAGATGACCCAAAACGAAGTGCAGCAGGTGGTTGAGGTATGGGTCGAGCAGTATAACGAGTTGGCGGCGATTGATTGGGTCCAGTCGGTACTGATCTTTGAAAATCGTGGTGCGATGATGGGGGCGTCAAACCCGCATCCGCACGGCCAGATTTGGGCGAACGAGCAGTTACCCAACGAGATGCGAAAAGAGTTGGCAACCCAAACTGCCTACTGGCAAGAACACGATCGCTGCCTCCTCTGCGATTATCTGGCGCTCGAGTTGTCGTTGGGTGAGCGGATCGTCTGCGCCAATGAGACATGGGTTGCGCTGACGCCATTTTGGGCAGTTTGGCCGTTTGAGACGTTGGTATTGCCACGCGCACATGTTGGTGCGATTGGTGATCTTGCCGATGAAGGACGGGCAGGTTTGGCCGCCATCTTGCGTGAATTGACGGCTCGCTACGATCGGCTCTTTAATGTTACGTTTCCCTATAGTATGGGCTTTCATCAACGTCCTACCGATGGCTTACCGCACGACGGTTGGCACGTTCATGCCCATTTTTACCCGCCGTTGCTGCGCTCGGCAACGGTGAGAAAGTTTATGGTCGGCTACGAGATGCTCGGTCAACCACAACGTGATTTAACCCCCGAACAAGCAGCCGCACGTTTGCGCGAGGTATGACCGGATGTCAGTGGGGTAGATAGAGGTAGAAGCGCGCAGTAGGTCTGCTTCTCACCCTCCATTGTTGTTCGTGGGTGATAACGCTCTTCTTTCGTCCACGATTTCCCAATTCAACCTTTTTTTTACCGTATTTGTCATCTCCTGCTCATCTACACTACTTCTCGTCAGGCGCACAACTTCCTACAATGCAGCGCAGAAGGTTTATCGCAAGCCGCGCAACTCCGTCAGTCGCAGCGAATCAACGTTGGGCAGCGGAGGATAGCGCACGACAATGCAGCGAGGAAGTCAATGATTGCGCCTACAATGACCACTTTCGATCCACCGACACCGTTACCTATATCAGTTGGAATTGAGGATGTAGCAGACAACATCGCTGCAATGGAAGTAGATGAGCTGGCACACCGATGTGTGATCGAGAGTGAGCGTTTCTATCGTGGTCAGCCGCACGACTCACGGTACAGCTTTGAACTCTTCCGGCGTGCCCTCGTCGAGCGTGATGAAACGGCGTGGAGCTATCTGTTTCAGCAGTACAGTGCCCTGGTCGAGGGCTGGATCCGCCGCAGTGGCGCATTTGCCAGTAGTGGTGAGAGCAGCGAATATTTTGTGGTGGGAGCATTTGCTAAGTTTTGGCGTGCCGTGACTCCCGAACGGTTTGCGTCGTTCCCGAATCTGGCCTCACTGTTGCAATATCTGCAACTGTGCGCGTCGAGTGTGGTGATCGATGCAGTACGTGCTCAATCATGGGCAGAAATGGTGACGGAAGACCGGATCGACATCCACCGTACACCACGCACGATGCCCGATGAAGAGGCGATGCGGCGGGTTGATCGACAAGAGTTTTGGCGCTTTATTGATAGTCAATTGCACAACGAGAGCGAGCGAGTGGTGGTCTACGGTTCGTTTGTGCTCGGCCTGACGCCGCGCGCTATCTTCGAACGCTACGCTTCCCTCTTCGAGAGCGTCTACGACGTGTACAACGTCAAACGCAACGTATTGAGCCGGCTGAGCCGCAATAGCCATCTGCGGGCATTGTTTGCGCAGGTGTGAACGCAAAGGCGCAGAGGGTTCAAACGCAAAGGCGCAGAGGGTTCAAACGCAAAGGCGCAGAGGGTTCAAGCGCAAAGGCGCAGAGGGCGCAAAGGCGCAGAAGGTTTAGGGTCATCGGTAGAGTTGCACGGCTGTGCGGCTCTACCGATGAAGCGCGATTGAGACGGTGACGCAAGGGCATGGGGCGCGAGTGCGACGGAGCGACACGGATCGAGCAGCGGTTTTGAACCATACAGAGCACCTACAGAGTCAATACCTAAAATCTTGTGTGAGCGGGAACGTGAAAAACGTTCCCGTTTGCGTTTCTTTCAACAGGAAACGCTTGCAGGTTCACCTGCTGAACTGGTTGCTCACGGAGGTGCGCCGGTATGGAGGAAGAACAATTGAGTGACGGCGCAACCCATCTTTCCGGTCTGGAGCTGATAGCTGCTGTTGATGGTGAAGCCGATGAAACGATCCTCGCCCATCTCAACGAATGCCCTCTTTGTCGTCAGCGCGTCGCGACCCTGCGGAATCTGCAACATGCGTTGCGCTATCGTTTGTATCGCGTTCTTTGCCCAAGCACCGATCTGTTAGTTGATTACTGTCAAGGATTACTCCCACCGGCGCAGCAAGCACGGATTGCGCACCATGTTGCTTCGTGTCCGTATTGTCGGTCAGAGGTTGATCTGTTGATGCAACGCGATCCATTGATTGACCGACTTTTGTTGGCGAGTCTGCTTCATGGACGAGTGATGCGGTATCGGCGGTAAGATCGATCTCGTGACCGGTACCCTCGGCGTACATCATCACGTTGCCTCCTAGTGATGGTATGTGCATCTACCTCATTTTGTATTCATCATCTGCTGATAAGCTCGTGATACAATACACCTGATTGCAACCACTGCTGACCTTGCATCGTCGCATACGTCGAAGCCTTCTCGCCAGATGGCGAGTGCCTTGAGACGAGGAGTGTGCTATGGCTGGAGAAGTTTCTCTGCGCGCCGTGTTAGCGCGTCCCTTTTTAGCAGCCACAACCACGCCACAAGTGGCCTACGTGCTGCTCGAGACGCAGCCGGCCTCGCAGATGATACAGGTGCGAATGCCGGTCAATGTCTGTTTTGTGCTTGACCGGAGCGGTTCGATGAAGGGTGAGAAGATCGAGCGATTGCGACAAGCAGTGGTGAAGGCGATTGAGCTGCTCGATCAGCAGGACTCTATTGCGATTGTGATTTTCGATCATCGTACCGAAGTATTGGTTCCGGCTCAGCCGGTGCGTAACCGCGCGATGATCCTCGATCTCGTTCACCGTATTCATGATGCCGGTGGGACGCGGATTGCACCTGCGGTCGAAAAAGGGTTGCAGGAGTTGCAGAAGATGCCACCGGGTGTACGCCGTCTCATATTACTTACCGACGGCCAAACCGAGCACGAAAAAGAGTGCCTCTTGCGGGCCGACGATGCCGGACGGCTGGGTGTGCCGATTACTGCCCTTGGGATCGGTAAAGATTGGAACGAAGATCTTTTGATCGAGATGGCGAATCGCTCGAAGGGCGTGGCCGACTACATCGCCCAACCGAGCGAAATCGTCAACTACTTCCAGCACACCGTCCAACGCGCCCAACAGACCGTCATTCAGAACAGTGTGCTTACCTTGCGGTTAGTGCAAGGCGTAACGCCGCGCGCCGTCTGGCAAGTGACACCGCTGATCGACAATCTCGGCTACCAACCGATCAGTGATCGGGCGGTGAGTGTGAAACTCGGTGAACTCGAAAGTTCGCAACTCCGGATACTCCTGATCGAACTGTTGATCGATCCCCGCCCGCTCGGCACCTACCGGATCGGGCAAGCCGAGTTGAGCTACGACGTGCCCGCATTGCAGTTGGTGGGAGAAAAAGCCAAGTTGGATATTATGCTGACCTTTACCAATGATCCAGCTCAGTTGCAGCAGCTTAATCCAACGGTGATGAACATCGTCGAGAAGGTGAGTGCATTTAAGCTACAGACGCGCGCCTTGCAAGATTTGGCTGCCGGCGATGTGAGTGGTGCAACCCAGAAGCTGAAGAGTGCGGTGACGCGCCTGCTCAATCAGGGAGAAGTGGAGTTAGCGGCGACGATGCAGCAAGAGATTGCCAACCTCGAACAGCATGGCCAAATGTCGAGCGAGGGCCAAAAGACGATTAAGTTTCAAGGGCGTAAGACGGTACGCTTGACCGACATCGAATTGCCGAAGGAGTGATCAGAATGCTCCTCCTAGCATCCCCCCGCTGGGGGGTAGAGCCGCACAGCCGTGCGGTTCTGCGAATTATCCCACAACCCTCTGCGTCCTCTGCGTCTTTGCGTTTACGTCCTCTACTACGTGTGCATCGGCATACCGTAGGCATTTCACATAAGGACACCACGTATGTACATTCTTGTCACCAACGACGATGGCTACCAAAGTCCGGGATTAGCGGCATTGCGCGCCGTGTTGAGCGAAATCGGCGAGGTGGCGGTGGTTGCCCCTGACCGCAACTGGAGCGCCGCCGGTCATTACCGCAAGCTGTTCGATCCGCTGCGGGCGTGGGAAGGGACGTTAAGTGATGGTTCGCCGGCATTGATCTGTGATGGGACACCGGCCGATTGTGTGGCGTTGGCCATCTTGGGTCTCCTCGACCGCAAACCTGATTTGGTGGTGTCGGGGATCAATCTAGGCGCGAACCTCGGCACCGATCTGCTCTATTCTGGTACGGTTGCCGCTGCGATGGAAGGGATTGTGTTTGGTGTGCCAGGGTTGGCGGTGTCGCAAATACGACCAAAGGATGGGCAGTGGGATTTTCGGGCGGCGCAAGTGGCAGTGCGTCGTCTGGTGATGCTCATTCGCGAACGGGGTTTGCCGCCGGAGTTGTTACTGAACCTGAATATCCCGGTGGTGACGCCCGAAACGCTTCGTGGGATCAAAGTTGGTCGGTTGGGGCGTCGTGTGTATCGCGATGAGCTGGTGGTACGCTACGATCCGCGTGGGCGGCCTTACTATTGGATCGACGGTGCCGAGCCAGAAGACCATTATGAAGAGGGGACCGATATTGCGGCGATTAGTGAAGGCTACGCGAGCCTCACACCGGTGCATATGGATTTGACCAGTCATCGTTGGCTGGAAGAGTTGCGTAAGTGGGAGTTGTAAGGGTCGTGTTGGTGATTTAAGATAACAGATTGACTTCCAACCATTGTGCTTCGTTACACGCCTGCAACCCCCAACCGAGGCGACCGGTTGGACGGACGATTGTGTATTGGTTGTCGATCCAAATGACGGTACTGAGGGGGCCGCGTGGTGACGGTGCCCGTAAGACGACAACTCCATCAACCAGGAGTTCGCTCAGAGTCGTTCCCCAACGAATCTCGTACTCGTGCCACCGGGTGAGGTCAACATTGACGACCGCTTCAGCGACACCGACTGCGCGTTGGATACGGGGCCAGAGACGGCGGTAGAGCGGTGGTACGTTCAGCAGAGGTACGATCAGGGGTGCCGCCGGTAACCAACCCAATGCTGCTGGTCGTCCGGTGTCGATGGTGGCTGCCTTCCAGCCATAACCGGGGATGCCAAGGGCAAGCGGCATATCGTGTGGTGGTGCGCCGAAGAAGAACCAGATTGCCTGTGGCATACGCGGGGGCCAGGCCCACGGGTAGCTCCAGAGGCCAAAACCGGCAGTACCGACTAAGTGGCCGACCGGATGTGACGCGCGGGCGACGAGGCGGATCGTCAATGGTGGCCGCAGTGCTCGCACAGCGTTAGGTCGGCGCCCTACATTATCGAGTTGCGCATTACGGTAGCGATTGGCGGGGCCGGGGGGACGGATCAGGCGAAACCCGCTGGCGAGCCGAACCACACCTGCCCCACCGCTACAGCGCGGGAGGAGCGGAAGCGATGCCATACCGTGTGATCGCGAATGTGATAACTGTTCTCATCTGATACGTGGATCTCCCGCTATCGAGAACGTGTGCACGTTCTCTGGCTAAGCCGCGTGACTCATATCAGCTCATCGCTCCACAGGCGTCACGTCACCGACTGTAGCAGGAATCCTTTATGTCACAGCACCGCCATTGCCGAATGGACTTGTCATAGGGCGGGCAGGTGTGCGGTTGCCGGCCGGTTGTGATTGAGTACTGCATTCACGGCACCGCTGTGGTGCGTGCCACAGTGTTGACACGTCTACGCGTGATCACAATGGACCACCCACTGACCGCACAGCGGCGATGATGTGGATGCCGGCACTCGGCACTTGATCGGCTGCATGCCAAAACGTTGGGCTTGGCACACCATCCGCGTGTGTACCCATCCCCACGTCGCTGATGGCCCAAACCAGCTTCCGGGTTGCCGGCATCCTTTGGACGTACCCGTCCTCGACACCTACCGTTTGGGTTTCATGGTAGAGCCGAGGTGTGATCGTATGCACGCGATCCACGCGAGAGTGGCAATGCTCGTAGGTAACCGTGCCAAGGCCGTAATAGTCTTCTTGCGATTGTTGATGCAGGCAGGCGCTGCCGTTCGTCTGGACCTCGGGACCAAGCCTACAGCTCTTTTAGTCTCGCAGCAGTGTATTGTTGGCGTCAGCCGGCCTTCACCACCCCAATTGTTATCGTACTATTGCCGAACTCATCGGTCGCAACGTGCGCACCGTCTGGCGGTGTGCCTACGGTCAACTCAACAGCGAGGGTCTCGGTTTTAATATACTGCTCGTATTGAGCCAGTGTCGTCGCCAAGAGTTCAGTTTCATCGGGACTGGACAGGAAGAGTCGGATGCGGTCACTGATTGCCAGTCCGGCACTCTTACGCGCATCTTGCACGTAGCGGACCAGATCGCGAGCGGCCCCTTCGAGACGTAGTTCTTCCGTCACGGTGGTATTCAATGCGACCAGCATACCATCGGCTTCGGCAACCGCGTACCCTGCGGGCGCACTGCTCTCGACTAGCACCTCTTCGGCGAGCAGCTCAATCGTTTGGCCGTCAACCGATAGGTGTACCGGCTGACCGGCTTCAACGGCCTGCGCTGCGGCTCGTGCGTCATCACCGGTGAGATCGCGTAATGCTGCGGTGAGCGCCGGCACCAATTTACCGAACTTCTTGCCGACGAGGCGCAAATTAGGCTTCAGCCGATACTCGACGACAGCGCTCTGCGCATCGAGGTAACGTACCGCTTTGACGTTCAACTCATCGCGCAATTCCGTCTCAAAACGGCGGACACCGTTGAGCAGTGTCGGTGTACTAGCCCGCAGCCACAGCTCACTGAGGGGCTGACGAACCTTGATATTAGCCTGTTTGCGCGCGGCTCGTCCGAGTGATACTGCTGTCAGTAATGCTTCGGTATCGGCCACCAGTTGGTCATCGAGCAGTGCTTGATCGACTTCTGGCCAACGAGCGAGATGAACACTTTCGGGAGCGGAAGCGTCCCGTTCGGCGACCAGATTGCGATACATCTCCTCGCTGACAAACGGGATAAACGGCGCTGCTAACTTAGCAACGGTGACCAGACAGGTATAGAGGGTCTGGTAGGCAGCTTCCTTATCTGCGTCGCCTTCGCTCTTCCAGAAGCGACGACGGTTGCGGCGCACATACCAGTTCGACAACTCATCAACGAAGTGCTCGATTGCGTTAGCTGCCGAGTAGACATCGTAATCCTCGAAGGCAGCGGTTGCTTTTTGGACAAGTTGATTAAGTGCGGCCAAAGCCCAGCGATCGATTGGCTGGAACTCAGCGGTACGTTCACTGTTAGGCTGCCATCGGTCGAGATTGGCATAGGTGACGAAGAACGCATACGTATTCCAGAGTGTAAGCAAGAACTTACGCATGCTCTCGCTCACGAGATCCATGCTAAAGCGACGGGCATTACCGGGAGGGGCAGCGGTAAACAGGTACCAGCGCAGGGCATCAACACCGTAAGCGTTGATTACTTCTTGGGGTTCGATCACATTGCCCCGGCTCTTGCTCATCTTTTGACCATCTTTATCGAGAATGTGGCCGAGACAGATCACATGTTTAAACGCCGGCCGGTCGAAAAGTAACGTGCTTACCGCATGCAGTGTATAGAACCAACCGCGGGTCTGGTCTACCGCCTCACAGATATAGTCGGCGGGATGGGCCATCTCGAACACATCACGATTCTCGAATGGATAATGCCATTGCGCGACCGGCATCGAACCACTATCGAACCAGCAGTCGGCCACATCGGGAATCCGACGCATCAACCCATGTTCGGGGTCTTCCCACACTACTTCGTCAATATAGGGCCGATGGAGGTCAATATCACGGAGCGAACGGCCTACCTTCGCTTCGAGTTCGGCAAGCGAGCCAATACAGACCATATGCGAGCCATCGGCGTTCGTCCAGATCGGAATAGGTGTTCCCCAATAGCGTTCGCGACTGATCGCCCAGTCAATGTTATTTTCAAGCCAATTGCCGAAGCGACCATCGCGGATGTGTTCGGGCACCCAATGGATTTGCTGATTGTTAGCGACGAGATCGTCTTTGAATGCAGTGGTGCGGATGTACCACGAACGCTTAGCGTAGTAAAGGAGTGGCGTACCGCAGCGCCAACAGAATGGATAGTAGTGACGCACCCGGCCACTCCGTAACAGGAGGCCACGGACCTTGAGATTGCGGATAATGTCGGGATCGGCCTCTTTGAAGAACTTACCGGCAAAACCAAGGTCGGCAAACTCCGGCAATACCCGACCGTCGAGACTAACCGAAAACAGGGTAGGTAAGCCGTGCTTGCGCCCGACGTCGAGGTCTCCGTAGGCCGGCGCGATATGCACGATACCGGTACCGTCCTCAAGGCTGACAATTTCGTCGGCGATCACGCGGTAGGCTGTCTCCCAATCGACGGTATCGCCGGTACCGGGCACACCGCGGAAGAGGGGTTCGTAGCGAAGACCGACCAGATCGTTACCGCGGAAATGGCGGATCACGGTAAAACTTTCGGCGGGTAAGACATGATTGACCAACGCTGCTGCCATCACCAACCGCTCGCCGTTGTGTTCAACTTCAACATACTCGGCATCGTGCTTCACAGCGAGAGCGACGTTGGCCGGTAATGTCCATGGTGTGGTTGTCCACGCCACCAGGAAGGCACCTTCGAGCGTACCATCAACTGCCGGTGGTGGTAATGTCGTGCCTTTCACGCGAAACTTAATATAGACGCTCGGATCATCGACATCATCGCGCGCGCCAAGGCTCACCTCGTGGTCACTGAGGCTGGTGCCACAGCGCGGGCAGTGCATGGTCACCTTATAGTCACGGAAGAGCAGGCCGCGATCCCACAACTGACGGAAGATCCACCACGTCGATTCGATATAGTCATTCTCGTAGGTGATATAAGCGTCTTCGCTCAGCCAGAACGCGATCCGTTTGGTAAACGCCTTCCACTCTTGGATATACTCCCAGACGCTCTCGCGGCAGAGGCGATTAAATTCAGCGATGCCAAACCGCTCGATGTCGGGCTTGCCGCTAAAACCGAGCTTCTTCTCGATCTCGATCTCAACCGGCAGACCGTGGGTATCCCATCCCTCACGGCGGCCAATAATGCGATAGCCCTGCATCGAGCGATAGCGCAAAATCACATCTTTGAAACTGCGCGAGATGGTATGGTGAAGACCAGGGCGACCGTTAGCCGTTGGCGGTCCCTCATAGAAGACAAACGGCTTTTCGCCGGCAGTCAGTGATTTGGCAACGATATTGTTGGCTTCCCACCATGCCAGTACTTCTTCTTCGAGTTGGGGGAACTTAACGTTTGGATCAACCGGTTTGAACATGCAACCTCCATACACGCCAAAACAAAATACCCCGTCCCACGTGGGGACGAGGCTGATCAACCCCGCGGTACCACCCCTCTTCGATGGTACGCCAACAACGTAGCCATCGCACTCGGTGAGCGTCTCGGGCAAAGGTGCGAAGAATGTATGGACATCAAATGCACGTATCGCACACAGTGCGTGTCGATCAACGCTCTGCCCTGGTAACGGTGGGCATTCCGGGCGCAGTTACTAGGCGTGACGATGATCACACGGTTCACCTGCCGGCTCAGGGGTGATATTCACTACCGCTGGCTCCACCCGGCTTCCACCATCCCGGGCTCGCTGGCGGGCAGACGGTAGCTACTCGTCCCCGTCATCGCCATTGAGTGACAGTATACGTCGAGAGTGATGCTGCGTCAAGTGTGGTGCGTACCGCGACGATGCGCTCGATCAGCACTTCACCCATTCCGGTCCAGGCATCATCTTCGTCATCGATAACGATGGCCGCTAATGCGAGTGGAGCGTCAGGTCGCTTGTTGCCGTTCCCGGCAATCAGTTTATCCTGAATCGGTCGACGGCTCACGGGAGTATTGATGGTTTGCCAGGCGGTTGGGCCGATAATGCCGGCAGTCAGTGCGAAGGTTTCACCTTCGCTGTCACGCAACCAAAGTCGGAGTCGGTTTCCGTTGCCGTCGCCGAAAAGCTGAACGGTGATGGCGGTCGTGTCGTTGGGCAGCGGGATGGGATCGCTCAGCTCAAAGGCCACGTAATCATTTGTCCGGGTGGTAAAGCGGTAGCTGATGCGGAAGACGCTACCGTCTTCGATCAATCGGAGTGAACCGTTGGGCTGGCTGGGACGTTGCCATTGCACAGGCTGGCTGCCGGTAAGGAGTGGAACGGTAGTAGTAGGTGGTTCTGGGCGACACGAGGCAAGTGTGTTGGCTAGTTTACGCATCGCTGTCGCTGCCGGTTTGGGTATGCTGAAATCGGCTCGTCCGCTCCCATACGCAAACAGCCCATACGGATTGTGTGGATCGTCTTTGAGCATATACCAAAAGACGACAGCCACGCCACCGTACCAAAGCGCACAGTAGGCACGGGCGAGGTACGCAGCTTGATAAGCAGCATTTGTCAAGCCGAGGGCATCGCGGTCGCCGGGGCCACTCGCCCACCCAACTTCGGTAGCCCAAATCGGTTTCATACCGTATCGGGCAGCCACGGCACGCACACCATCAGCAGCAGCGATAAGATTTCCCTCTTCTGGACTGAGTGGATCGACGTAGGGGTGAATAGCAATTACATCGAAGCCGTCCCAGCCGCCGTACTCGGCGATAGCGCGTAGAAAGGTCGTGTCAAAGGGATTGATACCACCAAGCACAATGGTGGCCGTTGGGTCGATGGTGCGGATCACACGCGCAGTCGCGATCAACAGACGAGTATACCGTTCGGGATCGGGTGCGGGTTGCCAAAACAAGGCCTGATCCGGTTCGTTCCAAATCTGCCAGTGCTTGATCAAATGGTGATAACGTTGGACGACAGCCCCAACGTAGGTAACAAATGCAGCTTCTTCAGGTGGGGCAAACGAAATCAGGTTGGGATGATCGGTCGGATCGGCGGTAGCCCAGCCAACGGATGGGCCGAACACACCCAGAATCTGTACATACTGACGGCTGAGCGCATGGAGAGCGGCATCGGTAAATACCCAATCCCAGACATCGGGTTGAGGTTGGATGCGATACCAATGCAGGTCTTCACGCACCCACTGCACTCCCAGGTCGGAGATAATCGCCGCCGGGATTTTCATCGTGGCAGCGTCGGGATAACGAGTTGCCAGATGACTGTTGATACCAATAGCCAGTGGCCCAGTTGGGCTGCGAATCGCGATTGGTTGGGTGATGAGCCGGTGTGGAGCAGGTGCATCGGCGACGAACATTACAGTAGTGGTGAGCAGTAATGTCAGATCGAGGAGTAATCTCATCTGTCGTGGTCGCATTCAAGAAGTGAGGATGCTAGCGTCATTGTATATACCTGATGTTCAACCCAGCCCTGCCCGATCTGCCGCCAACAGGTTACGTTCGGCAACGGCGCGAATCCGCATCGTTCGACCAAGCGGCGTGCAGCGATGTGTTGCGGTGCGATCAATGCTTCGAGGCGATGAAGTCCAAGTACTTGCCCGGCGTAATCAATAACGGAGGCTAACGCTTCGCTCATCAGCCCCTTCCGGCTTGACCGTTCCTCCATGCGACACTCGATCAGGGCAGTATGGTATACGAGACGATCAATGCAGTCGATCCAAATATCGCCGCAAATCCGTTCAAAAGGGTCGTCCTGTTGCACGAGGAAGAGGCGCACGTTGCGGCCGGTGGCGCGCATCGTTTCTTCCGCAGCCAATTGGCGTCGCTGCCCTTGTAAGGTAAAAAAATCGGCAGGTGGAATTGGCAACCAGTCTTCGCCAAACGTCCAGGCTCGATAAAAATAGCCGCGAACTGCCTCGTTATCGCACGGTGCCATCACGCGCAGCCAGAGGCGCGGCGTAGTGAGAATCGTCTTGTCCATCGATGTCACGACAGTGCTAGCAGTGGTTGAATCGGGTTTCACCATACTATTATTCGTCAATTTTTGGCGTAATCGCAATCATCGTTTGCCATTCTGCTACGACCGGAGCTAAATCACTCCCCGGCATGCTGATGAATGCCGGTGGCACAGTAAAGCTACCGGTTGCGGTGGTCTGTGCCGTGATGAGAATGCGATACACGCCACGGGCTAATCGTACACCGCCGAGCCGCACTTGCCGTCGTTCACGATCGATCGGTTGAACGGTAAGTTCAGTACCGGCGTCAACTGCGAGCGGAGTCAGACCGGCCGGGAGAGGTACGGCAACATCAAGCCGGAAGAGTGGCTGAGTGGTGAGCAGGATGAGTTCGATCTGCACCGGCCGATCAACGGTGAGCGAGTTGGTACTGGTGAGGTATTGCAGGCGAGCACGCACTTCGTTTGGCTGCGCAGGAGGTGCTGGACGACGCACCGTGATGAGTGCGGCTGTCTGAGCCGGTTCGATCCGCAGGGTGCCGCCGTTGAGCCGGAAACGTGCCACTTCACCTAGTGGCCGGTCGGTTGTCAACATATTGTTGTGGAAGACCTGCACCTCGCCATCGTCGGCCAATAATGTGGTGTTAAGGGCAAGGGCAACTCGTGCCACTTCATACGGCGTTGCCCAACCATCGATCTGCCAGTGCTGTATGAGAGCCGTGCGCCATTGGGTAAGACGTGGATCGGAGGGACGATCTTGCGCTAATGCCTGAATGACGCTCGCACTGACGGCGAGAGTGCTCGGTGGTAATCCTTCGGCGCCGGACCACAGCAAATGACTGTTCACAGTAACTTGTAAGGGATTGAGCAGTGTACCACGCTCGTTTGGCAATTGCAGGGCGGTAAACGCACGTCCGGCCGGTCCGGCACCGGTGGGGAGGGCCGGCGCCGGGTTAGCACCGTGGAGCGACATGACATAATTAATATAAGCCTGAGCATCGGCCGGTTGCATCAACCGTGTACGGCGTAGATAGCTTAGAGCCGGTTCGCTCAATTCACGATGCTCGTCAGACGGTGAAGGAAGTCGGCCTATTGCTTCGAGCACAAAGGCGGTCACGAAGGGATCGGAGGCCGTATTGGGCCACCAGCCCCATCCGCCATCGGGGTTACGAAGGCTGCGCAGTTGTGGTAACACGTTCTCGATAGCTGTTCGCCACCGGTCGGCTTCGGCAGTTGTGGTAGCGGTACGTTCGAGTTCACGACCGATCACAATGGCAGCGGCCAGCGTTTCCGCGGTTGGGGGCGTAGTTTGCAACAACCGTTGGGCTTGGTCGGCCAAAGCGGCACGGACACTTGCTGCAATGACGACTTCGTTGTCACCATCGGGAAGGGTGATGGTGATTGGGTCGGCGGCGAGGTATGTCTGGCCGGTAGTATACAGTGGAGGGTCACGCCATACCGGTATGGAGTATTCAATTGGTGGCAAGCTGATCGTATCGAACACTTCATAGCGCAAACTTACGAGCTTGGCATCGGGTTGTGGTTGTAAGCGCCAGGCGATTGGGACGGTTGTGCCGGCTGGTACGGTGGTGGTCTGTTCAAGCGGATCGAGGAGGATACCATCATTGAGCCAAAGCCGACTGCGCACCGTGCGGTCTTGTCCACCGAGATTGCGCAGGATGAGGGTTGCCGTCACCGTGTCGGCTGGGCGTAGGGCCGGGAGAGGAATGGCAATCGCTTCAAGGAGTTGGTTGGTATCGAGCATAGCACTGGCGATGGTAGCGATACCGTTTGGATAAACCGCAATCACGCTGAGTCGCCAGCGGCCGAGTTGATTTGGCAGGGTCACACTGATCGTGTGTTGGTTTTGGTTGGATTGAATACTCGCCGGCAGGATAATCCCGTCAAAATCGGTCTGTTGCTTTGGTGCGCGGGTTAAAGATGCGAGAGGTTGATTCCAGTGCGTCAGGTCAACTGGCGGCGAATGGAGCGACGTGAGCACAACCAGCAGGGTGTCGGTTGCTGCCGTTGCCGTGAACGTGACCGTTGTGCCAGGTAAGACATCGGACTGGCTGATGTTCAGTTCTGGTGGCGGTGGAGGATCGATGGAGATCGTGGTAGATGTCATCCAATGCCGTACTCCATCATCAATCAGGGCGGTGAGTAGGGTCATTGGCGCCAGATCAGTGCTTATCGGTAGATCGAGCACCGTACCAGACTGCGCAGTAGTGATGAGGGTTTGGGCATGAGCGCCTTGACCGATAATGAGGAGGAGCGTTCGACTGCCGGCCGGTCCGGTGATCAAGACACGAGCCGTTTCGCCCACTGTATAGGACGAGCGATCGGGGATGATTTGCGGTTCGGCAGTAGATAGACCGAATCCGGCGACCCACAAGGGCCGACGGCTGAGAGCCATGCCTGCGCGGGCGGTGAGTTCGTAGCGGCCCGGTGCGAGTGGTACGAGATCGGCGCTTGCCTGACCATCATTGTTGGTACGAACACGACGCACGATCAGCGGCGGTTCGGTTGGGTTACGGCGCACTTCAAGTTCAACCAACGTATTCTCAATCGCTGCACCATCGGCTGTGTGCAACCACATCGTGATGGTGGCCCGTTCGTTGCGCTCAATGATCGCCGGAGCGTCGATCACCAACCGCGAACTACGAGGTGTAATTACCCCCTCTGTTTCACGTGAGAGCTGTTCGCCATCGGGGAGAAGGACGGTGAGAGCGAGTTGATAGCGTAGTGGGCGTAGCAGGTTTTCATCGGCCGGCAGATTGATCATCGCCCGACCGCTGGCGTCGGTGGTGGCACCGGCTTGGTTTTCGCTCACCCCACCGATCACCACGCCGTTGACTCCGTCAAGTTCGGCGACCGCGAGGGTTTCGAGGCGGAGTGTCCAACTGATGGTTGCACCGCTCACCGGTAGTCCAGCACGGGTCACATCAACCGCCAGACCGGCCGGGCGTGCGGGCGTGATTTGAACGGCCGTAACGGTAGACGGTTCCCTAACTCGAATTGGCAAACGGTAGACGCTATCGCCGATAACGACGGTTGCTGTATAGAGGCCGGGTGGAGTACGGGCATTCAATTGTAGACTGCCGTTAACAATACCGGTATCACTCACCGTACAGGCCACTGCGGGTGGTTGGTCGATCAGGTTTGGGCCGTCGAGTTGAACGGTACAATTGCCGCTCGTTGGCATCCCCAGCCGACCATCAGGTTGTTGAGCACGAACCAAGCCGTTGATTCGCACGACGCCACCCGGACGATAGCTCAACCGATCAGGGGCAAGCAGGGCTTGTATTCGTGGTTGTGTCGTTCTTAGTTCGGTACGGGCTAGCGCCAAGCCATTGCCTTCGGCCAAAGCAATTATCGGGAGTGGCAAACTACTATTCCCGGTTGACAGACCAGTCAACGGTACCCGCCACAGCCCCTGATCGTCACTTGTACCGCGCGCCAGTACTGTCTCTCCGATATAAACCGTCAACGGAATATTGCCGGCAGGTGTCCCGGTTCCACCGGTTGTCACCCAAAGTAGCAGTTCATCATTGTTCACCAACAGCGACAAATTCAGCGATGAGATGAGCAATAATCGGTCAGCCCGCAAACCGGCACTACCGGTCATCCGTAGATAGTATGCTCCCGGCGGCAAGGGATCACCGGCACTGTTGGTCGTGATCGGGAGCAAACTACGCACAAGGGTATCGGCCGGATCGTTCAGTAGCTCACGCCATGCACGCACGAGCGGTTGCCCATACCGTTCGGGAACGAAGCTAGCCCATTCGGTCGGTCGGAGTGAGAGCGCTCGGATCAGGGTTGACGGATCGAGTTGGTACAATTGGCTGTCGATCACCGATAGATTCATTCGCTCGATAGTTACTACCGGTTGCACATTGGCGAGAAACGAGAGAATGGTCTCGCCGATGACCTGTAACTGCGGTGGTGCACTGGCGGTACGAATGGTGAGCGACACATCACGGGCAAGTGGCACCCCACTGCGATCACGTGTACCGGCAGCAATGGTGATGGTATACGTCGTTGCTGCCTGTACGAGCGGTTGCAAGGTGATTCGATTCTCGTCCACTTCCAGTTCGAGGCTTGCCACCGGCGGATCAACGTGCAAACCGGCACGTATCTCAGCTTCGTCCATTGGGGTACTGAAGATCAAGCGAATCGCTTGACCTGGAGCGAGCGTCTGGCCTTGCCCCGGAAATGATGCGATAAGGAGCGGTTCAGTTTCGACGGTGAAGCTCCATGCAGCTACCGGTTCGCCACTTGGGTCGGGTTGGAGGCGGATCTGATAGGTTTGGCCGGGTGACCAACCGTTATAGGGGGTAAAGATAGTGATATAGCGATTGCCATCGATGAAACTGCTAAAATTGCCGCTGACAGCCGGAGTAATAGTTAACGCTGAGCTGAGCAGACGAGTATCAATTGGGACATCAAACACCAAGGTCAGAGGCTGTTGCGGATTTACCCATTGCTCGTTGGGCAATGGTGTATGTTCGAGTAGAATTGGCCATGGCGTTGTGAATTGCCATTGGAACGGTTGACCAAGTTCAATCCCACGTGCATCACGGAGATTCGCATCGAGGGTGAGAGTGTAGGTGGTGATGGCCGTAAAGGCAGTTATCGGCTGCAACAACAACGTTTGCCGATCAAGCCATTCGCCATTCAGTTGTAGCGGTGGTGATATTCGGATCTGTTCCAGCGATGCAGGTTGACCGATTGCGTCTGGTTCAACCATTGGCTGGCTAAAGATAAGCGCAATTGGGGCTGTACGCGACTGCGGGGCCAATGCCGCGGTAACGGTAGGTTGGGCAGCAGTGGTAAACTCAACGTCAAGTGACCGAGCCAAGGGCCGCCACCATTGGCTCTGCGCGTTGGTCATCACCTGTACACGGTACGTTGTAGCCGGTTGCAGCGGTTGATCCGGGATCAAGCGCACACTACGTCGGTCTTCCGACCATTCCAGCTTGCCGGCGATTGGCGGATCGATGCGTAACGCCCGCACAACCGTAAACGGGTTCATCGGCGTGCTAAAGACGAGCGTGATGGTACTACGCGGCGGTACAACTTGACTTTGCGGTAAGGGATCACGCAATTGCGCAGTTGGCGTTTCAGCCCACGGTAATACCGGCACTAACCAGCGAATGGCCAGCCCCCCAAGTAAGCTTATCACTACGCCGAACAGCATGATTGTCCAAAGACGGGCCAGAACGCCCAGCCAGTGCTGTATACGTGTGATCATGCCTCTTGTTGATGATAGTGGATGACGCAAAGCGAACGAGTGTCTTCCATCAGATTGTACGGTGCGAGCGCCACGTTTCGTATGGTGTTAGTATACCATTGCCGCAGCGATCACTTGCTCACGATAACGATCCATCCATTCGGACAACCACCGGCCTTGCCCGAGTAGCTCAAGATGATAATCAGGGTCGGCATCGGGCGTGCTTAAGACACGTCGAAGATTACCTTGCAGCCACACCGTTTCGAGCATTGCCGGGAGGGCGTTCACTTCACGCGTCGACAAGGGTGCAATCGCATTATATGCGCTCAGCAACAATTTTACCCGCTCGATGTCAAGCGGCGCTCGATACACTCCCCACATTGACCAGTTGGGCGGCGGTGCGCCGATAGCCATATCAACCAGACCGTCAACCAGATCGACAAGGCGGGCATCAATGCCAATTTGATCGTAATCGATTAATGCTGCCACCGCATCGCCACGAAAGATCAGGTTATCGCGATGAATATCGCCGTGGATAAGTAAATGCGGTAACGCCGCATACGCTTCATCTCTTAACTGGCGAC
The DNA here is from genome assembly GCF_056331925.1 of Chloroflexus sp. Lineage (NCBI taxonomy): Bacteria > Bacillati > Chloroflexota > Chloroflexia > Chloroflexales > Chloroflexaceae > Chloroflexus > Chloroflexus sp. The sequence goes on from NZ_JBWGQH010000032.1 coordinate 46,669, forward strand.
GTAGTTCGGCGATCCGTCGTTCGTACCAGTGCAAAGCATTTGTCAAATCACCGAGAATGTCACGCGTGATCAGGCGTTCGGTTAAGCTACCAAGGCTCGATGGGAGATAGCGGGGTAGCGGTGCAGGTGGCGGATCGGGAAAGTCGCTCACCGCCCGATGATAACTGGCCAGCACGCGGCCAATGTCACTTAGTTGGCGTGGTCGGTTGGGGTTGAACTCATCACCGATAATAAAGACGCTCAGTTCGTACACCCGGTCGTTAAGGATGACTACCGGCTCGCCGTTACGAGCCGGTAACACCCTTGGTGCGGGAAAACCGCGCTGATGCAGCCACTCGAGTAGGCGATGGCGTAAGCGGACGGCTTGCAAACCGTGCTGACGACGGTTACGTCGGATGACGAACCTGCCAACGGTTGTTTCGATAAATGCTGTCTCGTTGATCGCACCGTGACTTGCCGGACGGCTCGACCGTAACTCGCCGACGTCGTAGTATGCCAATACGCGGGCAATATCGTCGTGGGTCAGCATTACGCTTCCTCTTAGCCGTGCTCCCACCTTATTGTACCATTATGAGTATCGGATGGTGGTGGCATCGGTTAGGTCAAGTCATGATACTCGCTGTGATATACTAATGTGATATACTAAAAGGTATGAATACAGGACATGGAACCGGTCAGCAGATTCACCCTATTGTGCGCGTACCGTTCTCGGCCGGCGTACCGTTAATCGAGGCGACATTTGCTGCACGGTCTGGCCAATTTTTGGTTGAAGCGCAGATGGGCGGACGCATGGTGCGGGCACATTTAGCCGACCGTGGCCGTCTGGTTGATCTCCTCGTCCCCGGCGCTCGTCTGTTGCTTGCTCCGCGCGAAGAAGTTGGTCGCAAAACAGCGTTTCAAGTGGTGGCGGTCTATCAAGACAACGATTTAGTCTCACTTGATACCCAACTACCCAATCGTCTAATCGCTGCTGCGCTGTCGTTGGGAGCATTACCTCAGTTTGCACGTTATGGTAACATTCAGCGCGAGGTACAGCTCGGCCCGCACCGGATCGATTTTCGCCTAAGCGAAGGGTTGGATACCTGCTTGCTCGAAGTCAAGTCGGTTACTCGTTTGATCGATGGGGTTGCAGTCTTTCCTGATGCTCCGACCGAACGTGGTAGTCAGCATCTCGAATTATTGACCAACGCAGCGCGTAACGGTCAACGAGCAGCAGTAGTGTTTATCATCCAGCGGTCTCAAGGGGTTGCCTTTGCTCCTGATGAGACAATTGATCGGGCATTTAGCCGAGCGTTACGTACCGCACGCACACTTGGGGTTGAGATATACGCCTATCTTTGCCCGGTTACACCAACCGGTATCACACTTGGGCATGAAGTCCCGGTATTCATGTCGCTCGGTGCAGTTCCCAACGAGTTACGCCGTCGCATGTGAGATTGTGGTGGCAAGCTCTTGGTTCATGGGCCGATGTGTGCGGTTAACAATGGACCAAGTGCTTCGTTCAATGCTCGATACCCAGCCCGATTAATGTGTAGCAAGTCAAGACGGTAACCTTCAGCGACAAAACCGTCATTTCCGGCCAATACCGCGCTACTATCGAAGATGAGCACATCAGGTGCTGCCATTGCTCGTATAGCGGTATTGACGCGCTCAATACCGGTAGCAATTAAGCCGGTTCCCGGATTGATCCGTTCGAAGGGATTTGGGCCGAGCGGAAAGATGGTCGTGAGGATAACGCGACTACCATCGGCGCGGGCGAGTTCGATAATTGCGCGCACGTTGGTGATCGTGTTTTGGATGATCATCTCGGTGTCGTGGGGAAATACCTCGAGCGCTGTCAGATCATTAACCCCAACTTGGATGATAACCCATTGCGGTTTGAGTGGACTCACCAGCAGGGGGTAGCTGAGCCGCGTTTGCATAGTCGTATGACCGGGTACACCGCAGTTGTCAATCGTAACGCCGGTAGGCGCTGGCCATGCTGCTGCTCGTGAATCGCCAACGAAGACTATCGTTGCTGGCATTGTTGGTGTACTGCGAACCATGTTGAGGCCAAGCGGATCAAGACGGACAAGGTGAAAAAGGCGTTCATATTGAAATGCCCGTTGCCAACCCAAGAAACCGGCGACAAGGACCGTGCCTGATGTGACGATCCCAACAATCCAAACAAGGCGACGATCCAAATCAATGCCTCCTTACAGTACGGTCATCTCCGCTGCTATGTCGGTTTTGATACAATCTGCCGTTCTTCGATAGGCAACCGTGCTGCGCCAATACTGATGGCGAAACATGCTAAACTACTCACCGCAAACGCTGCTCCGTAGCCGAACGGTCCTACTACCAACGCGCCGATCAAGGGTGCAACTGCTCGTGCTGCCGATACAATCGAACTATCAAGGCCATACACGGCCCCTTCATTGCCGGTTGCCGTGTATCGGCCAAGCAATGCACTTAACGAAGGGGTAATCCCGCCGATTGCTGCTCCGCTGAGCACCTGTAAGATGAGAAGTTGCCAGACATTGCTCACCAAACCTTGTGGTGCAAAGGTCAGAGCGGCAAGGAGTGCGCTACCCATTAACACGTGTCGATGCCCGATCCGGTCACCGAGGCGACCAAGCCAGATCGCTGTGGCCGTACCGGCAGCAGATGAAACCCCGACGATCAGGCCGGTATAAGCGCTCACCGGGTCGTTGGCACTGAGCAGGCTGGCGATGAAGAGTGGCGCAAACGGCAGCAAAATCGTCTGCGCCAAACTGCTCAGAAAGCGCATACCATATGCAGGGCCGATGCCGGGAGTTCGCAGAATCGTCAACCAACCGCGTAGCATTCCGGTTGGTTGTTGTTTGGGCTTTACCGGTGCTGGCCGACCATCACGCACTCCTACCGTTACCAGTATACCTGATACAAGTAAGAGCGCTGCAGTTGCGATAAATGTGGCCCGAAATCCCAGCGTCTCGGCCATCAGTCCGCCAATCAGTGGGCCGGTAGCTGTGCCGCTCCATAGTCCCATCTGCAACGTTCCCATTGCAAACCCCATTCGTTCGCGCGGGGTAACAGTTGCTACCAGCGCATTCGCTGCCGAAATCGTGCCGGTAATCATCCCCTGAATTGCCCGTAGGAGCGTTAACTCCTCAGCCGACCGTGCAAATCCCATCAGCAACAGAATTATTGCACCACCGTACATTGCTCGTTCGACCATCAACTTGTAGCCGAACCGGTCGGCCAACGATCCCCAAATCGGTGCAGCAATGGCCATGGTGAGGGCTTGCAATGAGAAGACTAACCCAGACCATAAGGCAATATCACCGACCGTAGCGACACCGAGATAAGCGACGTAGAGTGGTAAAAAAGGGAAAATAATTGAAAATCCGATTGCCGAAAGGAATTGCGCAACGAACATGATCCATAAAGTTGTTTGCCAACGTGTTTGCATAAGTTTTTGATGAATGCGATACGCTTCGAGTAGGTCTAAACAGCCGTGTGGAGGTCTGAAATTGGTACAACGAATATCGATCAGATGGTTGCTGTTGCTACCGTGTGGTCCTTATCCTGACTCGATAGAGCTATTCCACGATGCCTAAAAGTTCATGATCTGAGCTTCGCCGTTCTCAACCGACATGCGGTAACACCTGTGTAGCAAATGCTTCTAACCGGTTGAGATCATCTAAATCGAGCCACTGCACCATCAGCCGCTCAACACCTACCGCCGCGAAGGTATGAATCTGTTCGATCACTTCACCGGCTGTACCTACCAGCACCCCGCGTGCGCGTAGTGTTGCCCGGTCACGTCCGGTGAGCATCCGTTTGACTTCAGCGTCATCACGCCCAAAGACCGACCCGGTCATCAGCGACCGTCGGACAGCCGCACGAGGACGCCCGGCTGCCACCAACAGTTCGTCGAGTTTAGTGTTGAGTTGGGCAAAGCGATCCGGTGGCACGAACACGGCATTCCACTCATCGGCGTAGCGGGCAGTGAGCGGAAGGGTGCGCTTTTCGCCGTTGCCACCGATTACAATCGGTGGACCGCCTGGACGTTGTGGACGCGGGAGCAAGATGGCGTCGCGTAATTGGTAGTATTCCCCGATCCACGTGATTGGTGTCTCGCTGCGCAATAGGCGTGTGACCACCTCAAGCCCCTCGGCAAAACGGTGAAACCGCTCCTGAACCTGAAGGAGATCAAAGCCAAACATGGTATGTTCGCGCTCTTGCCAACCTGCGCCTAAGCCGAGCTGTAATCTACCACCCGCCAAATCATCGACGGCGGCTGCCATTCGTGCCGTGAGTGCCGGATGGCGGAACGAGACCGGTGAGACGAGTGGGCCGAATTCGATCCGTTTGGTGTGCGAAGCCAGCCACGTCAGTGAAACCCACAGCTCGAGCGATTCTTTTTCCGGGGGGTTGGCATTGGTGAAATGGTCAGATCGGTACAATCCGACAAAGCCGAGATCTTCTGCCGCTTGAGCCAGGCGCTGCCAACGTGGCCATGTCAACCCGTTTTGACCTTCGATCATGAGAGCGATTTCAATCGGCATGGTGCTGCTCCTTGTTGGTGTGTAGTAGCGCTACCCTTGTTTGGTTGATCGTAGCGCTGTACCCGTACAATGATGGTATAGTATCTGTGGGCCACATTGCGGCTTAAATGCTAGTATACCGCAAAAAATAGTTGATGCGTCCATTTTTTGTCTACGGAACGTTGAAGCGGGGACAATCAAATTATGCTCGCCTATTGGCCGGGCGGACGGTGAGTGAAATGCGGGCTTGGTTGCCCAACGCTGCGCTCTATACCGCCGGTCCATATCCATTTCTGATCGAAGCGGTTGATCTGGCGCCACCCGGCGCGACCGTTTTTGGTGAACTCATGACAGTGGCAGTGAACCAGTATCGGCAAACGTTGGCGCTGCTCGATGAGTTAGAGGATTTTGTCCCCGGTCGTGTCGGTAATCTCTACGAGCGGGTTATCAGGACGGTTCAGACGGCTACCGCATCGTGTGAGGCATGGGTGTACATTGCCGGAGCTGTTGTAGAAGCAGCTATTCGACGTGGTGAATTATGGTTGATCGACAGCGGCGAGTGGTCATGAGCCGTTACGGAGTAAGCAAATGAGCAAACGTATCGTCAATGTTGGGTTAGTGCAGATGCGCTGTACTGCCGATCCAGATACTAATCTTGCGCAAGCGGAAGCCGGTATTCGGACTGCTGCGGCTCAAGGGGCGCAGATCGTCTGCTTACCGGAACTGTTTCGTTCACTGTATTTTTGCCAGAGCGAGGATCACGCCAATTTCGCGCTGGCTGAGCCGGTTCCCGGTCCAAGTACCGAACGTTTTAGTGCGTTGGCGGCTGAGTTGGGTGTCGTGATCGTCGCGAGTCTGTTTGAGAAACGGGCCGAAGGTCTCTACCACAATACGGCGGCGGTAATCGATGCCGATGGTCGTTATCTGGGCAAATATCGCAAGATGCACATACCCGACGACCCACTGTTTTACGAGAAGTTCTATTTTACGCCAGGTGATCTTGGTTTTAAAGTATTCCAGACACGCTACGCTCGCATTGGTGTGCTTATCTGCTGGGATCAGTGGTATCCTGAAGCGGCGCGCCTGACGGCGTTGCGTGGGGCTGATATTCTCTGTTATCCCACTGCGATTGGCTGGCATCCCTCAGAAAAAGCCGAATACGGAGTCACCCAGCATCAAAGTTGGGAGATCATTCAGCGTTCACACGGAATTGCTAACGGCTGCTATGTGGTGAGTATCAACCGTACCGGACACGAAGGCGATCCCGATGGCGGCATTGAGTTTTGGGGACAGAGTTTTATCTCCGACCCGGCGGGAATGGTGATTGCCCGTGCGCCGGTTGATGAACCGGCTGTGTTGGTTGCACCGGTCGATCTAGACAAGATCGATGTGCAACGTACCCACTGGCCGTTCCTACGTGATCGCCGTATCGACGCTTATGGCGAGATTACCCGTCGCTATATCGATGAGGAGTAAGCCGATGCCGACGCCTGCTGAATTAGGTTACTTCATGCCCGCAGAATGGGCGCCGCATCAAGCAACGTGGCTATCGTGGCCGCATAAAGAGGCGAGCTGGCCGGGGCTGATCGAACGGATCTGGCCGGTCTATGCGCGTTTTGTCGCCGAACTGGCCTGCAGCGAGACCGTACACATCAACGTGAATGATGCAGCGATGGCTGCGCAAGCCCGTGCATTTTTGGCCGAGGTCGGTGCTACGGGTGATATTCGCTTGCACGAGTTCCCGACCAATGACGCCTGGTGCCGTGACCACGGGGCTATTTTTATTGTGCGTGATGGCCCGCATGGTCGTGAACTGGCGGCGACTGATTGGGAGTTCAATGCGTGGGGCAATAAGTATCCACCCTACGATCTTGACAACCAGATACCGGCTCGTATGGCCGAGTATCTTGGGGTGCCCCGCTTCTGCGGTGGAATGGTGCTCGAAGGTGGCTCGATTGAGGTTGACGGTAATGGGTTGTTGCTCACATCCGAACAATGTTTACTCAACTCTAACCGCAACCCACACATGACCCGAGCAGAGATTGAACAACGTCTCCGCGATATGCTCGGCGTCCATACCATTCTCTGGCTTGGTGAGGGTATTGTCGGTGATGATACCGATGGTCATGTCGATGATCTGGCCCGCTTTGTCGCCCCGAGTACAGTGGTTACGGTCGTCGAAGAAGATTCTACCGACGAAAATTATCACGTGCTCCAAGACAATTTGCAGCGTCTGCAACATATGCACGATGCTGCCGGTAAACCACTGACGATTCTTACCATTCCGATGCCGCCACCGGTGTATTATCAGGGGCAGCGGCTACCCGCCTCGTATGCTAATTTTTACATTGCGAATCATGCGGTGATTGTACCGGTTTTCAATCATCCTAACGATCAACGAGCATGTGAGGTCTTGCAGCGCTGTTTCCCCGACCGGCGCATCGTTGGGATTGATGCCACCGACGTGGTGTGGGGATTAGGTGCGTGGCATTGTCTCAGTCAGCAAGTGCCCGCCGTGAGGTAGTTCTCGCCGAGCAACGTATGGAATGCGGCAGTTATTTTGCCGCATTCCAAAGTAAATCACGACCGGAACGCATGCATTCTTCCGCCAACCCTACCGCCCCTGTTCAAGCACCTCCCGGATGCGGTCGTGCGGCTCGATGATCAGTTTGCCACTCGAACGTGACACCGGCCGTAACTCATCTGGTTCAAGTACGCAGAGAAATGGGTTGTCGCCGCCAAGGGCGCGGTGATCGGCAGCGCTGAGGCAAAAGAGATCGAACGTACCCATAATGTAGCGTGGTAATTCCAGGACTCCGCTGTCTCTCGGTGCAACTTCAATCCAGAGATCCATAACAGGAATACTCACCACCATCGCCTCGTGCGCTGTGTTGTGGATGGTAAGCATCGGTTCGTGTGTTGGTGGCAACGTGATGCTGCTTGGCATGCAACCGCCAGTATTCAGGGTGAGATCGGCTACCGGTGTTGGTGCAGCACATGCGCTCAATGATACCGTGATCATCAATAAGAGGATCGCACACCATTGTATGTGTATACGCTGTACCACCGAACCTTCCTCACTACTACCGACAGTGCTGAATCACCGGCACGAAAATACGATGCTCCGTAGTAGTAGGTGCTACCGTTTCCGCCGAAAGTACCGGCGGCAAATCGGCTCCACGCACAATGCCGAGCGGCGTATACGACGTCAAGCCAGGGAAGATCACTCCAAGCCGAGGGTTGCCCAACCGACGGATCAAGATCTCGCTCAGCACTTGTCGGAAGTCAGTTGTAATCTGCAAATCTTGCCGTTTATCAAGCTGATCGGGATGCAACCCCGGCCACGTACCATACACTTTGCGTCCATTAACATTGCCGCCCAGTACCATCATCACATTTCCGTGTCCGTGATCGGTACCGTTCGACTGGTTACGTCCCAAGCGACGACCAAATTCGCTCAGAACAACGATGGTCAAGCGGTTGTGATATGCTGCAAGATCATTGTAAAACGCGCCCAATCCCTGCGAAAGCACACCGAGTCGATCGGGTAAGTAGCCACTACCATCACTGTTTGCCTGTGCTTCGTGTGTATCCCAGCCACCGAAGTCAACGGTCGCTACTTGCAAACCAATCTCAGCTTTGATCAACTGAGCTACCGTCTTCAGCGCATCGCCAAATGTACCGGAAGGATAAGCGATACTTGAAGCGGGTGTGTAGCTCCCCATAGTACGCATCAGATCAAACACCTGTGCCACTCGCCGACCGGCCGATGCCAACGGATAGACTGTGCTGCGGTTGTACATCTCGCGCAGTGTACTCAGGAACGGAAAATTATCTTGTTCGCGGTTGTATCGCCAATGTGTGCTCACCGTGAAACCGCTCGGCGACGACAGTGCTACTGCCGGCGGGTGATTGAGCAGTGAGGCCGGCACGGCGGTATTTGCTGCAACTGCCGGTAGTAAACTACTGCTTCCTCCCTGCGACTGCAAATGACGGGTGAGCCAGCCGCTGTTTGTGGTTTTATTGCCCGGTGTCCCGCGCTCAATATAATCCATCGCGTCGAAGTGGCTGCGCGTATCATCGGTAAGACCACAGGCATGAATGAACGCAAGATGACCACTGTTGTAGAGGTCGCGTACATGCACCATCTTGCTATTAAGGCCAAAGCTGTTCGTGTTATACGAAGGGTTGTATGTATCAATCCGCAACGGCGCGTTGGGGCCGCTTAATGGCAAGGCCAACACCCCCCTTGCCGAACGGTAGTGGGTATCATCGTAGGGGCTAAGCAGGCTAAGGCCATCGCAACCACCACGCAAGAAGATCTGCACAAAAATCTCATTGGTGGCCTGCGGCTGTGCCGGCTCAGCAAAGGCCAAGTGGCCGATCCGGGCCGCTGCCATAGCGGCAATCGCGGCGCTACAACCCATCAGAAACTCACGGCGTGTCCACTGCATGTCAGTCTCTCCTTTGGTGAGGCGCCGCTTACCGCAACCAGAACTCAGGACTCATCGCCAATAATTGCACCATAACATTGATGCGGTCACGTACCGCGTCTGCACTTCCCCAATCCGGCGCACCGCGCAACGGCTGCGGTGGCTGATTTGGATCACCACCTTGCGCCAAAAAGTTGATCAGTAGCGTCCGTAGATCGCCGCTTGGTGTATAGGACAACATCCGTTGCAGCCAAAAATCAACAATGCCGACACACGAGAGACTGGCTGGAGTTTGACCAACGATGTCAATCGCGAAGTTACCTCCCCACGATTGCGTGATCGTGTAGAAGATACTCCATGTCCTGGTGAGCGCATTCGTGTTAGCCCAATACTCAGCACGCTCAGGGTGACCGGTCGGCGTATCCCACCCAAATAAACGGTGACCGGTCTGATCGACACTCCAGAAGAGGCTCTGCCAATAATTTCCCTTCGTCTCGTCGCCATTGACAGAAGGGACGTCGTTAGGTGCAGTGGCATTCGTAGCACGCAAGAAGGCCCAGATTGCTTCCAACGGACGACGCACCTTTCGCCCGAAAGTGTTTTTGGCTTCTGGTGACAACAAAATCGTTTCCACCACTCTTCGGATCTGATCGGGCGAGTCACGATGTTCCATCCAGACTATGGTTGCGCGATCGATCAACGACTCAGGTGGATCATCGGCTACGAGTCGCCGGCAAAGTTTCTTGCACAGGTTGCGTCCTGTTCCGGGGTGGCGAGCCACCAGGCGCAAGACCTTTTCACCGTCTTCCTGCGCACCTCTGTTATATGAGAAATTAGGCGCTGGCGGAACTCCGGGTAAGGGAGCCGGAGCGAGTACGGTTTTTGGGAAGTTATCGTGCCAAGCTTCCAAGAGATAAAATGCACCGGTGTTGGGTAGTCCGTCGCGTCCGTTGGCAATCGTCCAACCGGTCAAGCAGCGTGCCGTCTCGTACACATCGTAATCGATATAAGCAGAAGCATAACGTTCATTACCATACTCAACGACCGGAATATCCCCGCGCTGATCGTAAAATTTGAGATAGTTATCGCTGCCGAGCGTATGTAACTCGAAGAGTTCACGGGCAAAGTTTTCATTACCCCCTTCGCCACCACCGGCTTTATTGCTGACGTTGTTGAGGTAGTACATCATTGCCACGCTCTTGGTCACATCAAGGAGCATAGCATTAAAATTGCCAAGCGCGTGGGTGCGAATGATGCGGTCATAATCTGGCCATGTCGCCGCAATCCGTGAGTCGGCATCTGCGCGCACATTGAAGTGATTGTGCCAGAAATCGACCAATACCTCAAAAAGCTGCCGGCGACTATACAAGGCCCGCAACCACGTTGCCACCCGTACTTCGACATAGGGACGTATCCGTTCAGACCAATCTAAATCTGGTACGACACGTTGCTGCCACAGTGTTTCACGCGCAGCATTAAGCCAGCTCAGTGAGCGGACTTCGTTGACAGTTTGGTTGTTGCGGGTGTAACGAATCTTAAGTTGAGTTGCAGCGATCCGGTTAGTGCAGGGGGTATCATCAATAGCTGTAGGGTTCAGTTGCTGGCGCACCCAGTTGTCGAATCGCTCTTCGTCGCTTGCTCCCGGCGTCGCATCGTACATCGCCATCAGTTCAGGGCTAGGGCCGAATGCTAAACGCCGCATTGCAATGGTACGTAGCGAGGGGGGTATGTATTGACAAGCGGTAGCCGGGGTAGCAGGGCTACCTACAGCAGCAAAACCGGCGGCTGCTAACCCGGCCATCAGTGCAACTCCTCCCTCAAGAAGATTCCGGCGAGTGAGTTCCATGTATGAGCTTCCTCCGGGTATCAGTTCTAACAGCAATCGCAACGATGTTGTGCGGTCACCGTTGACGGTGGGTTGTCGAAAGATGAACATTTTGTTGACAGTATCATAATCTTGCGAGTGTACATAGTAGTATCGCCTAAAGGTACTATTTTTGTGATAGGAATAACAAAAAATGGAGATTTATAGTGAGAAGACAACATGTTCTATGAACATACTTTCAACCAAAAGCGAGCAATGAGATGAGTATTTTGTAAGCAAGTGATAGCGCTTGAAATGATTGCCTGACTGCGATCCGCAGAAGGGGGAACATTGGGCTTAGCGGATAAGGGTATACAGCTTTGATTCCCGCAGGCGGTACGGCGACGATAGATGGAGCATTAATGTGGGACACCATGTGCTCTAGCGGGGGCAGATTGCTCGCTGCGCTCGCAATGACAGATGATACTGCGCTCACCCACTCCCTATTGTCATTTCAAGGGCGCACCAGCGCCCGCGAAATCTTACCGTGCGGCAGATTGCTCGCTGCGCTCGCAATGACAGATGATACTGCGCTCACCCACTCCCTATTGTCGTTTCGCGGGCGCACCAGCGCCCGAGAAATCTTACCGTGCGGCAGATTGCTCGCTGCGCTCGCAATGACAGATGATACTGCGCTCGTCCACTCCCTATTGTCATTTCGCGGGCGCACCAGCGCCCGAGAAATCTTACCGTGCGGCAGATTGCTCGCTGCGCTCGCAATGACAGATGATACTGCGCTCACCCACTCCCTATTGTC
>NZ_JBWGQH010000033.1:0-7600 GCF_056331925.1 Chloroflexus sp.
GTCGCACGACTGCCCTCGTGGTGTGTTTGGGAAGGGTAGGGACAAGCCACCCGCAAGCGTCATGGCCGGTACGGCGGTGAGTTGGCTCGCTGTGCTTGTTAGTAATTTTTAGATAAGGAATACCCTTTCGGTTAGGCTTATAGTTGCTCTCAAAACCATGCGCAAAGGTGCGTCTGGTTCTCTTTTCACCTCGAATTTGGTTGGTATCTGACGGGTGTAACGTTCTCGTCCGTAAATACCGCTCTGATACAGGACTTTGTTCGGAGCAAGGCAGGTGCAATGACCAGCCGTTTGCGGTTGCGCGCGATGAGGTGCTCCCAATCGCGAATGGTGTTGCGATGTAGACCCCTGCCACTTTTGGCCTCACATCGTCAGCGCGTCGTCTTTTCCCGCCGCCGGTCGCATAGAGGCGTATGTTTGGGTCGTAGCACGCGGCAATGACTATCCGGGTTGTCGGAGCGTGTTGTCTTGTCGTCGTTCTCGATCTGCGTGTGGGATCATCTAACGCTCACGTTACTGATGGTGCAGGTGAGAGTTATGTTTGCTAGTATTTCTTCGCGTCTGCGATAACCACCACTTGGGTTGCGCAGCAGATGGGTGTGGTGAGCGTATGAGAGACCTCGGTTCTGATAGAGGGAATGCTGGTTTACAGCCCTGCTGCTGCCGGTGCAGAGCGCTACATTCGGTGCAAGACCTTTCCAAGCCTTGAGATGGTGTTGCTATTTTACAACTGCGCATCTGGTGCAGGTTCCCATCGCTGCAAGAGTTCGACGGAGTATCCCAGCAGCTTTGCTACGTTGTCTGTACTTATGGTGTTAACGATAACCTATCTCGTACTCTTGTAAATACCAGAAATCAAGCTCCAACATTCCCACCGAAAGACATTCTGCTCTAATGTTTGTCAAACTTTTCTGTCATGTGAATGATTTCGGCCAAGCATTTCTAATGGCCTACAAGTAGGCGCTCGCTGCAACCGGCTATCGGCAATGGGAATACTAGATGGCGTACAACGTAGGGTGTCTCTGGCGGGATTACTGCGTGAACTTTCCAAATAACGTGTATGTCAGCTTCGTTGAATTGATTCTTCGCGTCCTTCAACATCTGTTGGCATATCCACTAGCATGTTCGGTTCAGGACCAGCACGTTGTTGATTAACCCGATGGCATCTTGCCGAGCAAGCGGGCCATCGTCGAGCCAATTTTAGCCTGATCAACGTTCTGACCGGCAGAGGGTTTGGTTTGATCGTGTGCTGTCACCGAACGTGTGGTAGACACTGACTACCTGATCCGTTGTTGAATACTTTCGCGGCTGATGTACCACTGGGTACGTAATTCTAGTGGCCAATACTGGCATTTACTATCTAACTCGCGTAATGTATTTCGATCGCCAATCCACGCAAGAGCTTCAATGGCTTTACGCCGTAAATAGATTGGCGAGAGTGAAGCTACCGACATCTCAAGTGTAAATTCACCTTCAACGAAGCGGGGTAGTGGTACTTGCCAGAGTGCAATCTCTTCGATAAGTTGCTTAATGGTAAGTTTATTGTTTCTCTCTCCTTCTGCGATCGTAATCGAACGATTCGTTGCTCCTTCACCAATCCACGCCAACGATTGCAATGCGCGCGCTTTGACATTCTGACTGGGGTTGTTGATCAAGAGATGGATTAACCAGTCGATAATGAAGGGTCGATCGATGCGAAGACGGCCAACCAGATACGCCAGTTGTTGCGCAGTAGGACTCGGCATACTCCGTTTGTGGCGAATTAATGTAGCAATGAGTGGTGTCACATACTCCGGATCAAACAAAGTTAACGCATCAGCCGCCGACCACATTGTATCCATCCATTCGTTGCTGATGGTTGTTGTACTGGTATCTAAAGGATGCGTAATTATCCGCAACAGAAAACGGGCATCGCAGGCTTGCTGTATTGGGGAGATACTAACATCAGCGAGCGCAAATGCCGCAACGGCCCGTTCAGGGGCAAGTGGTGAGGTTACGATGCAATCACGTAGCTGTTGGCGCGTTGCTTCACCTTTCAGCCAATGATGCATGAGTTCAATTAACGGACGGTCGTCGCGGAGTTGTTTGAGCGTGATACGTGTACGATCAAAGGACTCTTCTTTCTGTTTCTGTAGTCGACGAAAATCAGGTAAATGCAGATCGCGTAATGCACGAGCAGCGGCAATTCGTACATTGCTATACTCATAGCGTGGTCCACTACTCGTTTGACGTACTTTATCGACCAAAATTTGGCGTAAATATTGTCGTATCTGTGGATGATCAATCTTACCGAGCGCTTTCACCAGCAATTCACGCCGTTCGGCACTCGGTTCGCGCCGTTCATCAAGGTGGAGCAGGCAGTTATCGATAAGTTCGTTGCGTAAAGTGAGAGGGACTGATTGCAGTTTATTAGGGGGGAGGGCTTCAAGGCAACGGGCGGCAATGACCGCCAGGCGTTGATTGCCATTACGCAATGATTTGGCAATACGGCTAAGTAGTTCCTCTGGTTGGTCGAGCAAGTTGGCGAGCGCATAGAGCACTTCTTCCCACCAGCGTTGTCGTTCGACATCGGTGCACAGTGCCACAATATCATCGAGCTTTCTTGCACGATCTGGGGCACGGCATAACGCTTGGGCTGTACAATAAGCAGCAACAGCTTGATTGGCAAAGTACATCTCACGCTGACCGATCATTGAGATTAATAGGGTTTGCCCGAGTTGATAAAACAACTCTTCAAGATCGTAATCACGATTTTGTCGCACTTCTGCGAGCAACGTAAATACTTCACCGATCGTTAGTGCATCGCGCATGTGCCAGTGCATGTACCATGCGATGTGATACAGACTCGCGCGAGCCACGTCGCCCATTTGATAACGATGATCGAGCGCACGTAGCTCTTGGGTGAGAAATTCTTCGATAATGTTATGGTAGACAATCGGTTGCTGATTAGGACCGGCGAGGCGATTAACAATCAGCATCAGCATTCGTGGATCACCGGCGAGATGCTGGAGACGATTCTCACGTATTCGATCAATTATCCCGCGCGCTTGCCGACGGTAACGTTGGCGAATGTATGCAACGATGCTTGGTTCGTCAAGAGGTTGAATAGCAAGGATAGTAACCGGTTGTTCAAATGCTAGTGATGTGAAGGCTTGTGGTGCAGCAACAACAAATCGCTGATCGGTGAGACGGTTGCGAACGGTATTTAGATCGTGAATCAGATCCTTCCAGTGCGACTCGGCAATCTGATCGACATCATCAAGCAAAAACACACAGCGGGGGCGGGAGTTGGTGCCACTTATTGTACCGCGAAACAACTGCTCAAGCGTTTTGGCAAACTCCACGTGCTGTTTTCGTACCCGTTCAATGATGTGGTCGTAGAGACGAATATCACTGCGTGCTTGCTCGTAGCCGGCTAACGAGACCAAGACACCAACCGGTGCATTGATATCGCGTTGGGCTTGCCGAGCAAGATCATGGCAAATACGCCGCAAAATGGTTGTTTGGCCGGATTGGTGCGAGCCGGTGAGGAGAACGAGCTGCTGACTAGGAGCGATAGAAGTGGTCGTATTGGTTACCAACGAGAGGATGGTGTCACGCGCCGAAATTGGTTTAGGTGCGTTTTCAGGGCGGTATTGGAACAGTTGCCACGTTTGCCCTGGTGGTATGGTGGTACAATCAAGGTCAATATATTCATCACCGGCCCACCGCGTGATCGATTCTTGGCGCAGCACCCATTCGACATAACTGAGCAGAGTACTTGGTTGAAAGAGTCTTCCGTTGCTGAGACGGGTATACAGAACAGGGGTGCTCCATCCAAGCGTATCGGCTCGGTAAATGCGACGGCGGGCCGTGGTAACGGCGAGGTCAATAAGACCGCTCCGGAGGAGCATTTCGGTCAGATGTTGAGTGAAGTCACGCGCAAGATCAATTGCTACCAACCGTTGCATTGCTATCACCGCCGGAACACCGCTTTCGGCGATAAGTCGGGCAGCAAGGTTACTGAGTGGTGCATGCAGATCGACCGTCGCGCTATTGCAAGCGACGAGAGCGATGAGGGTTGGTTTATGCGTACTCGGCAACTGGGTGATAAGGCGCGCGAATTCACTTCCATCGAGGAGACGACCGCGACGTTGGGAACCACCTTCGAGTAACAGTCGTGTACCGTATTGTGGTACGAAGAGTGCATGACCGATATACAGCACGACATCGAAACCACGTTCACGCTCACTGAGATGGCTACCACGTTCGAGGGCATTGCGCAGTGCTGATTCGCTGGCAACCGGTAAGATTTCCAATTCCAACTGGCCGGTGTCTTGAAATGGGCGAAAGCGCAACTTAAAGTCTTGCTCAGTTGTCTTTCGGTCAAACGTTGCTAAACCCCAACGGTTGAGATCACTCGGCTCGCTCAAGATGATCAGCATTCGAATTGGGCGATATTCAAGGGGGTCGCCCAAGGGGAATTGCTCACTATCGATGTAGCGCGAGAAGAGGACTTGATCACTCGTCGCTAATGGTTGTGGTCGGCTTTGGGCATCGAGCGCCGGGAGATGGAGTAATTCCCACGGAATGGCTTGTAATATTGCATCCTGAGGATCAATGGCGAGGCGCAAGCGGAGGGGTTGCTGTTGCTGGATGGCGGTGAGCCGTGTTGCATTAAAGGAAGTAGCGAGACGACCCGAAAAGAGTCGGGAAAACAGCTCTTGCCCGTAGCGGCTGATCGCATCTGGATCAGAAGTCTCTGGTGGGGGGAGGTTTAATTGAACTTCGTCGGTGGTTGTGATCCGGCGACCATCGCCAAATTCGAGATCAACGAGATACGTTGGTGATGAATTGGAAGCTCGATTAGTACGTCGAGGTCGAATCAGCAAACTGGTACGTCGATCCATAACCATGCTCCATTCGGGAGTAAGATGTGCATCATAGTGTAGCATCATATATGCGGTAAGGGAAGGACCGATGCGTAGCTTCGAGTAACAGGCGTGTTGACTATAATAATTCGACAAGCCGTGATATGCTCGGATTGTGCCAAACATCACAGGACAAGAGGAGTAACATGAGCAAGATTATTGCACCGGAATGTGAATGGTCTCATCTAACGGCGCAACTGCGTACTGTCATACCGGAAGCGTTCAACGCCGAAGGCCATGTCCTTAATTTAATCGAGGGAACGTGGGGTTGGCCGGGGCATGGCAAGCACTACAGTACGGCAGTCGACGGCGGTGAGCTGGGTCGGATGCCGATGATCGATCTTGACACGGCGAAGCGGGCGGTGCGGTTTGCGGCGCGTGAGCATGAGACATGGTCGCAGACCGATCTGGACGAGCGGCGACGGCGGGTGAGCGAAGCATTGGTTAGTTTGCACCAGCACCGTGATCTGATCGCCTACTTGCTCATGTGGGAGATCGGCAAACCTTACCAACTAGCGTGTGATGACGTTGATCGGTGCATCGGTGGGGTTGAGTGGTATATCGAGCAAATTGAGTGGATGATGAATGGGCGTCGGCCACTCGGCTTGATCTCAAATATTGCCTCTTGGAACTACCCGTATTCGGTGTTAATGCATGCTGTATTGGTGCAGACGCTGGCCGGTAATGCTGTCATTGCAAAGACACCTTCTGATGGTGGTTTGTTTGCCTTGACGCTCGGATTTGCGATTGCGCGTCGTGCCGGGTTGCCGGTCTCGTTGGTGAGCGGTTCGGGTGGAGCGCTGAGTGATGCGTTAGTGCGGAATGCTGATGTGGCCTGTTTAGCGTTTGTTGGCGGCAAGACGAATGGACGCGATATTGCCGCTTCGCTCTATGACCGCAACAAGCGTTATATGCTCGAGATGGAGGGAGTTAATTGTTACGGTATCTGGGATTTCTCGGATTGGCCGAATTTGGCGCAGCAGATTAAGAAGGGTTTCGCTTACGGCAAGCAACGTTGCACGGCCTATATCCGCTACGTTGTACAGCGACGACTCTTTCCCAAGTTTCTCGATATGTACTTACCGGTGGTGAAGAGTCTCCAAATCGGTAATCCGGTGTTAGTGGATAAACCGGGTGATCCATTACCCAGGCTCGATTTTGGCCCGCTGATCAACGCGAAGAAGGTCGAAGAGCTGCGTGTACTCTACAGTGAAGCACTGGGTGCAGGAGCGATTTGTCTGTATGAGGGTGAGTTGAATCCAGAACTTTTCTTACCCAATCAGGATATTTCGGCTTACATGGCCCCAATTACCTTGTTAAACGTCCCGCGCAACTGTCGTCTGCATCATAACGAGCCGTTTGGGCCGGTTGATACGATTGTGATCGTTGATAGTGTTGATGAGCTGATCAGCGAGATGAACATCTCGAATGGTAATCTCGTGTCATCGATTGCGACCGATGACTTGAAGTTAGGACGGATGATTGCCGGCGAGTTACGTGCATTTAAGGTTGGCATCAACAAAATGCGGTCGCGTGGTGATCGGGAAGAGGTATTCGGTGGGATGGGGGCATCGTGGAAAGGGTGTTTCGTCGGTGGGAAGTATCTGGTTGATGCGGTGACAATAGGTGTGCCGGGTGAGCGGCTGTACGGAAATTTTCCCGATTATACGTTGCTTCCAGAGCAGCGGTAGTATCTCATAGCAGCAACCCCTAACAGACAGGATATGGCTATTCTTTTTCAGGAAGCAGACACTGCGTCATCGGCAGCCGATCTGGGGACGTGGGCGATTAAGGTGCAAGGTGTTACGAAGCACTATCAGACGCGGGGCGGCGCAGTGCAAGTATTGGCCGGTATCAATTGTACCGTTGCCGCTGGCGAGGTAGTAGCACTGGTAGGGCCGAGTGGGTGTGGCAAGAGCACGTTATTGCGGATCGTAACTGGGCTTGAGAGTCCTGATGGCGGTGTTGTACAGTTATTCGGTTTGTCACCGATGCAAGCTCGGCGTGAGCACCGATTTGGAATCGCTTTTCAAATGGCAGCCCTGCTTGAGTGGCGTGATGCAGCGGCAAATGTGGCATTACCGCTTGAGTTAGCCGGCTGGTCACCGGAGGCACGGAAAGCACGGGTAGCTGAATTACTTGCACGGATGGGGTTGAGCGATGCTGCACACCGCCTACCGCGGCAATTGTCGGGTGGTATGCAGCAACGGGTAGCGTTGGCACGAGCGTTGGCATTAGCTCCGCCGGTGCTCTTGCTCGATGAGCCATTTAGCGCCCTCGATGAGCTGACCCGTGAGCAGTTGCAGGGTGAGTTGCTCGATCTGCTGGCGACAATCTCGCCTCGTCCGGCAGTCTTGCTCGTGACGCATAATCTGACCGAAGCGGTGTTGTTGTCCGATCGTGTTATTGTTTTAAGTCGGCGACCGGCCCAAGTGTTGGCGGAAGTGTCTATCGCTTTGCCACGCCCGCGCCGCGCTGACTTACGCGATGACGTGCGTCTTCATCAGTTGGTAACTGAGTTGCGGGCTGTGTTACGTGGCAATGGTGGGCGAGGGGGAGTGTAACCCCTTGGCGCCCTTGGCCCCTCTGCGCCTTTGCGTCAGCATCTTTGCCCTTCGTGTGGGCACGGCGATGCCGTGCCGTTACAGGTGGCGTCTGTACGTCAGCAATCTTTTCGTTAGGTTCCCTCA
>NZ_JBWGQH010000033.1:7700-47569 GCF_056331925.1 Chloroflexus sp.
CTGCGCCTTTGCGTCAGCATCTTTGCTCTTCGTGTGGGCACGGCGATGCCGTGCCGTTACAGGTGGCGTCTGTACGTCAGCAATCTTTTCGTTAGGTTCCCTCACCCCCCGGCCCCCTCTCCCGCGCGGTGGGCGAGGGGGAGTGTAACCCCTTGGCGCCCTTGGCCCCTCTGCGCCTTTGCGTCAGCATCTTTGCTCTTCGTGTGGGCACGGCGATGCCGTGCCGTTACAGGTGGCGTCTGTACGTGCACCTGCCCCGCCGCACAGGCCGGGGTAACCTTGCATAAGGATGGTAAGGTATGCTATACTGTTCTCATCATCCCCTCCCCCGGGGGTGGGATATGACACAACAAAAGGAGTAACTTATGGATCCTGAGCGCAAACAGCAGATTCTCAACCGATTGAAGACAATAGAGGGCCACATTCGTGGTGTGCAGCGAATGGTTGAGAAAGATGCCTACTGTATCGATCTGCTGAATCAGACGCGCGCGATCCAGCAGGCGCTTGCCAAACTCGATGCGATCATTCTTGCGAACCATTTACACAGTTGTGTAACGACCGCGATCCGCAGCGAGGATGTTGGCGAGCGTGAGCGGGTACTAACCGAGTTGTTGCAGGTGTTTGAGAGTACACATCGTTAGTAAGGGAGGTATATCGATGGTAACAGAGCAGTTTCGCGTGCCGGGGGTGTCGTGCCAGCACTGTGTTCACGCAGTGCGCAAAGAGGTGGGAGCGTTGACCGGCGTAGTGCAGGTTAATGTTGATTTGGATAACAAAATTGTGACGGTCGTCCACAGTGATGATGTGGAGATCACCGATATTGTTATGGCGATCAAAGAAGCCGGTTACGATGACGTGACCCCGTTGGGAATTGCGTGCTAACAGTTGTTTGTTGAACGCCCGTTTGCAGAGCCGCGCAGCCGTGCGGCTCTCTCCAATGAATTGAATTGTATATTTACCCAAGGTAATGACCATGGCTGAACGTGAAATCATCTTACCGGTGACCGGCATGACCTGCGCGAGCTGTTCGGCGCGGGTTGAGAAAGCGTTGCGCAAAACGCCGGGTGTGCTGAATGCCGAGGTGAATCTGGCCAGTGAGCAAGCATTGGTGCGGTTCGATCCGGCGCAGGCTCAGCCATCAGCACTACAGGCCGCAATAGAGCGAGCCGGTTATGGTGTGGTAATAGACGAAATCACGCTGGCTATTACCGGCATGACCTGCGCGAGCTGTTCGGCGCGGGTTGAGAAGGCGTTGCGCAAAACGCCGGGTGTGCTGAGCGCCGAGGTGAATCTGGCCAGTGAGCAGGCATTAGTGCGCTACGTGCCGGGGATGGTGGATCGGGCTGAGTTGGTCAAGGCGGTTGAGCAGGCTGGTTATGGAGTGATTACTCCGGCAACTACGACAGGCGAGACGGAAGATGTCGAGGCGCGGGCGCGTGCACATGAGATGGCGCTACGTCGGCGTCGCTTGTTGGTCGGTGTGGTTTTTGGCTTACCGCTATTTATCCTCTCGATGGCGCGTGATTTTGGTCTGATTGCACCATGGCTGATCGGTGAAGGTGCGGCAATGGTAGCCGCGATGGCCGGTTCAGCGATGAACGAGATCATGCACATGGTCGCTGCCCGCGATGATTTGCTCAATTGGTTATTCTTAGCGCTGGCGACACCGGTGCAATTCTACGCTGGACGCGATTTTTACCGCTATGCGTGGCGCGCGTTGCGTATGCGCACGGCGACGATGGATACATTGATCGCGCTCGGTTCATCGGCGGCTTACTTTTACAGTCTCGCTATATTGCTCAGTGGAGCGCCCGGCCACGTCTACTTCGAGACGGCGGCAATGATCATCACCTTGATTCTAGTTGGTAAATACCTTGAGGCACGGGCAAAGAGTCAAACTAGCGCCGCTATTAAGGCGTTGATCGGTTTACAACCGAAGACGGCGCGGGTACTGCGTGGTGGCAAAGAGGTTGATGTACCGTTGAACGAAGTACGTGTCGGTGAGATGGTGATCGTGCGTCCGGGAGAGAAAATTCCGGTGGATGGGGTAATTATCGCCGGTGAATCGACAGTTGACGAGAGTATGCTCACCGGCGAGAGTCTGCCGGTCGAGAAACGGGTTGGCGATCCCGTTTTTGGTGCGACGATCAATCGAAGCGGTAGCTTCCAGATGCGGGCGACACGGATCGGCAAAGATTCAGCATTGGCCCAGATTGTACGGTTGGTGCAAGAGGCGCAAGGCTCAAAAGCGCCGGTGCAGGCGTTGGTTGATCGGATTGCGGCAATCTTTGTGCCGGTGGTGATCGTGATTGCAACGCTGACCTTTATCGGTTGGCTATGGGCCGGTGTCGGTCTCACGCAGGCACTGATTTTCGCGGTGGCAGTACTGGTTATTGCCTGCCCGTGTGCGTTGGGTCTGGCGACACCGACGGCGATTATGGTCGGTACTGGTGCCGGAGCTGCGCACGGGATTCTGATCCGCAATGCTGAGGCGTTGGAACGGGCGGCAAGTTTACAGATGGTGGTATTTGATAAGACCGGAACTATCACCTATGGCCGTCCTGAAGTGACCGATGTTGTGGTTGTGGCGCAGCCGATATTGGTGCAGCATAGTGCTGTTGAATTGTCGGCGGATGCAGCGCTGCTACAACTCGCTGCCGCCGCCGAGAGCCGCAGTGAACATCCGCTCGGTGTCGCCATTGTACAGGCAGCGCAAGCGCGTGGCTTACCGATTACGCGGCCTACCCGATTTCAGGCGGTGAGCGGGGCCGGCGTCGAGGCCGAAGTAAATGGGCAAACGGTACTGATCGGCACACCGGTATGGCTGGCCGAGCGTGGGGTGGATGTGACCGGGTTGGCAGCGACAGTCGATCAGTTGCAAGCCAGCGGCAAGACGGTGATCGTGGTTGCAGCTGACGGCGAGGCGTGCGGCGTGATCGCGCTAGCCGATACCGTCAGGCCCACTGCTGCTGCAGCCGTGGCCGAGCTGCGCCGGAGTGGTTTGGACGTGGCGTTACTAACCGGCGACAACCAGCGCACAGCCGCGGCAATTGCGGCAGCAGTCGGCATTTCGGCCAACACGGTCTATGCCGAGGTCAAACCGCATGAGAAGGCGGCAATCGTGGCGCGCTTGCAGCAGAGCGCAGCCGGCGACAAGCCGCGGCGAGTGGCGATGGTCGGCGATGGCATCAACGATGCGCCGGCGCTGGCGCAGGCCGATGTCGGCATCGCAATGGGCAGCGGTACCGATGTGGCAATGGAGACCGCCGACATCACGCTGATGCGCAGTGATCCGCGCGGGGTCGCGCAGGCAATTGCGCTGAGCCGGGCAACGGTGCGGACCATTCGCTGGAATCTGTTCTGGGCCTTTGCCTACAACGTGATTTTAATCCCGGTGGCGGCGGGTTTGTTCTATCCGTTCACCGGCTGGCAGTTGAGTCCGGTGTTAGCAGCAGCAGCGATGGCGTTCTCGTCGGTGTTTGTGGTGAGTAATTCGTTGCGATTAAAAGGGGTGCGATTCTGATAGAGCCGCATAGCCGTGCGGCTGCACGGGGGTGTGGGGAGCAGGAGCCGCTAGAGCCGCATAGCCGGAGCCGCATAGTCGGAGCCGCATAGTCGGAGCCGCATAGCCGTGCGGCTGCACGGGGGTGTGGGGAGCGGGAGCCGCTAGAGCCGCATAGCCGTGCGGCTGCACGGGGGTGTGGTATGATATTCGCGGTAGTGATTTTCCTAGATTGAGTGTCAAAGGAGCCGCGATGCTCACCGATACTGCTCGCCAAATCATGCATGAATGGATTACCACTGATAGCCTACGTAAGCATTGTGAAGCCGTTGCAGCGTGCATGGCCCACTTTGCCGCTAAGCAGGGTGCCGATGTGGATCTGTGGACAGCAGTGGGGTTGTTGCACGATCTCGATTTTGAGCGCTACCCCCACATGCCTGAGGCTGGACCGGCCACGACGGCTATTGCCGAAGCGCTGATTCGCGGTGATGAGGTACCTGCTGAGTTGCCCGGCCATCCGTTTTACGGTGTGGCGTATCTACGCTCGACGGGATGGGCGCCGGAGATCTTGCGCGCGATTCTCAGCCACGCCGATTATAGCGGCATTCTGCCCGAAACGCCGCTTGAGCGCACCCTCTACGCCGTTGATGAGTTGAGCGGGTTTGTGACCGCAGTGGCGCTGGTGCGGCCCGATAAGAGTATTCACAGCGTTGAAGTTGCTTCGGTGCGTAAAAAGATGAAGGATAAGGCGTTTGCGGCGAAGGTCAGCCGGGAAGGGATCGTTCACGGGGCTGAAGTGATTGGGATGGAGCTTGATGCGCTTATCGGTGAAGTGATCGCTGCGCTGCGCACTGCGGCGCCGCGCCTCGGGTTAGCGGGGATCAGCCGATGACGCTTGTTCCGCACATTTGGCCGGAGACCACCACCGTTGTCGACGGGCGGCTCTGGGTGGGCAGGTGCGATGTGGTAGCACTCGCCGATCAGTTTGGGACGCCGCTTTATCTGCTCGATGAGGTGACGCTGCGGGGAGCGATGCGTGCTTATCGACAGGCGTTTACCGCTACGTATCCCGGTCAGTTCCGTGTGCATTATGCTGGAAAAGCTCTTCTCAATACGGCATTGGCCCAGATCGTTGTACAAGAAGGTCTGGGCCTTGATGTCGTTTCGGCGACGGAGTTGCTGGTGGCGCGACGGGCTGGGGTGCCGATGGCGCATGTCCATTTGCACGGCAATGCGAAGAGTGATGCCGAGCTGGAACGGGCGACGGCATGGCAGGTGGGTGCGATTGTGGTGGATAACCTCGATGAGGTGGCCCGTTTGCGCGCTATGAGCGCACGACTCGCCGAGCCGCAAGGTGTTTTGTTGCGTATTGCACCGGCAATTGAGGCAGATACCCACTCCCATATTGCTACCGGTGGTGAAGCGGCGAAGTTTGGCTTGCCGCTAGCAGCACTCGATGATGCTGTGGCGCAAACGCTGGCTGCGCCGGGTTTGCGCTGGTTAGGGTTGCACGCGCATATCGGTTCGCAACTGTTTGCACTCGATCAAATCGTGACCACCATTGACGTTTTGGCTGCTCAAGCTGCCCGCCTGCGCGAGCGGTTTGGGGTGACGCCGGTTGAATTGAGCCCTGGTGGCGGGTTGGGGGTACCTTACACTGCCGAGCAGTCGCTGACCGATATTACTCGCTATGCGCAGGTGGTGAGTGCGGCGCTGCAAGCGGCTTGTGCGCGTTACGATTTGCCGCTGCCCCGGCTGACGATCGAACCGGGCCGTTCGATTGTGGCGCGAGCTGGGGTAGCGCTGTACCGAGTGGTGGGGCGCAAAGGCCGGCGATGGCTGCATATTGACGGCGGCATGGGGGATAATATCCGGCCAGCGTTGTACGGCGCGCGCTACAGTGCAGTGCTGGCGAATCGTGCTGGCGAGCCGGCCAGCGAATCAGTCGCTGTCGGCGGACGCTATTGTGAATCGGGTGATGTGCTCTTGCCAGAGATTGCCTTGCCGCCAGCACAGCCGGGGGATCTGATTGCAGTGGCGACGGCGGGAGCCTATACGCTTAGCATGGCCAGCAACTACAATCTTGTGCCGCGCCCGGCGCTGGTGTTGGTTGGCAATGGCCAAGCCCGCCTGATCCAGCGCCGCGAGACTGAGGAGGATGTGCTGGCGCGCGATATGATGTTGTGATGGTGCTTGGCTACAGTCGTGGGACGCCGTGTTATCGGTGTGAGGTGTGGTGATGGCGGAACGACTCTACGGTGGGATTGAAGCGGGTGGGACGAAGTGGGTGTGTGCGATTGGGACGGGGCCGGACGATATTCGGGCCGAGATCCGTTTTCCGACCACGACACCCGCCGAGACATTGAGGCAGGCGATTGCGTTCTTTCGCGCCCATCAGCCAGCGCAATTGGCGGCAATTGGGGTAGGTTCGTTCGGGCCGGTCGATCTCAACCGTGCTTCACCGAGCTATGGCTTTATCACCACTACCCCCAAGCCGGGTTGGTCTAACACCGATGTGGTTGGGGCGCTCACGCGGGCGTTGGGCCGTCCGGTTGGGTTTGATACCGACGTGAATGTAGCCCTGTTGGGTGAATGGCAGTGGGGCGCGGCGCGCGATTGCGACGTGGCGGTGTACATCACGGTGGGTACCGGCATCGGCGGTGGGGCAATGGTGGGAGGGAGATTGGTGCATGGCCTCATCCATCCCGAAATGGGCCACATCCGCCCTGTGCGTGACCCGGCCCGCGATCCGTTTCCCGGCATCTGCCCCTATCACGGCGATTGTCTGGAAGGGTTGGCATGCGGCCCGGCGATGAAAGCGCGGTGGCAAACGCCGGCAGAGCAGTTGCCGCCCGATCATCCGGCGTGGGAACTCGAAGCGGACTATTTGGGGCAGGCGATGGCGACCTTGCTCTGCATGCTCTCGCCAGAGCGAATCATCATCGGCGGCGGTGTGATGAGCCAGCCCCAGATGTTCCCGCTGGTGCGGGAGGCGACGCAGCGTTGGCTAAATGGCTATTTGCAGCATCCGCGCATTCTCGACAACCCCGCAGAGTTGATCGTACCACCGAGGTTAGGTGTGCGCGCCGGTGTGCTGGGGGCGATTGCGCTGGCGATGGTGGCGGCGGAAGGATATTAGGGGAATAGCCACAAAAAGACACAAATGGCACAAACATGTTGTCTTGATCGTCTTCCCTAGGAGAAGAGCGAGAGGCGGCACATCTGCCGTATCAACGGGAAGGCCACGGTTGACACGGAACGCTGGAGCGCACCTCTCCACCTCACGGCGGGTGGGGATAGCCGCCAGATGATGGCAAGGTCTTGCAGAAGCGGAACTTAGCAGCGCCCCGCACCCACACCAGTGGGAACGGGGCAGAGGGTGAGGGTGCAACAGCCTATTCCGAGGCCATCAACCGCACCTGCGCTTATGCGTTCCGTCCGACTTTGCAGCAGGGGACGGGCTGAGAGGGGTAAGAACCGCGCGCTATCTGTCATTGCGCGTCGCGCGTAGGGGCAGAGCATCGCTCTGCCCCCGCGCGGCGAAGCAATCTCCCGCGAGCACGGGAGCGTGCCCTGAGCGCACACCGTTCGCCGAGCAGGAGATTGCTTCGGGCGCTGCGCGTCCTCGCACTGACAAAGGTGGGCGTTCGTAATGACAACCGCATTCGCCTCTGCGCAATGACATGCGATTATGTTAGCGATGATAGAAATGAGGAGTACCCTATGCTGCTCGCCCGTGATCTTGCTCCTGACCTGATTCTGCACAACGCGACGATCTACACGCTCAACCCGGCGTTGCCGCGGTGCAGCGCGATTGCCTGCAAAGATGGCCGGATTGTCGCGGTAGGAGATGACGCTGATGTTTTGGCGCTGGCCGGGCCGGCGACGCGCCGGATCGACCTCGGCGGGCGGGCGGTGATCCCCGGCATTAACGACGCACACAACCATATGCTTGAGATGGGCTTGAAGCTGCGTCGGATCGGGCTTGACGATTGCACATCGATCGCTGAGATGGTCGAGCGAGTGCGAGCAGTGGCGGCGCATACGCCTGCCGGCCAGTGGATCGTTGGCGAAGGCTGGAATGAGTCGCTCTTTCGCGAGGGCCGGCTGCCGAACCGCCACGATCTCGATTCAGCGACTACGACCCACCTGGTCTTGCTCAAGCGTTTTTTCAACATGGATGTGGTGAACACGCGAGTGCTAGAGCTGGCTGGAGTGACGGCGGCGACGCCTGATCCGGTGGGAGGTAAGATCGAGCGTGAGGCTGATGGTGCGCCAACGGGGAATTTGCGTGCTGCTGCTAAGGAACTATGTCGGCGCTTGTTGCCAGTGCCAACGCAGGCCGAGTGTGTCGAAGCGCTTGAGGCTGCCGGCAGAGCCTACCTTTCCTATGGCATCACCAGTATCCTCGACCCCGGCTTGCAACCGTGGGAGATCCGAGCCTATGTAGCGGCGCGGCAAGCAGGTCGGTTGCCGGTGCGGGCCAACTTGCTGGTTTCGTGGCATGGCTTCCGTGAAAGTGAAACGCGCGACGAGTTAGAAGCGCGCGCAGCAGCGTTTGGTGGTCTGAGTGGGTTGGGTGACGAATGGTTGCGGATCGGTGCGCTTAAGATGGCGATTGACGGCGGCACGACCTCGCACACAGCATGGATGTTTCAGCCATTTCTAGGTGAAGATCGAGTGTACGACTACAACCGGCTCGATCCCGAAGAGCTGGTTGAGTTTTTTACCCGTGGTCACACCCTGGGGTGGGACATCGGCATTCATGCGATCGGTGATCGAGCGCATCATGAAGCGGCCCGCGCTTTTGCCGAAGTGATCGCGGCCCATCCGCGTGAGCACCGCCATAATCTGATCCACGGCTACTTCGCCACCGAAGAGAGCTTGCAGCACATGGCGCAGCATGGGTTAGCGGTTGTCATCCAACCCACCTTCATCTACTACGAGGGCGACGATCTCTTCCGCGATGTCGGGCCTGAGCTAGCGGCGCGCTACAAACCAATGCGCACCTACCTCGACCGGGGTATTCGGGTGGTAGCGACGAGCGACGTGCCGAGCACGGTGCATTTCAATCCCTTTATCGGTCTGTATGCGTTGGTGACGCGCAAGAGTTGGAAGGACACCCCGATCGCGCCTGATCAGGCGGTCAGCCGGGAAGAGGCATTGTATGCCTACACCGTCGCTGGGGCTTGGCTAACCCGTGAAGAGCATTTGAAGGGGCCGCTCGCCCCCGGTATGCTGGCCGATATGGCGGTGCTCGACCGCGACTTTTTTGCCTGTCCGGCGGAGGAAATAAAGGAGATTCGGGTTGAGATGACGATACTCGGTGGGCAGGTCGTGTATGAGCGTGGTGTGTAGGGTTTGGGGAGTCACAGGGCCAGAGTAGGCACGAATTGGCAGCGCGGCTGCTGCAGGCCATAGGGGGTAGGAGCGGCAGTGTGGCTGTCGCAGGCCATAGGGGTAGGAGCGGCAGCGTGCCTGCCACAGGCCAGGTGAAACCGGCTACAACGTCGTCCGCTCGATGCTCAACGGTGCTAGCTCAGACGATAGCACACCGGTTTGTGCAGCTTCGGCAAGGTAGCGACCAACGATGGCTGCGAACGGCATCCCGTGGCCGGAGAAGCCGCCAATAGCGAATAGGCCGGGGGCAGGTTGAGTCACAATTGGTACATAATCGGCGGTGAACGCCATTGGTCCCGACCAGCGCCGTTCGATGGCGATACCGGCAAGGGTGGGGAAGAGACGGCCCAACCCGGTCTCGAGCGCGTTCTGTACATCCGGGCTGACGTCACCGGGGGGGACACCAACGTCGTGGTTGGGAGCGATAGCGCGGCAACCACCGAACAAGACTTGACCGCCGGGCAGTTGTTGGCCGTATTCGCCGGTGGCAGTCAGGCTTGCACCGAACCCGCACGCGATGAAGGGGTCGACTGGAACGGTACACAGTACTTGCCCGCGCACCGGCTTAATGTGTGCGGCTAATTCCGGCAATACCTCACCACTCCACGCATTCACCGCGATGACCGCTGCCGGGGTTGTGATAGTACCGCGATCGGTGATTAGGCGCAGGCTACCATCTGCGGTGACAATCTGTTGTAAGGTTGCCCCCCAACTCACTTGCGCACCGTAGCGCTGGGCAGCAGCGAGCAGGCCGTACACGAGTTTACCGGAATGGAGGGTACCGGCAGCGGGATTGAAACGGGCACCGGAAACTGCCGCACCGAGTGGAATACGGACAAATTCCTGGGCTGCGGTGCGGTCGAGGAGGGTGGCCGGAAACTCATCGGCTTGCAGGCTGGCTACTGTGGCAGCAGCAATTGACAACTGTGCCTCGCCAAGGGCAAAGTTCAGATTACCGTGAAGCCGGAGATCGCAGTCGATCTGCTCTTGCTCGATCAACTCCACCATAAGACGTTGGCCGGTCAAGCTCAGAGCGTAGAGGGCGCGCGCTGTGTCGTGCCCATACCGGGCGGTGGCGGTCAGATAGTTTTCGGCTAAACCGGCAGCGAGAATACCACCGTTATGACCGGTTGCGCCGGCTGCCGGTCCAGAGCGGTCAATCACCAGCGGACGCAGGCCAGCCCGGGCAAGCCAAAGGGCTGTGGTTGCACCAACCACACCGGCTCCGACGACGACCACTTCGGCTGTAGAGGGCAGATCGATTGCCGGCAATGGTGGGCGATCAAGGGTGGCGTGCCAGTGCGAAGTCAACATAGTGACGTCCCTAGTCGAATGAGCAGGTTACTTCCACAATGCACCGTGCTTATTGTACCGCAACTTATGCAACGTTATGGGTGTTGACCACAGATAATTAAAGATGGGGCAGACAACAAGTGTCTACCCCGCAATCACGTATTGTGTACGGTTAGCGCACTTCAATCCGCAATTGTTCACCTTGATGCACCGAACAGATCAGCTCGTAAGTACCCGGATTCCAATAACGCTGCACAAAACGCTGACCGGGCACGATGCGGAAGGGTCCGATTGTAACTTCGGCGCTATCGTTATTTTGAATGATCAGCGTATCATGATAGCGCAAATCGATCACAATGGTAGAGGGAAAAACCTTCACTTCTTCGCCGGCAGCAAGGCGGGCCGCTGTGCCGGGAGGAATCTCAAACACCAACTGGCGTTGCCGGTTCGTAGTCGCTTGCCAGAGAAAGATGCCGGCCACAGCGATGATGGTCATTGTCACCAGGAGGATGATTACCCTCACACTTGGGCTAAGATTAAGTTGTGTGGCATCAACATCGCGTCGCATGAGCAACCTTAATATCATGAATGTGATGGCAACAGAACGACTCGTCTGAACCTCCAGCGATTGAGCATTATGCAGTGATCATAACTCCCTAAACACTTAACCTTACGAGCGTGGTGGGTTGCGTAATAATGCTTGCACATCGCTGACGATGTCATCAACCGGTGTCCCATGCGCCCACAGGAGGCGCCAGTTGCCAACTTGGTCGATGGCGTAGATGTAGCCGGAATGATCAATCGTGTACCCTAACCCCGAATTAGGCAGATCGCGACGAATGACTGTTACTCCATAATCCTTGTAAGCCTGTTCGAGAATGGCTCGATCACCGTTAAGCCCGAGGAAGGTTGGGTTAAACGAGGCCAAGTAGCGCTGCATCAGATCGGGTGTATCACGTTCGGGATCGACCGATACGAACACCACCTGTACCTTCTCGGCATTGTTACCGAGTTTCTCCATCACCCGTTTGAGGTCGCCAAGGGCAGTGGGACAGATGTCAGGACAATGGGTGAAGCCAAAAAAGAGGAGTACCACCTTGCCACGATAATCGCTGAGACGAAAATCACGCCCAAACTGGTCGGTGAGCGGTAACTCAGGTGCTGGGTTGGGCGGTTCGAGCACGGTGCCGCGAAATTCATATCCACCGCAGCCACTGAGTATCAGTGCAGCGACAAGAGTAAGAAAACCGAAAAGCCAGCGTTGCATAGTTGTCACCTGCAAATTGATGTTCCTCGTGATCATCCCTCACCTCGCTCTTTGTAAAGGGGAGAGAGGGTTACTTACCCTCTCCCCGATCCTCTCTCCTCCACGAATAAAGGTCTTTTCCCTAATGAGGAGAGAGGTTGGTGAACACTACCGCGAGCGGCAAGAGACAATCCCCGACAATATCCTAAGCTACGGCTTGCGCACTGGTGCTTTGACCTCAATCGTCTTACCGCTGCGAGTCATGAGCTTGATGGTCACTTCGTCACCCTCGTTGAGATCGCGGTTCAACCCGATGAGCATCACATGGTAGCTCCCCGGCTTCAATTCAACCTGACCGTTGGCCGGTACCTCAATCGCCTCAACCTGACGCATCTGCATCACGTTGTTTTCCATAAACACGTTGTGCAGCTCGACGGTCTTAGCGACATCGCTTTCGGCTTTCACGATGGCATCGGCCGGACCGTTGTTGACAAGCACCATGTACGCGGCACTGACGGCCATATTGCCATACTCATTACCATGGCTGTGGCTATCGTCCATCCCGGCCATTGGGGTCGCCTGCATACCGCCTTGCATATTGCCCATTGCGCCCGACTGATCGCCAGCCATATTCATCATCGTGGCGCGCACCCACGGATCGCGCACGGTAATTCCACCGGTCTGAGTTCCACTTTGCCCTGCGCCACAAGCAGCGAGCGCCACCGCCAATAACGTTGCGGTCACGATAGCAAATAGACGTCGCATGGTTTCACCTCGCAAGATAATTCCTGAACTTCTGTACCAACAACCAAACTCTGCACCAAATTCGTGCAGCTGCTGCCTGGGTTAGTTAGGACAGCGTCATGCGAGGTGGTGGCGGATCAGGGGTATAAACGGCGGAAGATACGATTACCGGCAGGGTATTGACGAAGCGTTGTACGATCAACAAGCCCCCGCTAACGAGCACCAGCGCAGATGACCACAGTTCGTAACGCACCGGCGGAGGCGGTGTTTCGTGGTGGTTGCCAGTATGGGGGGCGTCGCACAGAAAATGCTCAACTCCGGCGGATGATGGTGTGATGACGAGGCAATGAATAATGCAAGATACCGCCGGCCATGGCCCGATCAAGAAGGCAAGTATCCACAGTATGACGGCACGGCTCAGGTGGAGCGGTGTCGTGTTTGCGATAGAATACACAAACATCGCCAACAGTATACACCAAAATCTGACTAACGCAAAGTAGAGATCTCTTCACGATGACGCAATTCGCTCTCCGCTCATTCGTCCCCAGGAGCGACTATGCTGATGTTCATCGCTATCTCGAAAACCTTTCGATTCAATCTGATGTACGACCAATCGCGTTGATACCATCTATCAACTCTGCTCAACCGCATAGAATTGTTGGAATTGGCCGGCTTTTCGCCAAGTGAGCGTATCTGGAGATTATCCGACGCTACCTGTTTTCACGTCAGTGCAACGAACAGAAGTTGGCCGAATGCAGTCCTGCACTGACGACTGCGGCGTTACAATAGTTGATCCGTGAGTAGCCTCACGTGATTGTAAACGGGCATCGGAACAGTCTATTGCAAGATGGCTACTCGGCTGACTGAAGGCAGAGCAGTACCGATGGGCGAAGGGTAACGGTGACGCGCGGAACGCGGTCCAATCTTTTGTTTTTACCGGACCGCTGGTGTCGATAAGACGGGCCTGAACGTTGCTATTGTGCGCGCAATTGGGCCGCACGTTTGTGTGAACTATTTTGGGTAGTGTGTGCGGTGAAACCAAAATCCATGTTTATTGGCGCGCACATCGGTATTTTACCCGGTCGGATGATCCGGGTTCTGTAGTGGCAACGATCCAATCTTGCTGCTCGGCAGATCGACAGGCTGCGTATTGGGTTTCAAGGTGATCTCCGACTGGAACAGTAATTGTTGCACGAATGCTCGAACGCAACCTTGCTACGCTGGTGGGTATCGGTATGCTGAACAGCGGTGCCTTAACCAATACTGCTTCCTGCATCATCGGTTGCTCATCGGTAGCATCGAACCAATCCACCTTCACCGGTAACAACGGAGCAGGTTGTACCTACGCTATGTGTATTATTGATGAGCGGTACGCGGATTATCTATGGATAGTGTTGCACCGATGTTGAGCGCGTTGCTAACCGATCGGCTAGCCCCGGTGACTACCCCTGCTAAGCAATACCACAATCGGCAGAACCGGTAATAGCTGCTACCTAAGTCGGTGCTCTTCTACGGAACCGCTGCTCATAGTCGGTACCTTGTTGGTGGATGACAATGCGAACGGAACCGCGGTCAGAACCATAGATGGTGCTCGTCAATTGTGTGATGCAGCAATCTTATTCCCACATCCACGATCCGGCCGGTTTACCGATCAAATAGGGTTGGCCGCTCGCATCATAGGCGACGGTATAGATCACATACCGCTCCCATCCCACCCATTCGGTAAAAATAGCATCGGTTGTTGTGCGCCATGTGTGGGCAAGTGCCAGATCTCGATGTTGCAGTGCGCTCCAATCAGCGGGGATAGCAATGGCGATGAACGGTGGATGCGGTGGTGCAGGTTGTGGGTGTGGACCGTTGTTGAGAATCGCTACACCCGGCAGGTCGGTCAGTACAGGTCGCTCCCCGCCATCAACTAGGCCGGCGCGGCCATAGGTACTGGCCGGGAGCCATGTGATGATAAAGCGGGAGGCGATCACCTGATTCAAGGCATTGAAGACCGGGTAATAGCCACTCACGAACTCAGTGGCGATGGCGTGCAAGCGGTTGAAGTTAAGTAACGCATTCGGTAACTGTAAGGGATCGACCGTCCAATGCAAACAGCGGACACCGTGCGCTAATGCAGCGTGGGCTTGTGCTCGTTTCAAGTGTGTGGCAAGGCCGTAGGTGCGGTAGGCCGGATCGACGGCCATTACTTGCGATTCGATGGCGAGTTCGTCAGGTGTATCAGGTAAGGCCCCAAACCGCCAGAAGCCGAGGAGAAACCCGACGAGTCGGTCGTCAACGGTAGCGACGAGGGTAGTGGCAGCACCGAATTCGGTACTAAACAAGTCAGCAGGGTAGGGCTGGCTGTTCCATACTGCCCGGTACAGGTCGGCAATTGCGGGCAAGTCATCAGCTTGCGGCGGCCCGATCCAAATACCGGTGGGGCGGGGGGCGGCAGGGGCAAAGGTTTGTCCGTCGCGAGGTCGATAGATGATTACCGGTGTGGGATGGAATGCGGCGCGGAGGAGGTCGTTGTTTAATTGCTGATCGAACTCGTGGAGCCGCAGGGTGTAGCTGCGCGTGCCGTCAGCCGCAATAGCACGCGGGAAGAGCAACCCAACCCCTGCAAGCCGTTGATGAACATGAATAGTTGCTACCATTCCTCCCATGCGGGGGAAGGTACTCTTGACAAAGTGGGGTGGCAGTAACTCAGGATTTTGCGGTGCGCCGAGTAGTTGCCAGAGCTGATCAATTGTTGCCGACCAGTTGTCTTGGTTCGGATCAAGATAGTGAGCGGTAAGATAGATAGACATATAACTATTGCATCTGTAAAATTGATTTGCTATGATAGCATACTGCGCAGTACATCTCAGTAGCATTCATTTTAGCCTATGCGTTCCACCATTCTCTTCTTCGCAGCCGTTATCTGGACACTTGGATTGATCCCGTCCCTGCCAATGGTGCTGCCTGCCGCGCAATTTAATTACGGCGAAGCGTTGCAAAAGTCGATCTTTTTCTACGAAATCCAACGTTCCGGTCACTTACCACCCGATAATCGGGTTCGGTGGCGTGGTGATTCGGGTCTGAACGATGGCGCCGATGTTGGCATTGACCTGACCGGTGGCTGGTATGATGCAGGCGACCATGTGAAGTTCGGGTTTCCGATGGCGGCCTCGACTACGCTGCTGGCATGGGGTGTGGTCGAATATCGGCAGGTCTACGAACAAGCTGGCCTGCTCGACGATATCCTAGCCAATCTGCGCTGGGCGACTGATTATTTCATCAAAGCCCACACAGGGCCATTTGAATTCTATGGACAGGTGGGTGACGGTCATCTCGATCATGCGTGGTGGGGGCCGGCTGAAGTGATGCCGATGCCACGACCGACATACAAAATCACCGCTGACTGCCCCGGTTCTGATCTCGCCGCCGAGACGGCAGCAGCCTTAGCTGCCGCGGCCATCGCCTTTCGCCCGACCGATCCTGATTATGCCGAACAGATGCTTACTCATGCGCGTCAACTCTACACCTTTGCCGATACGTATCGCGGGAAGTATAGCGATTGTATTCAAAATGCAGCAGCATTTTACAACTCGTGGAGCGGCTATCAGGACGAACTAGTCTGGAGTGCGGCATGGTTGTATCGCGCGACGGGAGAGTCAACATACTTGAGCAAAGCGCAACAGTATGCAACTCAGCTCAGTGGTCAATATAAATGGACGCACAATTGGGATGATAAATCGTATGGCAGCTACATCTTGTTAGCTCAATTGACCGGTCAACCAACTTATCGCGCCAATGTTGAGCGATGGCTCAATTGGTGGACGGTCGGCGGTACCGAGCATGGCGCCGACGGTACACGGATTACCTATAGTCCGGGTGGGCAAGCGTGGCTAAGTCAATGGGGATCGCTGCGGTACACAGCGAACACGGCATTTCTCGCGTTCATCTATGCCGATTGGCTAGCCACCAATTACGGCGAGGAGCAGAAGATCGCGCGCTATCGCGATTTTGCCATTCGCCAGATCAACTACATTCTCGGTGATAATCCACGTGGGTGTAGTTATATGGTCGGGTTCGGCAATTGCCCGCCCCAAAACCCGCATCACCGCACGGCACACGGATCATGGCTCGACTCAATTGATCAACCACCGTATCAGCGTCACATACTCTATGGCGCTCTTGTTGGTGGACCGGCTCTGCCCGACGACCAGTACCGTGATGTCCGCAGCGACTATATCATGAATGAAGTCGCTACCGACTATAATGCCGGCTTGACCGGTGCATTAGCGCGTATGTACTCACTGTTCGGTGGCGAACCGCTTACTAGCTTTCCTCCTCCGGATCTTCCGCCTGATGATGATGAAGTCTACGTGCAAGCCGCCGTCAATGCGAGTGGCCCAAATTTCACCGAGATAAAAGCCTTTATTATCAATAAATCAGGTTGGCCGGCTCGCGTAATTGACCGATTAACGATGCGCTACTTCTTTACGCTTGATGGTGATACCCGCCCGGAGGATATTACCATCAGTGTACCGCGTAATCAGTGTCGCAGTGTCTCATCGCCGATCCAGTATACCGATACGGTGTATGCGGTCATCATCGATTGTGTCGGAGTTAGCATCTATCCCGGCGGCGCCGATCATTATCGAAAAGAAGTCCAGTTTCGGCTGACGAGCAGCAAACAGTGGGATCCAAGTAATGATTGGTCGTATCGCGATTTGCACGCAACGACGTCGGGCAATCTGATCAAAGCGACGACAATCAGTTTGTACGAGGATGGGACGCGCATTTGGGGAACAGAACCAGGCGGTGCAATTCTACCGCCCCCAGTTACCGAACGATACGTCTACATACCACTGATTGTTGGTAGTGGCGGGCAGAGCATATCGACGCCGACTCCAGCCCCAACTATCCTACCGACTTCAACGCTACCCCCGGTCGATTCGGCAGGATGCCGGGTTATGTATCGTGTGCAACAGGCGTGGAACGATGGGGCAACGATCACAGTCGTCATCACGAATACCGGATTACTTGCGATTGATGGGTGGACACTGGCATGGCAATTTCCCGATGGGCAACAGATGGTAACCGATTTCTGGAATGCGGTGATTACGCAAGTCGGACGCGATGTCAGTGCTGCGCATGTCGATTGGAACCGCGCACTTGCTCCCGGTGCACAGCAACAGTTCGGGTTTAACCTCCGGCATACTGGCGTCAATCCGCGACCGTCACAGTTTACGCTAAACGGCATGATCTGCACTGTAGATAGTTAAGCACAGCGATAAGGCCAGTTCGGTTGAAGCGTGAGTTGCATCGGCAGCAACGGTTGCTACCTGTACAAAATATGTTGTCGCTTCTTTCTGTTTAAAGCGAAGTAGGGATGCTATAGTTGTCACAAGGAATCAATTCGGTCAGCGTTGACCAACAGGAGACAACTATGACACCCCCTAACATCACGATTGACAAAGAGATTGACGCTCGCGGCAGCCATTGTCCCGGTCCAATGATGGAACTGATCCGTGGGATCAAGAGTGTACCGGTTGGCTCGGTCGTAGCAGTCCTCTCCAGTGACCCCGGCTCAGCCAAAGATATTCCAATTTGGGTGGAGAAGGCCGGTCACGAGTTTATCGGCGCATTCCCAGAGCAGGGATATACCCGCTTTATCGTGCGTAAGACGCGCTAACTTAGGCCGCCAAGATGCGCAGAGGTCAACGCAACGACGCCATGGGGGCGATGCGTAACGACTCCGAATCATGACAGCCTGTTACCCTGTCCGTCGTTGCGTTTGAGTTTCGTTCTGGGTACGCCCCGTGTGGACGGCGCAAGGTTCGTGTTGGGTTTGCCCAGTACGCAGAAGGTAAAGACTATGGCAGTCAAACAGATTGTGGTGTTGGGCGGCGGGGTAGGCGGCACGTTAGTCGCCAACTTGCTCGCCGGCCAATTGACGCGCAAGCAAGCGCAAATTACATTGATCGACCGCACCGGGAAGCATGTCTATCAGCCCGGCTGGTTATACGTGCCGTTTGGTGGTGCGCCGCCGGAGCGTTGGGAGCGGAACGAACGTTCGCTGTTGCGTCGTTCGGTTGATTTGGTGATCGGTGATGCGGTGCGAATTGAACCAAATGAACGCTATGTTGAGATGGCCGATGGTGCGCAGTTGCCGTTCGACTACCTGATTATCTCGACCGGCGCCCGGCTTGATCCCGATGCGGTGCCCGGTTATCGCGAAGGTGCCCATCATTTCTATAGCGCTGAGGCAGCGTTGCGTCTGCACGCCGCGTTGCGTGAGTTTACCGGCGGCAAGGTGGTGATCGGCGTGGCTGATATTCCCTACAAGTGCCCGCCTGCCCCGCTGGAGTTCACCTTTTTGTTGGAGGATGAGCTGCGCAAACGCGGGTTGCGTGAAAAGACCGAGATTACGTACCTCTCGCCAATCGGTCGTGTCTTTACCATTGCGAGTGTTGCGACCTTTGTCACGCCGATGTTAGAAGAGCGCGGGATTAACTACGAGCTCTTCTTTAATCCCGAATCGATTGACCCAGTTGAGCGGACAGTCTCGTCATTGGAGGGCACGACCCTGCCTTACGATCTGCTGGTGTTGGTGCCGCCGCACCGCGGGGCGAAGATTGTCATGGATTCGGGGCTTGGTGATGGGCAGGGTTGGCTGCCCACCGACCGCGAAACGCTCCAGCACAAGCAGTTTCCGTATATCTACGGCTTGGGTGATGCGACCGATCTGCCGGTGAGTAAGAGTGGTGCTGCGGCCCACTTTGAGGCGAAGGTAATCGCCCACCGTATTGCCGGCGAGATTAAGGGCAAGCCGAGCGATGAGCGCTACCAAGGGCAGGTGATGTGCTTCCTTGAGACCGGGCGCGGCCAAGCGACCCAACTCGTCTTCGACTACACCCATCCGCCGCAGCCGCCTAAGCCAAGCGCCTACTACCATTACGAGAAGGCGCTACTCAACCGGGCCTACTGGCATCTGGTACCGACGGGTATTGTGTAAGGCGTTAAGCGCAAAGGCGCAAAGGTGTTTAACGCAACGCAACGGGTGCCGCCCGTAGGGGCACGGCATCGCCGTGTCCCCCCCCCCCGAAGGGCAACGGACTCCCCCTCTCCCGCGGTGGGGGAGTGGGCGAGGAGAGTGAGAGCTGCCTATATGAGCCGCGTTACCTGCGCTTCTTCCAAGCCCGCTTTGAACCGGTTACGGAGTGATGCATAACGCAGCGGCACCACGGCGTGTATATTGGTAGGTTCTGTCCACGTTCGGTTACGCCGTACACCGAGTTTACGCACAACTTGCGAACTCGGTGTAAAAATGGGTTTGAATATCCACATTTGTGAACAATCTTTCTGCTATACTAAGTTCTAGCGGATCGACGGTATCGTTAGGAGGTTGTACTGACCCAAACACGCGCACCGTCTCTCGCTGTAGGAACCATCTACGTGTCGTTATCGCAGTTGCCAAGGGAGGTTTCAATGTATCGTATTCGTTTCATGCTGGTTTTGTTCCTCGTCGCCATAACTATGACCGCTTGCACCCGCACCCTCTCGCCGGAGGAACAACAGCAAGTCGCCGATCTGCAGGCGGAACTCGAACGGGTGCGTGCGGAGCTTGCTTCAGCCGAAGCGAAGAGCGCCGGTGGCACCCGCACCCTCTCGCCGGAGGAACAACAGCAAGTCGCCGATCTGCAGGCGGAACTCGAACGGGTGCGTGCGGATATTACCTCGGCTGAAACGGCGAACGCCAAACTCGCCGGTGGTCTGGTGAAGGCATTGATCGAAGCCAGGCTAGAGATTTTGAAAACGACCGAGGCACTGATTCAACAGCGGATCCACGCCATCGAGGCCGGGGTACCGATAGAGATGACTATGACCGGAACCAATCCCGATCCTGAACTTGCCGCGCGATTGGCAGAAGAAATGACGAAACTGGAAGCTGATCTTGCGGCAGCGCGTGCGGAAGCCGCCAAGTATAGTGGTGGTCTGATTGCGGCAGTTACAAATGCAACGGTTGCTACCCATGAGCAAACGCTGGCGATGCTGCGACAGCAATACGTAGCGGCCAAATATGGGCTTGCCGTTCCCACCATTTCACTCCAGAACACCGGTGCTACTACCCCGGCGACCGTGCCAACGTCGGTGGATCCCGCTTCGATCCCGTCCGATATGCTCCCAAGTGATGTTCGCAAGGAGATCATATCGGTTCGATTGTTGGATAAGCGGTTTGATGACACCGATATCCAAGAGTATATCTGGTTTGATATTGAGTTTACGGCTGCTGGGTTAGATAAACCGGCGCGTGCGATCAAAGGGACGCTTATTTTGCAAGATCTGTTCGGCGAACCCCAGATGTACATCGGCTGGACTATCAATGAGCCACTCCAACCTGGTCAAGTGTTTGTCGAAAAGGGATCGGGTTTTCACTTTAATCGGTTTAGGAAGGAAGATCAGTGGGTATTGGCGACCAGCTTAAACGATATGACGGCCAGCTTCGCAGTGGAAAGTATTCTATATACCGATGGTACGCGGCGGGATTTTGATCCGCTGCCGTAGGCCGGCTGTGAAGGGGAAGGCGAGCGTGTGGCAGAGCCGGCGCTCGCCTTCTGCTGTTGGATGGGAGGGCATTGACCAGCGCAATCGGCGTAGTAATTGACGCTGATCGCAGTTCAGACTATAATACCGACCAACTCCCATCAACGAAGGTACATAGAAAGGATCGGCAATGCAGCGTTTCTTCCCCACACTCATCCTCATTGCAGTGCTGCTCAGTGCGTGTGCCAATCAAACTACCACCTCTACAGAGCAGTTCCCAACCCAACCGATTAACATCATGGCTCCGGCTTCGCCTGGTGGTGGTTGGGATAGCACGGCGCGGGCTATGCAGACTGCGCTCACTGCAACAACCGGCCAAACGGTGCAGGTGTATAACGTGAGCGGTGCCGGTGGTACGATCGGGCTGGCGCAGTTTGTCAACGAAGCCAAAGGTAAACCGCACGAACTAATGGTTGGTGGGTTAGTGATGGTCGGTGCGATCCAGACTAACAAAGCACCGGTCAATCTCTCACAGGTGACGCCCCTCGCCCTGCTGACGGCGGAGGCGGAAGCGATTGTGGTTCCCGCCGATTCAAAGTATCAGACGCTGCAAGAACTGATCGCCGATTTTAAGGCGAATCCGACGGCAATTTCGTGGGGTGGTGGTTCGGCAGGTGGCACCGATCATATTCTGGTCGGTCTGATTGCGAAGGCGGTCGGTGTGGCTCCCAATCAGATTAACTACATTGCCTATTCGGGAGGTGGCGAAGTGACTGCCGCAATCCTCTCTGGCGCCGTCACCGCCGGTGTGTCTGGTGTCTCTGAGTTTGCCGAGCAAGTCGCTGCCGGAACGATGCGGATGCTGGCGGTTTCAAGCGAACAGCGCATCGCCGGTCTCGATGTACCGACTCTCAAAGAAGCGGGGGTTGATGTAGCACTGATGAATTGGCGAGCTGTGTTTGGTGCGCCTGAGTTGACTCCCGCGCAGCGTGCTGCGATTATTGCTGCGCTCGAAAAGATGCGTGCCAGTAAAGAGTGGCAAGATGCGCTGAAGAACAACGGTTGGACCGACTTCTTCCGTACCGGTGATGAGTTTAGTGCCTTTTTGAACAACGAAATTACTCGTATCGGTGCGGTTCTCCGCGATCTCGGTCTTGTCCAATGAATCACCAACAACGCGCGTTGCTCTGGTTGCGGCTGGCCGCAGTTGTTGTAATGGGCCTGGGCGGGGTTGTTCTCGCTCAGACCCCGCAGATTGGTGAAAGTTCCGGTTTTACGGTAGTCGGCCCGCGGGTGTTTCCGACGATTATCGGGATCGGATGTTTGTTGTTTGGCGCATTGTTCTTCATACGGGTGACGGTTGCGCCAGACCACGACTTGATCGCCGAAGTGACTGCCGAGGAGGCTAGCACCGATTGGCCGATTACCTTAGTATTGCTCGGCGTTCTTGTCGGATATGCTGCTGTGCTGTGGCCACTTGGCTATGTGGTGGCAACTACCCTCTTCTTCCCTCTGAGCAGTCGAGTCTTGGGGAGTACGCATTGGCGACGTGATGTGCTGGTCGGTTTGGCTATCGGTCTGATCGTCTACCTCGCATTTACCCGCCTTCTCGGTATTCGCCTGCCCGCCGGAATCCTCAGCGGCTTGTTGTAGGATACAACTGTGGATGTCGTTAGCCAGCTTTTGACCGGTTTTGTCAATGCCTTGACCCCACAATATCTGGTATTGGCTGCGATTGGCGTCACCATCGGGACGGCAGTCGGTGTGTTGCCGGGGATCGGACCTGCGCTGACAGTGGCGTTACTGTTGCCGGTTACCTACAATTTTGATCCAACCGGCGCGTTAATTATGTTCGCCGGGATTTATTACGGTGGTATGTATGGTGGGTCAACTACGTCGATTCTGCTCAATACGCCGGGTGAATCGGCGTCGGTGGCGACGACCTTCGAGGGTTTTGCGATGGCAAAGGCCGGACGAGCAGGTGCCGCATTAGCGACAGCGGCAATCGGTTCGTTTGTGGCCGGTACCCTCTCTACCATCCTCCTAACCTTTGCGGCTCCGGCGTTGGCCCGAGTTGCGTTGCTCTTCCAGCCGGCCGATTATTTTGCACTGACCGTTTTGGCTTTCGTGAGTGTGACGGCGCTGGTCGGTTCGTCGATTATTCGCGGCATGATTAGCCTCTTCATCGGTCTCTTTTTCGGGCTAATCGGAATTGATGTCCTCTCCGGGCAGGTTCGGTTTACGTTTGGGATCGTCGAGCTGCTCGATGGCATTGATGTTGTGGTGGTGGCGGTTGGCCTGTTTGCTGTCGGTGAGGCACTGTACGTCGCTTCCCAACTGCGTCAAACGCAAGCTGAAGTACTGGGCGTGCGTTCGTCGGTGGGTATGACCCGAGAAGAGTGGCGGCGGTCGTGGCCGGCATGGTTGCGCGGTGCGCTGATCGGCTTTCCGCTCGGTGCCTTGCCTGCCGGTGGGGCCGAGATTCCGACCTTTCTCAGCTACACGGTGGAGAAACGACTCTCGAAGTATAAAGATGAGTGGGGCCGGGGTGCTATCGAGGGAGTAGCTGGCCCGGAAGCGGCGAACAATGCTGCGTTTTCCGGTGTGCTGGTGCCGTTGTTGACCCTCGGCTTGCCGACCTCGGCTACTGCTGCCATCCTGCTGGCTGCGTTTCAAATCTATAACCTCCAGCCCGGGCCGCTCTTGTTTCAAAAAGCGCCTGATCTGGTATGGACGCTGATCGCCAGTCTGTACATCGGCAATGTCATGCTGCTCATCCTCAATTTGCCGCTGATCCGG
Source organism: Chloroflexus sp. (assembly GCF_056331925.1). Taxonomy (NCBI): domain Bacteria; kingdom Bacillati; phylum Chloroflexota; class Chloroflexia; order Chloroflexales; family Chloroflexaceae; genus Chloroflexus; species Chloroflexus sp. Next base: position 31,208 of record NZ_JBWGQH010000033.1, read on the forward strand.
ATTTGGGTCAAGATTTTGACCATTCCGCGCCCTCTTTTGTACAGCGGTATTCTCGTCTTCGGCACGCTAGGCGTTTACAGTATGGCCAACAGCTTTGTTGATGTCGTCAGCATGTACGTGATCGGTGTCATCGGCTTTTGGATGCGTCGGTTTCGGATTCCGGTCGGACCGGCGATTTTAGGTCTGATTTTACTACCGTTGGCCGAAGCACAGTTCCGCCGCGCCCTCGCGATTAGTCAGGGTGACGTGAGTGTGTTTGTGACCCGACCGCTGTCGTTTGGTTTGCTGTTGGCAGCGATGGTTGCTCTCGTTTTGCCCTACCTACCGGCGTTGATCAACCGTCTGACCGGTCGTCAATCGGCAGGTCGCTTGGTTTTTGGGCAAGGTGATGAGGATTGAGCACCTGTCGAAAAGCTGGATATGCCGGTACGCATATTCCTGCATACGCTGATCTTCTGTAGGCTCATACCCGCTTGTCCGATCTGCCTAGAGAAACGCAGATCGGACAACTCGATTGACTTTCCTACGGTGTCGTTCCCTTCACATCTCATCGAAAATTTCTTCTCAAATGGCGAGATAAGTTCACATTTGTGATATACCTATTTGCTACAATACACGTGATCGTTTTGTTGTTGGTCGCGGCGTCGATCTGAATTATGGAGCATAAGCCTATGACCACTTCCCACCCAACCGATCCGGTTGCCACGGCGGCGCACGTATTGCAGGCGTGGGTGGCTGCTGCCGTGGGCGAAACCATAACCGTCTCGCCCGATCTGGTAGCAACCGCGTGGCAGATCGCCGGTCAGTCGCCACAGGTGCAGTGGCCACCGTTGCCGGATCACCTGGCAAATGTCTTCACCCGATTGGTCGGTCAAGCACCGCCGTCGGCCTGGCAACCACCGACGGTCTTGCAGTGTAACGCTGATGCGCTTTTTCCGAGGGCGCAACCGGCTACGCCTACGGCTGCACTGCGCGATGGCTTACGTACTGGGCTCGCTACAGCAGCACAGGCCACCGATCCGGCCAACCGCCTCGAACTGCTCCTGAACGCGCTGCAACGCTACGGATCGGCCTGGCCATCACCACTGGCGACAGTGTCACTCTACGATCTTGCGCGGCTGCATGCAGCCGTCGCGGCGGCGTTGACCGATGATGCACAACAGCAGATCTGTCTGCTCGGCGGTGATCTGTCTGGGTTGCAAGAGTTTCTCTACAGTATTCCGGCGGAAGGCGCGGCACGTCAGTTGCGCGGGCGTTCACTGTATTTGCAGTTGCTTACCGATGCCTGCGCGCAATGGGTCTTGCACAAGAGCGGGATGCCGCTCTGTAATCTGCTGTATGCCGGTGGTGGTCAGTTCTATGCCGTGCTGCCGGGACGTTTCGCCAATGAGGTGTTGGCTTGGCGGCGCGAATTGGGGCAGGTGCTGCTTGAACACCATCGTGGTGTGCTCTATGTGGCGCTCGGTGCAACCGCGCCGTTTAACCCTGATCAGTACAGTGAGCAAACGTGGCACGAGTTGATGCGCGCGATTGACACCGACAAGCGACGACGGTTTGCAGCGTTGGACGATGCATCGTTTGCCCGTATCTTCCAACCGCGCCCACCACGACCGCCGCGCAGCGATGGCAAGGAAGCTCCCGATCCGCTCGGCGAGTCGTTAGCCGATTTGGGGCGGCAACTGACCCGTGCTGCTGTGCTGTTGGTCGATCCCCAGGCGTCGGCGGTGTCTGGGGCGACGTGGCGCAGTGTGGTGAGCAAATTGGGGGTGAATTACGAACTGACAGAACAGGTTCGCTTGCCGGTTGCCAAGCGGCGTGCATTGGCATTGACCGACGAGGTGGTGCCATCCGAACCGAAGCAAGCGATTTTGATCGGTCAGCGTTATCTAGTGGCCGAAGCCTACCGTTTGCAAGATGCCGATCTGTCGCGTTACCGTGAGCTTGATCCGGAGCAAGCCGAGGAACTCCGTACCGGCGATGTTGCCCCGTTCAACTTGTTGGCCGACCAGAGCAAAGGTATTCGCCGGATTGCCGTCTTGCGAATGGACGTGGATAACCTTGGTGATTTGTTTGGGCGCGGGTTACAGCGCCCCGCCGGGTTGGCCGGTTTAGCGGTGACTGCTGCGCTCAGTAGTGCGCTGAGTCGCTTTTTTGAAGGTTGGGTTGGCGAACTCTGTCGCCAGGTTAATGAACAAAGCCAGGGTCAGGGTGGGATCTATGCTGTTTACAGTGGTGGCGACGATCTGTTTTTGGTCGGATCGTGGCACGTGTTGCCCGAACTGGCCCGCACTATTCGCGCCGACTTTATCCGCTACGCCGGCGGTGCGGTGACGGTCTCGGCCGGAATTACCTTGCATCAGGCCGGTTATCCGCTCTATCAGGCGGCAGAAGATGCCGGCACTGCGTTGGAAGCAGCCAAATCCTACGAACATCCTGATGGGCGGAGCAAGGATGCGATTACGTTTTTGGGACAGACGTTGAGCTGGATGGAATTTGAACAGGCTGCCACCCTGAAAGATGAGCTGATCGATGTGATTGAAAGTGGTGCGCCGCGCAGCTTGCTCATGACGATCCAAGCGCTGGCCGTCCGTGCCCGCCAGCGGTTTAATCGGAGTGGTCAGGTGCAGCTTCTCGTCGGGCCGTGGGTGTGGCAGGGTGCGTACCAACTGACCCGCCTCGCCGAACGGTCGGGTGATCTACGTCCGCGGATCGAAGCCCTGCGCGAGCAGTTACTCAGCAGCGAAGGGATTGCGTCCCGCACCATCATTCCCGCCGGGTTAGCGGCGCGGTGGGCACAGTTGATACTCCGCGGGCGTGATACGCGGCGGTGAGACTGGGAAGTTATCGTTGGTGTGTCGTTAGGAACAGCAAAGGAGGTCGTTCATGGTGAATCATTCGTCGTCGGGTGAGCAACGCGAGCGGATGCCAATCAGCCCGGAAAAGCTGAAAACGATCCTTGGTGACAATACTCCCGAGGCAATCAATTTGCTGGTCAAAGAAGCAGATCGGCTAGGCAAAGCATTGAAGGAGAAGAATTTGACCACCTCGCAGATCCGCAACATTTTTGGTGAGGTCCGCTCGATTGAGCAAGAGGTGCGGGTTGGTACCGAGAAGCTACCGCCTTCCGTTCAGCGCCGTTTACTCATGCTCAAACCAAAGATGGCGTATCAGGTCGGACGCTTCGGTAACAATCAAGCGTTGAAGGACTTGGTCGAGACGCTCTCAGCAGCCATTGACCTGATTGGTGATGATGTCGAACGGTTTCATTCGTTCGTCGATCTGTTCGAGGCTATTCTCGCTTACCACCGTTTCTACGGCGGTCGCACCAATTAGTGATGAGGAGGTCGCAACCATGACACGCTCGGTTACGTTACACGGTCGCATCATCTTTCGCGCCAACATCGAACTCCTGACCGGTCTCCATATCGGTGGCGCTGCCGGTGGACTTGAGATTGGGGGCTTGGATAAGCCCGTGATCCGCAACCCACGCACCAATCAGCCTTATATTCCCGGCTCATCGCTGAAGGGTAAGTTACGTTCGTTGTTGGAAAAGGTCTACGGCGCACCGCAAACCTTCCGCGTCAACGATGGGGTCTTCGTACATGTGCCAACCAACGAGGAGGAATATCAGCGTTATCGCCCGATTGCCGGCGTGTTTGGTACCTTGCCTAGTTACAAAGAATTGACCATCAGTGTACCAACCCGCCTGGCGATGCGCGATGTACCGCTGACCGAAGAATCGGAAAAGGAGTTGCGTCAGTTACGCACCGATCTGCCCTACACCGAAGTGAAATGGGAGGCAGCGATTGACCGGGTGACATCGGCGGCAGCACCGCGTCAGATCGAGCGTGTCCCGGCGGGAGCGGTCTTTGGCCCGGCAGAGGCAGTCTATAGTGTCTACGTCGGTAACGGTGAGCAGGTGAGCGAAGTGGTGGCGCTGTTCGGTACGTTACTCGAAGCGTTTACCTATCTGGAAGAGGATTATCTGGGCGGAATGGGATCGCGTGGCAACGGCCACATTCGCCTGTGTGACGTAAACATCATGGCGCGTCGGTTGAAAGCCGGCAGCATCAGCGCGCCGCAAAACGTGGCGCAGGCCACTTCGCTGCGTGAGCTGGATCGTGAACAGGTGGTCAAGCGCTTACAGGGAATCTTTGCGGAGTAAGCGTATGCCAACCTTTACCGTCTATCGGCTTGTCCCTCCGCACAGCACCGCAACCCTCACCTTCCACTTCGGACGGCAGGGGATTGGGCTGGAAGAGACGAGCGAGACACTCGCTTCCGATTCACTGTTCGCCGCGCTGGTGGTGCAAGCGGCGCTGAGTATGGTCGAGGTTGGCGATGATGCCGTACCGGCGTGGGTGCAGCCGTTTGTCACCGGTATACCCCCACTCTGCCATAGTTCATTGTTTCCGGCCATCGGTGAGCTACCATTGCTACCGCGACCACTGTTGCCGTTGCGTCTCGCCGAGACGGCTACGGTGCAGGCGAAGCAGTTGAAGAAACTGCGCTATCTCTCACCGGCGTTGTTTACCGCCGTCTGTTGTGGTGAGGCGTTGCCGGCGACAATTATCGCGCTCCAACAAGGCAAAGTCTGGCTAACTGAAGCCGAGGCGCGCCGCTTGCCAACGCCGTGGCGTCCGGCTGCCAACGAGAGTGACGAGGCGTGGCGCAAACGGCTGAAAGTCACCCCGCTCTGGCAGATCGAAGCAACCCCGCACGTGACGCTTGACCGGCTTAGTGCAGCGTCGGCGTATTACGAAGTGGGGCGGGTCGTCTTTGCATCGGCGGTGGGACTGCACGTACTGGTCGCGTTTCACGATCCCGCCGCCCAACCCGTCTTTGAGCGATTGTTGACTCTGCTCGGCGAGAGTGGGTTGGGTGGGAAGCGAACTTACGGCTACGGTGTGTTTGCGTGGCAGCGTAGCACGCTCACCATCGACTTCCCCACACCGCATCGTCACGCCGTCTTGCTCTCGCGTTACCTGCCGACGCCCGCCGAGCTGGCGTTGGTTCGCGATCCGCGCTCGACCTATCAGTTGGTCTCCAGCAGCGGTTGGTTTCTGGCGGCCAACGGCATGACCTACCGACGCCAAACGGTCATGATGGTGAGCGAAGGATCGGTGTTGGCGATCAACGATGGACAACTCCCCCACGGGCACATCATTGATGTACGGCCCGACGATACGGTAGCACATCCGATTTATCGGAGCGGCATGGCGTTGGCTGTACCGGTGCCGGAAGTGTCATTCGAGAGCTAAGGCGGGCGTCTGCCCATGACAACCATCGTTGTCGGTTGTCGGTACGCTAGAGAGGAACCCTATGCCTGCACCTAATCGTGTGTATCGCTTGCAGATCGAAACGATCAGCCCACTCTGCATCTTGAGTGGCGAGCGCTTGTATGAGGAGGTCGATTTTTACGTCGATCCGAACGCCAAGACGACCTACGTCATCAATAGCAATGCCGCGCTTGAGCTGGCGCTGCAGCGGTGGGTCGGTCAGCAGCCTTCGCCTGAACAGCAGCGCGCCAGATTGATGGAGCGTAAGGAACGGTTGGAACGGCGCAAACAGCAAAATATGAACGAAATCAAGCAGTTTGATCAATCGCCGCCGCGTGATCCGCGCAAAGCCGAGAAAGAAAAACAGCGGCTGAAGACCGAGGCGGAGAAGATCAAACAGGAATTTGACAAATTACGCGCCGAATGGGAGGAGTTTGAAGCTACCGGCGGCCAGGGGCCGGCGGTACCACTGGAATTGTTGGCTAACAGCGGTGTGAGCGATCTTCTGACGAGCAAATTGCTGACCACTGCCGATTTCACCGCCGACTCACCGATTGTCCGCTATAGCTACACCGGTACGCCCGAAGTCAAAACCGGACGGAGTGAGATTCTGGCCTGTGTCAAAGATGTAACCGACCGCCTCTATGTGTCCGGTTCTTCGCTCAAAGGAGCGTTGCGCACCGTCTTGGCGTGGGCCTTAGCACCGACCCGCGCAGCACAGCAACTGCTGACCTTCACCAATGAGAAAGACAATCGTAAAGCTGCCGCTCAGATCGAGCGGGCAATCTTTCATGGACGCCAACAGCAAGACGGGAAGCGGGTGAGCCACGCACTTCTGCTCGACGTACTGCGCACCATGCATATTGGCGATAGCCGACCGCTTGCACAAGCCCCGGTGCTCTTACAGGTGCGAGTCTTTCCCAAAGGATCACCGATCACGGTCGAGGCCATTCCTGCCGGGGTTACTCTTACGGCGGTGATGCAGATCGAGCAGTTCCCGTTCCAGAGCAACATCGCTCGCCAGATCATCGATTTTGGTGAGTGGGCGACATACCTGCAACCGGCGCAGATCGCTGCGTGGGGACGGCAGCGGGCGAGAGCTTTGATCGAGTCCGAGCAACGCTACTTCAGTGGCCGCGCTGACGCAGCTAACCTGAGCAAGTTCTACGCCGACCTCAGATCACGCCTCGATCAGCTCGACGGTACGAATGCCTTTCTCACCCCAATCGGCTGGGGGGCTGGATGGCAATCGAAGACCCTCGCCGACCGGCTACGCGATACCCCTCAACGTGAAGAACAGTTCGTGCAGGCGGTGAAACAATACAACATGAAACTCAACCGCCAGCGTTCGGAGCGCTTCCGCGCCGGTGATGTCTTTCCGGCTACCCGCAAAGTGATCGTGCGTAACAAACAGGCTTTGTTGCCGTTGGGATGGGTGTGTATCACCATTGGTGACTGAGAGGAGCAGCGCAATGACCATCTTGATCCTGTGCAATATCGGGAACAGTGACCTGATTGCCGACGGTCAACGACCTTCCCGTCCGCGACCCGAAGGGCAGCAGCTCTGGGAAGAGTTCACCGCGCATCGGTTTGAGTTGCCGATCATTACGCCGTGCTTGGAGTACATCCGCAATCGGTATTCCAATGAACCGGCGCGCCTGATCTGCTTTTACACCGACCAACCCGAACGCCTGGAAACGAACCGACCGGATCGCTTTGGCGTGAGTCTGCGTGACAAAGACACGATCTGGTTTGCCCATATTGCCGCTCGCCTGGTGCGTGAGCAGTTTGCCGACTGGATCGTCGAGGCGCGCCCGGAGCGGATTGAAGGCACGCATGGGGCCGATATCAACCCAAGTATCTACGACGAGGTGTTTGAAGCCTATGCCGGTCTGGTAGCGCGGCATAACAAGCCGGAAGTAAGTACTTGTTACGTGCTCACTGCCGGTGGGATTCCCGCCTGCAACTTTGCCCTCCAACTGCAAGCTAGTATTGCTTACGCTGATCGTTGTCGGTTCATCTATCCACCGGAAGGGGGGCGCGTTACCGAGCTACGTATCGGTGAGAAGCTACAAGAATCGTTTCAGCGCGTCAATGCAATGGAGGCGCTCAAACGCCGCAATTTTCCGGCGGCCTTGCTCAGTGCGCGTAGCGCGAAGATGTCGGAGGCGATCATCTATCTGCTGGAGTATGCCGTTTATCGCGAAGCCTTCGATTTTCACCGCGCGCAGCATGCGATTGCATTGGCGGAACGGTGGGCGAGTGGTGAGTTGCGCGATCTCTGCGCTAGGTTGTACGATGATCTGCTACCCTTGATCAACAATAAAGACTCGGCGGCACTCCTCCGTGAGGTGGCCTATAGCGCCGAGATTGCTGCCCACAACGGGCGCTACGCTGATATGCTGGGTCGCATCTTCCGGTTTCAAGAGGGAGTGCTGCGGTTTGTGGTCGAACGCCACCTCGGTTTGCCGACCGATATGAGCAAAGCAGTGCGTGAGGCGAACCTGGCCTCCTATCTTGCTCAGATCGACGGCAATCCACATCTTCACCAGTACCTTGAACAGAAGACGATTGATAATCAGCCATTACGCTATCGTGACGGGCCAAACCGTCCGGTGATGCAGGCGATGCTTGAGTTCATCATCAACAGCGGCTTGCGCACCGATGGTACACCGTTTGCCAGCAAAAAAGATCGTGAGCGCCTCGCCGGCGTCAAAGCGCGCCTTGACCAGCTTGACCGTCTTGCCGAGTTGCGCAATCAGAGCGTGATAGCCCACGGCTTTGCCGGCGTTTCGCAAGATACGATCAATGAAGTGTACGAAGGGGGTGTAGCCAAGATTATTGACGATCTCCGCCATGTACTCCATCTGTTAGACATTCAACCGCCCAAATCCCAATCACCGTTTGAGCTGATTGCCGATAAAGTCGGTAGAGAATTGCAGTGCGGGGTGTAACGCGATGGAAGCACTTTTAGTTTGCAACGTGGGGAATCGCGATCTCGATTGCCCAACCTTACCGAAACAAACGAGCGAACGGCAATGGGCGCAAGCTGCGTTGGCGCAGTACGATAAGCTGCGGACAACGTTTCAGTTACGCATCATCGCCAAAGCCTTGCGCTATCTGGCCGAACAAAGCGTGACACTCGTGCGGGTAGTGCTGATCGCCTCCGATCAACCGGTTTCCGTCGGCGAACAGTTTTATCAAAGTGATACCGTGTATACTGCGCAGATCATTGCCCGCTTGCTCGCCGATGGCTTAACCCCCTACCCGCCGGTTGATCCGGCGCGCATCGAGACGTGGATCATCCAAGATGAACATGGAAACGGCTGTGACCCTTCGGACTACGACCTGACCCTGCGCTTTCTCGAGCGACAGTTGTTGAAATTGGCCGCCGAATATCCGAATCACACAGCATTTCTCGAAGTTACCGGGGGGACACCGGCAATGACCACCGGTCTGCTGATTGCCGGGACTGAAGCTTTCGGTGGGCGTACCGAAGTGCTGTCGATCCACCCCACCCAACCAATACCCATCGCTCTCAACACCGGTCGGCGTCTCTTGGCCGCCCCACTCCGCGCGACACTCCGTTCCAACACCAAAACCTACGCCTATAAGGCTGCCGCCGAAACCTTTCGCGAACAAGAATCGATCATCACCGACCGGCTCGACCCGGCGGCAGCGAGTCTCATTGCGCCGCTGCTAGACTACGCCCATTACCGTTTCAACTTTGATTTTGACAGCGCGCGCCGGGCGCTTGACAAGGTTCGCCCAAGCGGGGAGTGGGTGGATGCCATAAATCAGTTACGGGCCGAGGTCAGTGACACCGACCGCCACATGCGGTTGGCCGAGGTGGTCCACGCGGCAGCAGCTCGCTACCAGATCGGTCTCTACGCCGATTTCTTGACCCAAGTGGTACGCTTTGAAGAAAATCTACTACGTTTCCTTTGCTTGCAGCACGGGGTACGGTTCCGCAGTCGCCAACACACCATCGACGATGACGGTCCCTACCTCGACCGCGCCTGGCTGCAACAACAGCCGTTCATCCTCAGCCGAGATCGCGATCCGAGTCGTGATCTACCCGTCGATCGTTCGGTGCTCCGCGAACTCATCGATCATTTGTCCGACCCTACCGATCCCCGTCGGAAGCAACTGCTCAACGACATTGATCGGCTAGGGGAGTTGGTCAAACGGCGCAACGAATTGACCCATAACCTGGCCGGGGTGCAAAAAGTTGGGTTGGCCCGCGCCTTTGCCGGCCAAAAGGCTCTCGATACCGCTGCCGACGGTATTGTGCCACATTTGAAACAGCTCTATGAGCAGGTGTGTAACCGGCCACTGCCACCATTTCCCTACCAACATATCAACCGCCTCTTGGAGCAACTGCTGCGGTCGTGAGCCATACAGACCAAGAAGATACGCTGCTACAAGCCGTATATAATAGTTACAGAGCTATGGTACCTTAACAATTGCATCAACACTGCACAGCTCGCGAGGTACAGTATGCCGCAAGCTATCGTCTTCACCCTACGTCCGGCCAAAGCGGGACAGGCACCCGGTAATCTGAGCCGGGCCGCCCACGCTGCCGTGCTCCGGCTCATTCAGCGCGCCGATCCCCAACTTGCTGCACGCATCCACGACGAGCAAGGGCGCAAACCACTCACCGTCTCGAATATCTGGGGATTAGGTGGTGGTCCCTCGGTGCTCGTCGATCCCGAACGTGACTATCACTTGCGTATCACCCTCCTGAGCCCCGAACTCGAACAAATCGCTACGGAATGGACACCGGAACAGATCGGCGCGCTCGAACTTGACGGTCAGCCGTGGCGGGTTATTGCCCGGGCCAATACGGCTGCCGAGCATCCGTGGGCCAACCGAGCCGACTACCGAGAACTCGCCGCACCGCTGCTCCATCGCCCTGATCAATTACCCGTCACGTGGACACTCGAATTCGTCACACCGGTCACTTTTCGGCAGCGCGGCATGACGATGCCGCTCCCGCTACCCGATCTCGTCTTTGGGAGCCTCCTCGAACAGTGGAACGCCTCGGCCGACCTGGCGCTGCCTGACGAAGTACGCCGTTATGCAACCGAATGTTTGGCGATTAGTCGTTTCGACCTCCGCAGTGCTGCTGTACCGACAAGTGGGGGTGCGTTGCAAATCGGCGCGGTGGGGCGGTGTACCTATCGGGCAATGACCGGTGATCGATACTGGCGCGCCTGCATCGCTGTGCTTACGACATTCGCCTTTTACAGCGGCGTTGGCGCCGGCACCACACGGGGGTTTGGGCAAGCACGACTGGTCCCGGCTCATCGCCTCAACCTAGACCAACGACCCGACAATGGCGACCCTCTACGTGATTGAACAAGGTGCTGAACTCGGTTGCGATGGCGAACGGATCGAAGTGCGCCGAGGGGCCGACATCATTGGCAGCGTGCCGCTGGTCAAACTTGACGACATCGTCATCTTTGGCAACGTCGGCATCAGTACTCCGGCGATGAAACGGCTGCTCGACCGCGGCATTGAAGTCACCTTCATGACGGTTGACGGGCGTTATCAGGGTCGCCTCGTCGGGCAGGTCACGGCGCATGTCGCTCTACGCCATGCGCAATACGCCTGTGCCGCCGATCCGGCACGAGCACTCGCCCTTGCCCAACGGTTCGTCGAGGGCAAACTACGCAACCAACGCGCACTCCTCCAACGCTTCAGCCGCAACCGTGCCGAACCACCACCGGAAGCGCAGACAGCGGCAGATGATCTTGATGCCTATATCAAGCGGGTAAAACGCACAACTCAACTCAGCTCCCTACTGGGGGTAGAAGGCAGTGCAACCGCACGCTACTTTGCCGGGCTACGCAGCCTGATCGGGCCGGAATGGTCATTCAGCGGACGCCAACGGCGCCCACCACCCGACCCGGTCAATCTTCTCCTCTCGCTCGGCTACACCCTCTTGGCGCACAAAGTGCTAGGGGCGGTACAGGCAGCCGGGTTTGACCCATACCTCGGCTTCTTACACAGCCTTGACTATGGGCGACCTTCGCTTGCGCTCGACATAATGGAAGAGTTTCGTCCAATACTCATCGACTCGCTGGTCGTGCGCATCTGCAACGACGGGCGCATCCGACCCGAACACTTCCGGCCGGGTGAAGGTGAGCGACCAATTATCATCACCGACGAGGGCAAACGGGCATTTCTCACCGCGTTTGAAGAACGCATGCGAACCGAAGCCACCCATCCCGAAGGCGCGGACAGTGGGCCGGGCAAAGTACCATACACGCGCTGCATCGCGTTACAGGCCAGACGACTAGCGCGGGTTGTGCGTCAACGCACCGACGACTACGAGCCATTTGCTGTTCGATAATATAAGGAGCGGTTCCATGCTCTACCTCATCAGCTACGACATCAGCGTTGATCAGCGACGGCTCAAGATAGCCAAACTGCTCGAAGGGTACGGCCAGCGCGTCTTAGAGAGTGTCTTTGAATGTGACCTCGAGGTGAATGCCTATCGCCAGCTCAGACAGAAACTCAGCCGGCTCATTGACGTAGCCGAAGGCGACCGATTACGTATCTACCAACTCTGCGGCATGTGTCGACGTAACGCCGAGATCATTGGAGAAGGGCCACCGCTAGAGACGAGTCATGAGGTGTACATCTTCTAAGCGGCGCGGGATCGCAGCAGAAAGCGAAAAATCCCGGCAATACCCGATGATGATCACCGAAAATGCTTGACAACGAGTGGAACATCAGCGGCCACCGCGCGAATCGTGCTCTGGAGAGCATTGCTAAGCGGTAGATGATGTGGTTGGTTCAAAACACCAAAATCCCCGTGAGGGGATTGAAATTATGTATACTGATATTGATTAAAGGTGGTCAAATTTAAGTTCAAAACACCAAAATCCCCGTGAGGGGATTGAAATATCCACTGCCGGACGGCGTCGCGCAATGATGCGCGATTGGTTCAAAACACCAAAATCCCCGTGAGGGGATTGAAATAGATAATCCGGGTGTCGCCAATCGAAGCGGCCTCTGTTTGCGTTCAAAACACCAAAATCCCCGTGAGGGGATTGAAATGTAATCTAACAACTTGGGGTTTACTTGCACGAATATTTTTGTGTTCAAAACACCAAAATCCCCGTGAGGGGATTGAAATACGAGCTATTTTTAATCGTTTACCAGGTTCGAGAAGCGTTCAAAACACCAAAATCCCCGTGAGGGGATTGAAATCGTCGCCGACAGGCGACGTTTTGCTTTCTCTACTTTATCTAGTTCAAAACACCAAAATCCCCGTGAGGGGATTGAAATCGGGTACGGGCCTTGATTCGTATTCCTTGTAGGTCTACGTTCAAAACACCAAAATCCCCGTGAGGGGATTGAAATGTAAGAGCACGAACGAGCTTACGACCGTCCACGCGGCGGGTGTTCAAAACACCAAAATCCCCGTGAGGGGATTGAAATGTCACCATATCCCCTGCGGCGCAACATTTCATGTTGCGCGTTCAAAACACCAAAATCCCCGTGAGGGGATTGAAATTGATGTTGCGCGAGCGATTCAGATTCTGGAAGACGCGGTTCAAAACACCAAAATCCCCGTGAGGGGATTGAAATCTCTATGAGCAAAGCGTTTTGGAATCGCAACAACTTGCGGGTTCAAAACACCAAAATCCCCGTGAGGGGATTGAAATATGTAGTGTATGGAATGATCCATGCCTTGCTGCGTCGACGTTCAAAACACCAAAATCCCCGTGAGGGGATTGAAATCCACACTCCTATTTGTCATAGGTCGACGACGGGTGCACGGTTCAAAACACCAAAATCCCCGTGAGGGGATTGAAATGGTACACGTATCGGAGCTTCCACCTGCAAGGTTGATACGTTCAAAACACCAAAATCCCCGTGAGGGGATTGAAATTGATCACTTGCTAAAGCGTATGTGTACTGAAACTGGTTAAGTTCAAAACACCAAAATCCCCGTGAGGGGATTGAAATTGCGGTGCTGTGGAACGTCGATTGCGTACACGTGCACCGGTTCAAAACACCAAAATCCCCGTGAGGGGATTGAAATGTCTTACTCCTTTCCTTGTGCTGCGTTCCGCAGTTTTTGTTCAAAACACCAAAATCCCCGTGAGGGGATTGAAATGGATCAAAAAAAAGAGGAGCGACAACAAAGGGAGCAGGAGACGTTCAAAACACCAAAATCCCCGTGAGGGGATTGAAATCGATTTCTCGTAAGACGAGTTCCCCTTTTTTGTTTTTTCTGTTCAAAACACCAAAATCCCCGTGAGGGGATTGAAATCTAGTTTCGCCTACCAGTTTCACAACCATTGCTGTCCCCTTTGTTCAAAACACCAAAATCCCCGTGAGGGGATTGAAATAACGAAAATTTGACATTTTGCACAATATCCGCCACTATACAAGTTCAAAACACCAAAATCCCCGTGAGGGGATTGAAATAGACGCGTACAAGGGAGTACGTGTGGTCGAAGGTTGGGAGTTCAAAACACCAAAATCCCCGTGAGGGGATTGAAATATGTGATTGCGCAGATCAGCGATGCTATGCTGCGCGAACTAGGTTCAAAACACCAAAATCCCCGTGAGGGGATTGAAATGTGGTGTGGTCGTGTAGTGGCATCGGTGACATGATTGCAGTTCAAAACACCAAAATCCCCGTGAGGGGATTGAAATCTGATCTTTTCCACTTATCCGTCCCTGACGAGTTTATCCAAGTTCAAAACACCAAAATCCCCGTGAGGGGATTGAAATCCAGGTGCGGTCCCTTGGTTGTGGTTCCATGTCTGTGTTCAAAACACCAAAATCCCCGTGAGGGGATTGAAATAAGAATCACGTATTACACGGGGAACACCAGAACCTTCCCGAGTTCAAAACACCAAAATCCCCGTGAGGGGATTGAAATAAAAAGTAAAAATGATTGCCTAACCGATCGCGCTTATCATGTTCAAAACACCAAAATCCCCGTGAGGGGATTGAAATGAAGACCAACAACCCTTCTGCCTTTTTGCCCCCCTTGAGTTCAAAACACCAAAATCCCCGTGAGGGGATTGAAACCAAGAAGGGAGGTTACACAAATGTACCGCAATAATTCAGTTCAAAACACCAAAATCCCCGTGAGGGGATTGAAACTCGATTTTGACTTACAGCAGCGGATTTTGCACGAACTGTGTTCAAAACACCAAAATCCCCGTGAGGGGATTGAAACCCCCGCTACCACAATCGCCCCAATCCCCCGCTGTACCACGTTCAAAACACCAAAATCCCCGTGAGGGGATTGAAACCTACGGGGAATGGGTTTGATTACGCATATCCAAACACTCCTTTGTTCAAAACACCAAAATCCCCGTGAGGGGATTGAAACGAGAAGAGGGACTTATTCAGAGATATCTTCTAAGAATTGCGTTCAAAACACCAAAATCCCCGTGAGGGGATTGAAACCTCTCCGTTCGGCGTGGCATCCACGCAGTGGAGTCCGTCGGTTCAAAACACCAAAATCCCCGTGAGGGGATTGAAACTAATCAAAAAAACCTCCGTTCTGGAAAATCACAAATCCGGTTCAAAACACCAAAATCCCCGTGAGGGGATTGAAAGTTGAGGACCAAGCTGTCCTCCGGCGCTGCGCTGTAGTGGGGTTCAAAACACCAAAATCCCCGTGAGGGGATTGAAAGTGTTTAACCTTCTTCTCTTCCGTTATCTCTACTATACCACGTTCAAAACACCAAAATCCCCGTGAGGGGATTGAAAGGGAAATCCAACATCGCTGAGTAAATGCACGATCATGTGGGTTCAAAACACCAAAATCCCCGTGAGGGGATTGAAAGGTAAGATGCGCGGAAACCCAAGCCCCGTGATAATATGTTCAAAACACCAAAATCCCCGTGAGGGGATTGAAAGCCACCACCACAGACACAGCGGGATTTGCTAGTTCATTCAGTTCAAAACACCAAAATCCCCGTGAGGGGATTGAAAGATCTTCAATGTTCGAAAGATGGTCCAATCCGTCAACCGGTTCAAAACACCAAAATCCCCGTGAGGGGATTGAAAGCCACGATTGCAGTTACCAAATCCGACAGCGTCATTCGAGTTCAAAACACCAAAATCCCCGTGAGGGGATTGAAACGCCAGAAGGTGGGCGGACGCCAGCGAATTCTTTTGGTTCAAAACACCAAAATCCCCGTGAGGGGATTGAAACACAGACGGTTTCCCTCCACGCCCACACCATCACTCCCGTTCAAAACACCAAAATCCCCGTGAGGGGATTGAAACAAAAGAGGGAGGTCAAGTATGAATTACGCGCGTGAAATTAGTTCAAAACACCAAAATCCCCGTGAGGGGATTGAAACCGCGCATTGGGGTATACCGTTGCAAATGAAACTGGAAAGCGGTTCAAAACACCAAAATCCCCGTGAGGGGATTGAAACCCCTTTGTAGTCTCCCGCCAGAATACGTGTTAGCTCTTTTGTTCAAAACACCAAAATCCCCGTGAGGGGATTGAAACCAAGCCAACCATTCACCACCACGGGGATGACAGCGGTACGTTCAAAACACCAAAATCCCCGTGAGGGGATTGAAACCTAGTAGATAAAACGGTAGCAAGACAAACGTTCTTTTACGTTCAAAACACCAAAATCCCCGTGAGGGGATTGAAACGGTATTAACCGGCGCCCCTACTTTTATCAAGTGTGGTGTTGTTCAAAACACCAAAATCCCCGTGAGGGGATTGAAACGTACTATACAACACCAACCTTTAAAGTCAACAGTTGACATGTTCAAAACACCAAAATCCCCGTGAGGGGATTGAAACTAAGGAGGCTCAATGGTTTTCTATTCAACTTTTTTGTCGCGTTCAAAACACCAAAATCCCCGTGAGGGGATTGAAACTCATTATTTTTCCGTCCTCTAGACACTTTAACGTTACGATCACGTTCAAAACACCAAAATCCCCGTGAGGGGATTGAAACCGGTAGCTCCCCCGAACTGGTGCCTCCAGCTTCGGGGACGTTCAAAACACCAAAATCCCCGTGAGGGGATTGAAACCAGTTTGGCGGTGGAGGACACCCTCACGCTGCTGGATGTG
>NZ_JBWGQH010000034.1:0-47466 GCF_056331925.1 Chloroflexus sp.
CGGTCGACGCGGTGGTCCAGCTCACCGACTCGACATCCTATGCAGCTTCGCGCCTTTGCGTTTTTGGGGGCGCGGTCCCGACTCGACATCCCATGCGGCTTCGCGCCTTTGCGTTTTTGGGGGCGCGGTCCCGACTCGACATCCCATGCAGCTTCGCGCCTTTGCGTTTTTGGGGGCGCGGTCCCGACTCGCTATGCGGCTTCGCGCCTTTGCGTTTTTGGGGGTGGGAAGGGATATTGTGCTTTCGCGCACGTTCTTGAGAGCAGTAAGCTGTGCTAAGTGTTGTTGAACCAGCCGCGCTGTGGCTCTTTGCTATCGCCGTTCCTATCCTCTTCTTTATGTGGTTAGGTTGGGCCGATCTGCGTCGTCGCCTTGGCCGATGGCGGGTATGGGCGCTGCTGATCGTGCGATTGGGTTTGCTAACGGCTTTGGTGTTGGCGATGGCCGGCTTGCAGATCGGTCGTCCGGTGTGGGCAACGGCGACGGTGTTTCTAATCGATGCAAGCGACTCGATCGCACCCGTCCAGCGCACAGCAATCCTTGACTATCTCGCGCAAGCCCAAGCTAACGCCGATCCCGATGACCGTATGGCTGTAGTTGTGTTTGGGGCGCGGGCGGCTGTCGAACGTATTGCTGAACCGCCGTATCCGCTCAACCGGATCGATACGCCGGTGCTTTCCTCACGGACGAACATTGCCGATGCGATTGAGCTTGGTCTAGCCCTTTTGCCGGCTGCAATGCACCAGCGTTTGGTACTACTCTCCGATGGCGGCGCGAATGAGGGCGATACATTGGCTGCTGCTCGGCTAGCGGCGGCCCGTGGTGTACCGATTGAGGTGGTGCCGCTCGTGATCGAACGGGCCGCTGATGCGTTGATTACGGCGTTTGTAGCGCCGAAGACGGCTCAGACTGAGCAGACAATTCCCCTTACTGTGACGATCGAGAGCGCGGTCAGTGGTGCGGCGACGGTGCAATTGCTCGTCGATGGTCAGTTGCAGACGGAGGTGCCGCTCGATTTGGTGATCGGTGATAATCAACTCACGATCACCGCACCTGCCGGCGAACCCGGTTTTCGTCAGTTTGAAGTGCGTCTCGTTGCCCCTTTCGATACCCAACCGGCGAATAATCGAGCGGTGGCTTTTACCTTTGTCAGTGGCCCTCCCCGCCTCCTTCTCCTTACCACAACCCCCGATCAGGTTGCTGCCTTGGTCGCAGCCTGGCAAGCTACCGGTATCACGGTTGTGGTGAACGAACCTTCACAAGCGCCGGCCGATCCGCGCGCGCTGCGTGCGTTCGATACCATTGCATTGGTTGATACACCGGCAGATCAGATGCCAACCGCCTTGCAACGTGCGTTGACAACTTACGTCCGTGAGCACGGTGGTGGCTTGCTCGTGATCGGTGGCCCTCGCTCGTTTGGTGCCGGCGGTTGGCGTCGTACCTTGTTAGAACCAATCTTACCGGTTGCACTCGATCCGCCGCTCCGCGAAGAACGACCTGATCTGGCATTGGTGTTGGTGATCGATCGCAGTGGTAGTATGCGCGAGGTCGTTGATGATGGGCGCACCCAGATCGATCTGGCACGTGAAGCTGTCTATCAGGCTAGTCGTGGTTTGACCCAGCGCGATCAGATAGCCTTGATCGCTTTCGATAGTGTTGCCGATACGTTGTTACCGTTACAGCCATTGCCTGATCTCTTCACCATTGAAGGCGCCCTCAGTCGCTTGGTGGCCGGTGGTGGGACGAATATTCGCAGTGGTATCGCCTTGGCTGCCGAGACAATTGCGACCTCGCAGGCCCGGATCCGTCATGTAATCCTTCTCACCGACGGGGTCTCCGAGACGGAATATGCCGATCTCGTTGCTGATCTCCGTGCTCAAGGTGTTACCGTCAGTGCCATTGCAATCGGACTAGATACCGATCCGGCGCTCGAACGAGTGGCCCAAATCGGTGGTGGGAAGTACTATCTGGTGCAACGCGTCCCGGATTTGCCACGGGTTGTGCTCGAAGAGACAGTACGGGTAGCCGATCGTGATGTAATCGAAGAGCCGTTCAGACCGGTATTAGCGCTCCCCACTGCGTGGTTGCGTGAGCTAGGGCCGCTGCCACTATTGCGCGGTCGGAATGCGGCATCTGCCCGCTCTACCTCCCGCGTGTTGTTGATGGCCGAAGATGGTGCGCCGCTGCTGGCAACGGCGCAGGTTGGTTTGGGTCGTGTTGTGGCCTGGACGAGCGATCTGAGTGGACGATGGGCAGCGGCATGGTTGACGTGGTCGGATTTTCCGCGCTTTGCCGCAAATCTGGTTGCCGAAGCGTTGCCGTTGGGTAACGATCAACGGCTAGCCGTTACTACGACTGTCAATGCGAACCGCGTCGAAATCGAGGTGCTGGCTCGTGACGAACTCGGTCGTCCCCTTGAACTCGGCGAGCTTCATAATCGGGTCAGTGGTCTCGAAGCGAGTTTCGAGCTGTCGTTTAGCCAAGTGGCTCCTGATCGGTATCGGGCGGTCACGACCATCGATCAGATTGGCGCCTATCTTGTACAAATCGGTGCAAGCGATAGCGCCGGTCAACCTTTAGGCAACGTGACCACCGCTTTTGCGATCAATTTCCTTCCTGAATATGGCCGGTTGGCCGCCAATCCCGGCTTACTCGCCGACATCGCTGCGCTAACCGGTGGGTCTGTTGATCCACCGCCAGAAACGGTCTTCACGCCAACTACACAACCGGTTTACGAAGTGCGGTCGGTGACAATCCCACTCCTCTGGATAGCACTCGTGTTGTTACCGATCGATGTCGCTTTGCGTCGCTTGTTGGTGCCATTGCCTGAGCTACCATCGGCAATCGGCAAGTCACGGTCGCGGACGACTGCTGCGCCTGTCCCGTCGTCCTCATCGTCTGACCGGCCATCACCATCTTCGCCTGACGCATCTGATGCACTGCGACGGCCACTGAGTGATGAAGAGCGAATCGCTGCCTTACTGACAGCAAAACGACGCCGGCGTAAAGAACCATAACGGTTTATGCTATACTGCCTATAAGGTGTTGTAGTGTAGCGACGGAGCAGCCCATGTCAACTGAACAACCAACAGTCGTCGTGCGGCCCACCGTCACTTTTGTTGTTGCCGGTGATGAGGAGCTGGAACGCCCGTATCGTGTCATCGTGCAAAACGATGATGTGACGCCGATGGATTTTGTGGTCATCGTATTGCGGGTCTTTTTTGGTCTTGATCTGGCGCGGGCCGAACAAGTGATGCTTACTGCCCATTACGAAGGGCACGCACTGGTGACGGTGTTGCCGTTCCAAGAGGCTCAAGAACGGGTGTATCAAGCGCATCATGCGGCTCGTGAGGCCGGTTATCCTCTCACCTTCTACCTCGAGCCTGATTCGTAGGGGCATACTCGTACCGTCGGTGGTTGATGGGTACGTCTTCCACAACCGATGACACACAACGTTGTAGTAGTCTATCAAGGAGCAAGCCCACTGCTATGAACTTCCGGCCACGTTTGTTTGCCACTGCCCTGCTTTGCGTGGCTCTTCTTGCCGGGTGTACCACGTCACCGCGTTCGTCTGTAGTTACCGATTCCGCGAAGATCTCGGCAGCAGTACAACCTCCGTCGACACCGATCCCTCTCCCACCGTTGGTCCCGGTCTATGCTGATGGTACCGAAATTGCCGGTGTGCCTGTAGGTGGTTTGAGCATGGCAGAAGCGCAGACCTTACTGACCACTGCGTTGCCTGCACCAACGACACCGATCCTACTGGTCGCCGGAGATGTTCGCCAACCCATTGATCCGGCGGCTATTCGTTTGCGTCCCGATCTGAATCAGTTGCTGGCAGCGGCTGCTCCGGCACTCGGTAGTGGTACACCGCTGAAGGTGCCGGTGCAATACTCGTTTGATGCAACTGCTCTTCACGCCAAGCTTGCCGAGTTCGCCGCTGCATCGGCCCTTTCTCCAACGTTTACCGTTATCACCTCGACCGATGTGCTTTCACGCAGTTTTGCCTATCTGCCCGGACGGGCTATTGATCTGGATCGCTCGCTGGAAATTGTCAGCAGCTTACTCCGCCGTGGTCAGTTTACCCATCCGATCTACCTGACGCGCTGGCCAACGTCTGAAGTCCCACGAGTCCCTCCCGAACAACTGACCGAACAACTCGAAGCACTGGTGGCTGAATGGGACGGTGTGATCGGAATCTATCTGTACGATCTGCAAACCGGTACCGAAACGGCAATCAATGCACGTACCGTCTTCGCCGGGACAAGTACCATCAAGACGGCAATCATGCTGTATGGCTATACCAAATTGGCGTCGTTCACCGAAGATCAGTGGCAACAGATGCGGGCAATGATTATCGAAAGCGATAATCTGGCCGCCAACGATATTTTGGCCGCCGGCGTCGGTGGTACAAATACCGAGAGTGCGTTTCGCGGCGCCGAAGAGATGAGTGATATGCTGGCCGATTTGGGGCTAGAGTATCTTTATCTGTACATCCCCTTCGAGTCACTTGATTACATTCGGCTGTACAATGTGAAGTTTCGTTGTGGCCCGAAGGACCCGGTCGGCGAACCGCCCTACGCCGAAACCGGTTGTGCCCTCCGTGCGACACCGTATGCCATCGGCCAGCTCTATCGTATGATCGATGAGTGTGCCCGAGGTGAGGGGGTTTTGCTCGAGAAATTTGATCTGCTTAGTCCCGAACGTTGTCAAGAGATGCTCGATCTGTTAGCCGAAAATGCAGATACGACCCGTATGGTCGCCGGGTTGCCGCCAAATATTCGGGTTGAACACAAGTCGGGCTGGATCGAACATACGCAAGCCGATACCGGTATTGTCCGTTCGCCCGGTGGTGATTATGTACTGACAGTCTATGTGTATAAGCCGCTTGGTGATCGGTGGGCTTGGCCCGACGAACTGCTCGGCGGTGCAATTGCCGATGTTAGTCGCCTCGTGTACACTGCTTACAACCCGATCCGACTCGATCGCTTACCGCAGAAGTGAGCTATGACGATGTCACCGATTAAGCGTATGGTGCTCTATAAACACGGTGTCGGTTATTTTGAACGTCGTGGTCAATTCCATGGCGAGACGTTGACGTTGAGCTTTCCCCTCACCGCGATGGACGACGTGTTGAAGAGCCTGATCGTGATCGACCGCAGTGGACAGGTGCGCAATATCGATTTTACGACTCCCGAAGATCGCGCTGACCGGTTAGCGCGGTCCGGTTTTCATCTTTCTCAAGAGCAGAGTTTGCTCGATTTATTATGCGATCTGCGTGGCCGATCTGTGCGGCTCACCCTTGCCGGTAAGCAAGCTGAACAAGTCAAAGGTTTAGTCATTGGGGTTGATGTTGAACATGAGCAACCGTTGCGTCGGGCATTGGTCAGCCTGTACCTGAGCGATCAACGGGTGGTACGACCGTTTGCTCTTGACGACATCGTTCAAGTCGAATTGCTTGAGGAAGTCATCCATAATGATCTCATCTTTTTCCTACACGCCGACCATGGCGATCGGAGCGACCGCTTGGTCACCGTTCACCTTACACCCGGCAACCACGATTTGCTGATCGGTTATGTGGCGCCGGCGCCGGCCTGGCGGGTGAGCTATCGCTTGCTGTTCGAGGAGGACGGTAACGAGGCTCGTTGTTGGTTACAGGGGTGGGGTCTGTTCGATAACCTTTTAGACGAGGATCTGCGTGATGTAGAGGTGACATTAGTCGCCGGTCAGCCGATCTCGTTTCGTTACCAGTTGTATCAACCACAGACGCCTGATCGACCCGTTGTCATCGATCGACCGCCTCCATCACCGAAGCCGAAAAGAAGAGCGTCGCTTTTGGAAGAAAGTGTTAGTGAGGATGACATACAAATACACGCTCTTGCGGTGTTTGATTCAACAGAAGCGGCTGAAAGTACACCAACGGCAGCTTCCGGTGAGGATCGTGATGTGCTCTTTGCCTATCGTGTTCACCAGCCGGTGAGTGTCGGACGCGGTCAGTCGGCGATGGCGCCTATTGTCGGTTCCTACCTGCCGGCGCGGCGTGTCCTTGTTTACAACTCAAAACAGATGAATCGCTATCCCTTTGTCGCCTTGTTTCTCACCAATACCACCGACTTGACTCTCGAGCAAGGTCCGGTAACGGTCTTGATCGGCGGTGAGTATACCGGTGAAGCGGTCGTACCGTTTACCCGTGCCGGCGCAGAGATCAAAGTGCTCTACGCTGCCGAGTTAGGGGTGACGGTGAGTGAATCATTTGATGTCCAAAATATATTGCAGAGTATTCGTTTGGGGCAAGGCGATTTGATTGCCGATTCGTACCTTCTGACGTTTTCCCGGTACAAGATTACCAGTACATTGGCCAAATCGTGTACGGTTATCATTGAACATACGCTCTCGGATAATGCCGAAATTGTTGACACACCACCGCCACAGAGCCAAACCAACGAATTGGCAAGCTGGAATGTTGAAGTGCCGGCCTTCGGTAGTGTCGAGTTCACGGTTTGCGAACGCTCCCCTGGCTCACGTTACGAAACAATTTCCAGTCTGACCGGTGAAAAGTTGCAAGCGTGGTTACACGATAAAGTTATCGACGACACAACCTTTCAGCGCTTGTCATGTGTTTTGAATCTGTTGCGCCAAATTGATGCTGCCAAACAGCAGATTGTCGAGTATGAGCGCGAGCAGCAGCGCATCTTCGAGCGTCAAAAGCGTTTACAGCAACAGCTCACACCTTTGCATAGCGATGGTAAGCAAGGGGCGTTGCGGCAGCGGTATGTCGCGACGTTAGATCAGCTTGAAAATTAGCTCGAACAGATTGAGGCAGCCATCGCAGCCATCACCGATCAACAGAATCTGATCAAAAAGCTCAAAGATCGGCTTGATCACATGCTGAGCCAATTACAATAATAACGTACTGCAATGGATCGCACTCTTCGTACAACGTTGTTCGTGGCGTTGGCCGGTGGTGTCGGCTGGGTGATTGCACTGGCAACCTATTATCCGCTTGCCGAGAATCGTAACCCTGAGATATTACGCTGGCTCGCCTTGGTCATCCTTGCGACACCGCTGGCGACGTTTATCGGCTGGGTATTCGCGTGCCGTGATGAGTGGCGATTAGCCGCTGCTTGTTGTGGTGCGCTCTACTTTTTCACACCCTTTGTTGCGGCTCGTATCGAGAGTGTACTCGCCCCCGACGCGGCACGCCAAACCGTGGGTCCACATACCGTCTATTTCGTCAGTGTATTAGCCATCCATCTGGTTGGAGTCTTGGGGTTGGTATGGTGGCGGAGCCGGTTTTCAATCGCTTCTTCCGAAGGTTAACGTCCTACCAGCGGGATAAACACCTGATGGCGTAGGGTAATCTCCCGCGGGACACTCACCAGACCGGTTGCATCACGAAAACGCACGAATAGACGTGGTACGTCGCTTTCTGACCAACGCCAGCGTACCTCCGGGAACAGCGGTAACCATGGCGTATCGGCAAAGTCGGGCTGTGTGCTGAATTGCATTTCGACCGGTAGTTCAGCATCGTGCACGTTAAAATGCAAGCGCACCGTCACTTGATCGATCCATTCGCTATCTACATCAACGTGTGGTGGTAGATTAACTCGTACCGTCTGGCTAACTACAGTGGTATTACCCGCCCGATCAATATACCGGATAGATACCACATGCTCACCCTTCACCGCCGGCAAACGCCATCGGTAACTGTCGTAGTACGGCAATGGATCGCTCAGTTCATTGTTGATCCCAAGAATGACCGCTGCAATGACACCATTATCGTCGAGAGCGTTAGTATCAATTCGGACGACTTGGTCGATAACCGGTATCGGCTCTGCGCTAAGCGGCGGCATTGTGGCTAAATCGGCAATCTCCTCTGCTGTTAACGGACGGTTGTAGACGGCCAGTTCATCAAATCGCACCCCGGCTCCTGGACCATCACTACTAAAACGACCGAGGTGCAAGAGAGTGCCACCGATTGTCGGTAAGGCAGTATTGCTCCGCTCTGCAACCAGCACACCATCGATATAAAGCGCTTTCGTACCACTCGTTGCTTCCCAACTCACCGCAAAATGGTGCCATCCCGGCGATAAGGTGTCCGGTACACTCAATTGATCCTCCCCCTTATCGGCATCCTGCACCGTCCAGAACGTCCATTGGGCGCTCCCTTGCAGACCTAACCGGTCTCGTCGCAGCGCCAGCGTTCCCGTATACACCGGTGCCCCCGTTGGGTCAGCACTCGTCGCGAAGAGGTAATGACGGTTGCGACTATTGACCGGATAGTCGGTCGGAATGTCTACCCACAAACTAATCGTCCCCTGCGCGAGATCGAGGTTACCGGTTGTGGGGAAGGCCAAGGAACCACGCTCACTGTTCCACGCTTGCCCAAAACGCCCTGCTTCAAAGCGAAGTACACCGGTGATCTGGGGCAACCCTTGCCCTACCGTGTGGAGGGGATGCCCATCAAAAGTGACAGCCAATAGCAGATCAGACGGTGGAGTGACCCGCATTGTGCCAATCGGCGGTGTTGTGTCGCTAGGTGGTGGTAGGTTATCGGGTGGGGTAAAGTCATACTGTCCAATCAGATCGGGATGCCACAGCCACGTGCTTGTCGCACAACCGGCGTACATAGGGCAAGGATCGACACCGGGACCATACCAACCATACGGATCGACTTGTTTACGTATCCCGCCTTCCCAACGGCGTACTTCAAAGTGGAGATGGGGTGTACCACTTACCCCACTAGCACCACTGAACCCAATCGGCTGACCGGCCATGACCGACACACCGTTGCCGGTGTTAAAGATAGGATCGAGCGCACTCAAATGCCAGTAGACAGTTTCATAGCCGTTTGGGTGAACAATCACTACACCCAACCCGCGCGCTTCGTTAAAGGCGTAGGCTGTTCCGGCAGCGGCAGCGAGAATAGGTGTAGTAAACGGTGCATCTGGAAAGACATAATCGTGCCCATCGTGGCTGTTGTATTGGAGATTACGCCGACCCAGATAGTCAACCATCTCACTATTGCCATCACTGCCAAGATCAACCATAGGGTACATGTGATCGAAATAAGCCAAATGGATAACACGTGTACCCAGTGGCCATGGCGCACGCAACCAACCTGTGCTCAACGAGGCAATCGTTGCCGGAGGAGCCAGTTGCCCATCAAAATAGGTGCGCAATGCGGTATGTGTGGCCTTTACCGCCGCTAACCATGCTGTCGAATCGCGACCGTGTGCCAAGAAACGCTTGATCGCAATCCATTCTGCCGGTTCATCGAGCGACAGGGTTAGTGTTAAACCATCACTCAGGCGAAGTGTCGGAGGTTGTTGGTAAGGCCCCAATCCGGCACGCAATTCACGACTGGCCCATTCAATTTGCGCGACGAAACCATCAGGGCCGTGGCGTCCGAAAGGATACGAAATTGCTTCTGCCGGTGGTGACGGATTACTCAAGAGACCGGCAGTTGCTTCGAGCAGCGCAAGGATTAGAAACGGACTAACTCCAAAATAGCTACTCTGCTCCTCAATGATCTGAGCTGCACTACGTCCATCAAAGGTGAGATCGCGTAACTGTCCCGGTTGATCGGCTAAAAAC
Source organism: Chloroflexus sp. (assembly GCF_056331925.1). Taxonomy (NCBI): domain Bacteria; kingdom Bacillati; phylum Chloroflexota; class Chloroflexia; order Chloroflexales; family Chloroflexaceae; genus Chloroflexus; species Chloroflexus sp. The sequence goes on from NZ_JBWGQH010000034.1 coordinate 9,598, forward strand.
TCGGCAACACTCCACCCACCCGCCGGCTGTGCGTGTACCGATGTAGCTGCGACGAGTAAGCACAAGATTATGAGCCAGCGGGCAAATCGGTGCATAGTTCGCCAACACAGAATCAAGACATTTCGGCGCTGCTGCGTCTACTTATAATACCGCAGACAGCGCCGATTAGTTCCGCAACGGATGTCAATTTGGTTAACGACGAGTCGTCGTCCGTACCGGCTGTGGGTGAGTGGTCTCGTAAGCCGCGATAGCCGCTTCTTGTTGAAGCAGAAAGCCGAGCTGATCGACTCCGTGTAGCAGGCAATACTTACTAAACGCATCGATAGGAAAATGTACCTGCCGGCCATCGGGTAAGGTGACAGTCTGCGCTGATAGATCAATCGTTAGCACCATGTGAGGGTCATTCGCATACATGATCACTAATTCATCGTAGATACTTTGCTCGACCGTTACCGGTAACAACCCGATCTTGAGCGCGTTACTCCGAAAAATGTCGGCAAACGAGGGAGCGATCACGGCTTGGAAACCGTAGTCTTGCAAAGCCCATGGCGCGTGCTCACGTGAGCTACCGCAGCCAAAATTGCGACCGCTAATGAGAATAGTAGCCCCTGCTGCTTCTGGCCGATTCAGCGGAAAATCGGGGTTGAGGGTCCCGTCGGGTAGGTAGCGCCATGCCTCAAACAACCCCACAGCCAAACCGCTCTTGTCTGTGACTTTGAGAAAACGCGCCGGAATGATCTGATCGGTGTCAATATTCTCAATCGGTAAGGTGACCGCTTTGCCGGTAATCGTTGAAATCGGTTGCATGTCCATCTCCTGTAAACCTTGGCTTGTGCCCTCTGCGCCTTTGCGTTCTTCGCGCCTTTGCGTTCTTCGCGCCTTTGCGTTCTTCGCGCCTTTGCGTTCTTCGCGCCTTTGCGTTCTTAGCGCCTTTGCGTTAACAACGTGCGCGGATCGGTAACCACTCCGGTGACCGCTGCTGCCGCCGCTGTCAACGGACTAGCCAACATTGTGCGGGCACCCGGCCCCTGTCGCCCCTCGAAGTTACGGTTGGAGGTGCTAATCGCATACTTACCCGGCGGTACCTTATCGTCGTTCATTCCCAAACAAGCGCTGCAACCAGCTTCGCGCCATTCAGCGCCTGCCTCCTTGAAAATCCGATCCAGTCCCTCAGCTTCCGCCGCACGCTTCACCTGCTGCGAACCCGGCACCACCATGACCCGAACCCCCGGCGCCACCTTACGTCCACGGAAGAACTGCGCTGCCTGTCGCAGATCCGACAAGCGCGAGTTCGTACATGAACCGATAAAGACAACATCAACCGGATGACCGAGGAGCGGCTTCCCTGGCTCAAGACCCATATATGCCAGCGCTTTATCGAGTGCCACCCGGCTACGCGCATCAGGCATCTCTTCAGGTCGGGGGATTGGTGCATCAATCGGAATCCCCATACCGGGATTCGTCCCATAGGTGATCATCGGCTTCAAATCACTAGCCGACAACGTCAGTTCGTGATCGAAAACCGCCCCTTCGTCGGTTGGGAGCGTGCGCCAGTAAGCGACTGCCGCCTCGAATGCAGCCCCTTTCGGAGCAAATGGACGACCGGCAATATACTCGAACGTCGTATCATCAGGTGCGATCATTCCGGCGCGAGCTCCACCCTCGATACTCATATTGCAGATCGTCATCCGCTCTTCCATTGAGAGCGTGCGAATAGCTTCACCCATATACTCAAAAACATAGCCGGTGCCACCACCGACACCATATTTCGCAATCAGAGCCAAGATAATGTCTTTAGCAGTCACGCCAGGACCAAGCCGACCGTCGATCCGCACAGCGCAGGTCTTAGGTTTGCGCTGTAGGAGACATTGCGTCGCCAGAACATGACCGACTTCCGAAGTGCCGATGCCAAAGGCCAACGCTCCAAACGCACCGTGAGTACTAGTATGACTATCACCGCATACAATCGTCATACCCGGCTGAGTCAGCCCCTGTTCCGGCCCGATCACGTGGACAATCCCCTGATTCTCATCACCCAACTCGAACAACGGAATCCCAAATTCGGCGCAATTCTTCCGCAATTGCTCAAGCTGACTCAGGGCCATCGGGTCAACAACCGGGATAATACCCAGATGATTACGGGGTGTTGTTGGTGTACTGTGATCCATCGTTGCTAACGTCTTGTCTGGTCGGCGCACACGCAATCCGCGCTGGCGCAGTTCGGTAAATGCCTGTGGTGACGTTACTTCGTGGATCAGGTGCAGATCGATGTAAAGAACAGCCGGTGTTTCCGGTGTCTCTGGACGCACCAGGTGAGATTCCCAGACCTTTTCAAATAACGTGCGCGGTTTATCCATCCTTACTACTCCTTGCTACGGCTAGTGATGATTGCCGTTGCTTCCTTTCCAGCGCGGATAACTGCCAAAAATCTTCAGCATTCCAGTACGTTCGCGAATCCGTTCAAGGGCACGTGCAACATGTGGTTCGTGCCGATGTCCGTTGATATCAACCAAAAAGATATATTGCCCTAGAATCGCACGGGTTGGTCGCGATTCAAGTTTCGTCATATTAATATTTTCAGCGGCCAATTCCTGCAACGCACTAACCAAACTACCGGGGCGATCCTCACGGGTGAAACCGAAGCAGAAACTCGTCTTATCATCGCCGGTCGGTGGAGCATCTTCGTGTGCCAAAACCACAAAGCGGGTAACGTTATGCGGACTATCGGCGATCTCGCGTGCTAAAATACTTGCTCCCACCAGCTCGGCAGCACGGAGCGTACCGATAGCTGCTGCCGGACGCTCATCGGCCATCGCTTCAGCCGGTGCAGCCGAATTGCTCAGCGATGCGACGGTGATCACACCGGGTAGGCATCGTTCAACGAAACGGCGGCACTGGGCAAGTGACTGGGGGTGCGCGTACAAGACTTTAATGTCGCTCAACTGTAAACCGGGTCGGGCCAGCAAATATTGTCGAATCGGTACGACAATCTCGCCCGTGATTTGTAAATTGGTCTCGTGGATCAGTAAGTCAAGCGTATAGCTGACGCTCCCCTCAAGTAAATTCTCAATCGGTAAGACACCGACCGTCGCTGCTGCGGTTTCAATTGCCGTCACGACGGCTGGGATGCTTGCGAGAGGTAACAAACGCACTTCTCGACCGGCAGCATACGCCAGCGCAGCCTCTTCACTAAATGTCCCCGGTGGACCGAGGTAGGCAATCGTTTGCATACAACATCAATGACAACAACCAGATACTTTGTACCACCTGCACAAGAACGGTATGTGGGTGGGAGCAGATGAACCCTGCCCCCACCCATCGTATCGTCCGTTACCCTAATGTACTGCCGCCAAAAATGTCCACCGGCAGGGTTGTTGCTTCACCACTATACCCGGCAGAATATGCCATCGCCTCAGCCTTGATCCGCTCTTGGCGGGCGGTCAGCATCTTGTTCAACGCCGCCATATACGCTTGCGCAGCGGCAACAATCGTGTCGGTATGAACACCATACCCACTGAAGATCTGCTGGTACTGCCGGCGGCCGGTCAAGCTTGTTGCCGTGCTACTACTTTCCGAAAGGCGTGCCGACGAACCCTGCTCGCGAATGCGAACCGTTACTTCGGCGACAGCATCAAGCCCCTCGGTAATGGCGTTAATCGAAAACTCGATCAACTCATTTGGCCGCTGAATAATCCGGTTGATCGCCTGATACACTGCATCGACCGGGCCGGTGCCTTGTGCGCTATCCACTTTAGCTTGACCATCAGGGCCGATCAGCCGCACCGTTGCGGTTGGGATCATGCCAACCCCTGAAGCGTACTGCACGTGATCGAGTTTGTACAGCTCTGGGGTGTGCTGCATCTCACCTGCGATCAGCGCCTCGATGTCGCGATCATCAACTTTCTTCTTGCGGTCACACAGATCCTTAAAGCGGGCGAAGACATGCTGGAATTCGTCATCGTTCAGCTTGTACCCCTTCTCTTCGAGATACTTGCGGAAAGCATGACGCCCAGAGTGTTTACCGAGTACCAGCGTATTGCTATCGAAACCGACCGTCTCGGCGCTCATGATCTCGTAGGTCTGGCGATACTTCAAAACGCCGTCTTGATGGATACCCGATTCGTGGGCAAACGCATTCGCACCCACAATCGCCTTGTTCGGCGGTACGGGCACACCGATAAAACTACTGACCAGTCGTGAGGTACGTGCAATCTCGCGCGTATTGATACGGGTGCGCAGTCCGTAATACTGTTGGCGGGTATGCAGCGCCATCACCACTTCTTCGAGTGAAGCATTGCCGGCTCGCTCGCCGATCCCGTTAATCGTACACTCCACCTGCCGTGCGCCTGCTCGCACTCCGGCCAGTGAATTGGCCACGGCCATGCCTAAGTCGTCGTGGCAGTGGGTCGAGAGGATGCAGTTCTCGATCCCCGGCACGTTCTCGCGCAAATCACGGATCATTGCACCGTACTCATCGGGGGTGAGATAGCCGACCGTATCGGGGATGTTCAACGTCGTGGCGCCGGCAGCTACCGCCACCGCCACCGCCTCCCGTAAGAAGAGTGGATCGGTACGTCCGGCATCCATCGGTGAGAACTCGACATCCTCGCACAGGGAACGGGCATAGCTCACCATCTCATGGATCAGGTGCAGCGCTTCGGCCCGAGTCTTGCGGAATTGATACTCCAGATGAATATCTGAAGTTGACATAAAAGTGTGAATGCGCTTCTTGGCGGCGGGCTGGATCGCGCTCCACGCCTTATCAATGTCGTCGCGGTTGGCACGGGCCAGGGCGGCAATGATCGGACCATCAGGTGTCCCGATTTCGCGGGCAATCTCGTGAACGGCAGCCCAGTCGCCGGGCGATGCCGCCGGGAAGCCGGCTTCGATAATGTCGACGTTGAGGCGGGCAAGTTGGCGTGCGACTTCCAGTTTCTCCTCTAGTGTCATTGTACAGCCGGGAGCTTGCTCGCCATCACGGAGGGTCGTGTCGAAAATACGGACGTATTCTACACTCGGTTCGGTGGTGTTGGTCATACATTGCCTCCTGCTAACATTGTTGAGTGCTTAATAGGGCGCACGCACGACGGTGTGCCCCCATTACATTACGCACCGCCCTCACCTGGCTTCACTTCGCGTGGATTGACAAACGGCATCATTCGGCGCAATTCGCGCCCAATTTGCTCAATTGGGTGATTAATGTCGGCCTGTCGGTACGCATTGAAGCGCGGTCGGCCATTGTGGTTCTCTTCGATCCAATCTTCGGCAAACGCACCACTCTGAATATCGGCCAGAATCTGGCGCATTGCGGCACGTGTCTGCTCGGTGATAATCTTAGGGCCGGCGGTATAATCTCCCCACTCCGCCGTATCGCTCACCGAATAACGCATGTAATTGAGACCACCTTGATAGAAGAGGTCAACGATCAGTTTCAGCTCGTGCATACACTCGAAGTAAGCCACTTCCGGCTGATAGCCGGCCTCAACAAGCGTTTCAAAGGCAGCCTTCACCAGTGCGCTCACCCCACCACAGAGGACAACCTGCTCGCCAAACAGGTCGGTCTCGGTCTCTTCGGCAAATGTGGTGCGCAACACGCCGGCACGGGTGCAACCAAGCCCCTTAGCATACGCCAGCGCATCCTCGAACGCACCACCGGTTGCATCTTGTTCTACTGCAATCAGCGCCGGCACACCACCACCTTGCACAAAGACCTCACGCACACGGTGCCCGGGGGCTTTGGGCGCGACCATACTGACGTCGATCCCTTTTGGTGGCACGATTTGGCCGAAGCGGATGTTAAAGCCATGAGCGAACATCAGGGTTTTACCCGGTTCCATCGCCGGGGCGATATGCTCGCGGTACAGCTCAGCTTGACCGATATCCGGTGTCAAGATCATCACCATCTGAGCTTCACGGGCGGCTTCTGCCACCGTCATCACTTTCAGTCCGGCTTCCTCAACTTTAGCCCAGCTCTTCGAGCCGGGGTAGAGGCCGACCCGTACATCGAGACCGCTATCGGCCAGATTACGGGCGTGAGCGTGACCTTGGCTACCAAAGCCGATAATCGCAATCGGCTTGTTTTTCAAGCGATTAAGGTCAGCCTGATTGTCGTAGTACAGCTCTGCCATAATGGTTCTTTCCTCACTCTAATGCGGCAAACCTATGCCACAAGCGGTTGGTTAGAAATACCGAGACGCCCTTTGCGGGCGTCTCAGTCGTAGCACCATCTAGTTAAGCACCGGTACCTTCGCACCGTTTGTCGCCGGCTCGACATACTCGCCAGCGTTGTGCCCACGGGCGCCGCGTACCATGGCAATTCGACCGGTGCGCATCATTTCCTTGATCCCATAAGGGCGCACGACCTCGATAAAGTTCTCAACCTTGCCGGGCGTCCCGGTCATCTCGATAATCATCGTGTTCGACCCCACATCAACGATCCGGGCACCGAACACGCTACACATCGAGATAATCTCGTGGCGGGCTGCCGGCGGCGCATGCACTTTGATCATCGTCATCTCCCGCTCGACCGTCGGATCATCGGTAACATCGCTGACTTTGAGCACCTCGATCAGGCGGTAGAGTTGCTTGACGACCTGCTCCACATCTTCCGATTCGACCACGATAGTCAATCGGCTTACACCAGGGGTTTCACTATGGCCGACGGCCAGACTCTCGATGTTATAGCCGCGGCGACGGATCAGCCCGATCACACGGCTCAACACGCCGGGCCGATCTTGCAAGAGGGCGACGATGGTATGCTTCTTCATAATGAATACTCTCCTTTAGTAATAGGAATGACTGCGCCCTTACGCCTGCGACTCCGAGAGGATCATCTCGCCAATCGACTTGTTCTGTGGCACCATCGGGAAGACGTTCACTTCGCGCTCAACGCGGAAGTCGATCAGGACTGGGCCATCGGTCGCATACGCTTCATCAATGGCGGCTTGGACCTCTTCGCTGCGCTCGACAGTTAGCCCCTTCCAGCCATACGCTTCGGCCAGCTTGGCAAAATCGGGACCTGAAAGCGGTGTGCCGCTATAGCGTTTGTTCTCAAACAGTTCTTGCCATTGCCGCACCATGCCGAGATAGCCATTGTTGATCACTGCCACCTTGATATTCTTAAGTCCCTCTTGGACAATCGTCGCCATTTCTTGGTTGGTCATCTGGAAACCACCGTCACCGACAATTGCCCAGACGGTTTCGTTCGGGCACGCAATTGCCACGCCAAGTGCTGCCGGTACCGCGAAGCCCATCGTTCCGGCACCCCCAGAGGTAATATGCGTGCGCGGCCCATGGTTCCAGTCGATCAACTGAGCGGCCCACATTTGGTGCTGGCCAACGTCGGTCACCACTCGATAGTTGCCACGTGCGTTAAGGGTACGGCTGAGCGCTTCATAGACATCGTGTGGCGGTAACGCCATGTTGGACATTGCGGCTCGGTTCTTGTACTGTTGCTTACCCTGATGCTTGTCCTGCATCTCGCGAATATGCTCCATCCAGTCGGAAGCATGGGTGTGTAGTTCGGCCAGCTCGCTCGGCGGCGGCAAATCCTCGAGCAGCGCCTGCAACACGAGCCGGGCATCGCCGACGATCGGCACATCAACCCGCACGTTCTTCCCAATCTCCGATGGATCGATGTCCACGTGAATGATGCGGGCGTTAGGCGCAAAGGTGCTTGCTTTGCCGGTCACCCGGTCATCGAAGCGACCACCGATGTTGAACAGAACATCACATTCCTGAATAGCGCGGTTGACGTGGACCCAGCCGTGCATGCCGGGCATACCGATGCAGAGCGGGTGATTTTCGGGAATGGCGCCGATCCCGTGGAGGGTGGTAATCACTGGGATGCGTAGTCGTTCGGCGAACGCTTGCAGTTCACGATGCGCACCCGACATAATGATGCCATGACCGGCAATGATGAGAGGCTTCTTGGCGTTGATGAGCAACTTAATCGCTTCACGGATCTGGCGACGGTTGCCCTGATAGGTTGGTTTGTACCCGGGTAAATTCAATTTGATGTCCCAATTCGGCACCGTCGTTTTCTGCATCGCGTCTTTGGTGATGTCGATCAAAACTGGGCCGGGGCGTCCGGTCGTCGCGATGTAGATGGCTTCTTTGAACACGTAGGCGATTTCGTCAACATTCTTGACGAGATAGTTGTGTTTGGTGATCGGCATAGTAATGCCGGTGATGTCGGTCTCTTGGAAGGCGTCTTTCCCGAGTACGTGGCTACCGACTTGGCCGGTGATGGCCAATAAGGGGGTGCTGTCCATCATCGCATCGGCGATGGGGGTGACAAGGTTGGTCGCGCCGGGTCCGCTGGTTCCGATACACACGCCGATTTTACCCGTCGCGCGGGCGTAGCCTTCAGCCGCGTGACCGGCCCCTTGCTCGTGGCGGCAGAGCACGTGGCGCAGTCGGTCGCGATAGTCCCACATCGCATAGTAGAAGGGCATGATTGCTCCGCCGGGAATACCAAACATGACTTCGACCCCCTCGCGGATGAGGGCCTCGCACATGATCTGGGCGCCGGTGAGTGGTTTGGTCATCGAACTACTCCTGTCCTCATGTGATGAATCTGAAACAACCATTGCTTGCACAGTCGTACCTCACGGTTGCCATTCTCGTAAGCGATGGCACCGTTGACGACGACCGATCCAACAACCGACGAGCCACAGCAGTGGGGCATTTCGCCGCTGCTCACTGCGATGTGAGCAAGCCGACGCGCGGCAATGCGCCGACGTGGCGGCGGTGAATCATTGTTTGCGTTGCCGATTGATGACAACCGGCGCGAGCACGACGTGCGGCTGCAACCAAAGGTGTTGCCAATAGTTGATGATGATATTGATGAGCCGCATCATATGTTCCAATAGGATACTAAAAACCTCCCGTTTTGCGGGAGGTTCAGTCTTACATCCTGAGCCGGGGCTTTGTGACCTTCCCCTCCCTAAACACGCTTGCTCCACCCGCCAATAAGGCTAAGGAGGAGTACGAGTACAAGGAGGATAAGGCTTACAAAGTGAGCGACCATAGGTTTGTGTGTACTATCCGAACATGAATATCAATCCGCGATGAGGATACCATAGGGTGACGAATTTGTCAATCTGGGATCATACCGAAAAGCGATCTGGCTGACGAAGGAATGGGAAAGGACTGTATCCTGTCCTTTCCCGATGCGTTGTTGCTACGTTGTAATGCCGCCCGAATCGAGCAGTTGGTGTTTGATCCTGTTGGGCGTGTTGACAATCGCTTTTGTCGTTCGTCACCGTTATCAGATGCGCACAGCTCTCAATGATTACCTACAAACCGAGGAAGATGATCACCTGCGTTCTGTTATCGGTCGTCGAGATGGTGATCGTAGCAGTACGACCGTCCTTGGTAAACGTAAGTTGGTAGGTGTCACCGTACTGCGTGACTGTTCCCGCTTGCCATCCCTTTGCCACCATCTCAGTCTGATAAAACTGGGCGATGTTTGCGGCTGTATCGCTTGCCTCGAAGCTGATCACGTCGTTTGTCCGCAACTGATTGCTGATGTTCGGTGGTAATGGAATGTCGGCACCGGCGGCTTGCTGTTGTGTACATGTCTCAGGGAGAGTGATGGTTGGTGTTTGCGCGATCTGAGTGACGTTGTATTTCCAGCTCAGATTCCCTGTTGATTGCGGAAGTATCTCACCCCCTTCTTCGACGGCTATTCCACCAAACGAGCCGTTCAGGGTGCCGATATGTCGTACCACAATGTTCGGACTGCTCGCCACCCAGATTTCGCCGCTCGCTTGCCCTTGATAACCAAGACTCTGCTCGTTTAAGCTGAAGGTGTAACGATCGGTGGTAAAACCGTTGACTTGTACACCACGTTCGGCGAGAGTTGCTTCTTTGAGATCACCGATCAATGACTCTGGGGTGAGCATACTTCCGGTGAAGAAATCGCTGCCGCTCACGCTAATACAGGTACGCTCGTCGCCACGTTCAGTGTATTGAAAGGTTTCACCGTCGATGAGAAAATAGCTGATACGGCTGATTCCTTGGTCAGGTGTCGTCGACTCGATCACAAGTCTACTATTGCCATTTTGCAGCCGAATCTCCTGCATCACTATTCGGATCGACTCGTCAGTTTGCCCTTCCGTTTTGATGGTCCCCTCAAGGCTCATCTCTACTTGAACATTACCGAGTGTTGTCAGTCCGGTTTGGTTGTTGGTGGGTGGCGGTCGGATAATCGTTCCCTCTGAGGCAGCGGTTGGAGCTGTTGTTGGTTGCGTATTAGCTGCTGCCGGGCGAGGAGTGCGTGTTGGGCGCGCCGATTCTGCTGTCGTGGGAGTAGGAGGAGGGACACCGGCCGTATCGCCACAGGCGGTGAGTACAACAACGAAGGCGATGCTGATGAGGATCAGCACTGTGTTACTTTTGTTCATTATTGGAGATTTCCTCCTGTAGTTGCGGTGGTAGGCAGGCTTCGATTGAGATTATAGCATGTGAGAATTCGTCTCACAAGACGAAGTATAGATGACAATTTGATTAGGTGTGATCGCCTGCCGAATACGTGCATGCGTGGATTACGGCAGCTAACAAACGTTGGGCAGTGTCATCCCAACGTGGCAGGGTATTGGCGCGTCGACGAGCAGCGGCGCTGAGACGTTGACGGAGTGCTGTGTTGGTAGTAATGCGGTGTAAAGCTGTCGCCAATTCTCGTTCATCGTCGGGTGGTACGAGCAGACCACCATCACCGACTAAGTCCGGGACCGGGCCGACTGCACCGGCGATCACCGGTAGGCCGCAGGCGAGCGCTTCGGCAAAGACTAGTCCGTAGCCTTCAAAGCGGGAGGGGAGGGCAAAGACGCCGGCGCGTGCGTAGAGGTGCGCTAACTCGTCATCGCTGAGCGTGCCTCGTACTATCACCGAAGCCGGGCAGTCGCGCACCACTTGCCAGACTTCGGCGGCGTAAGTTGGATCGGCGTCAGTCTCGCCGATCAGTGCTAAATGCCAGCCGTTCACTGCAGCTTTTCCCCAGGCTCGTACTAGGTTGGCTAGATTCTTGCGCGGAATCCATTGTCCAACGGTGATGATCAGTGGCTCGCGGGTGCAGTTGACCGGTAGCAAGGGGAGCAGACGATCACATCCGCCGGAAGCGACAACTAGTCGATTCGGATCTGCACCACGGGCGATTAGGGTTGCCGCCCCATCATCGCTTACCGTGACCAGTATATGAGCGCGTAGGAGTGCCTGTTCCCATTCCCGTTCCCGCGGATCGCTTGCGCCGGCTACTGCCGGTAATTCATGGATCAGTGCGAGTAGTGGCCGCCGGGTGCGCCAATACTCAAGCCATGGAGCAACGACCGCACGGGCTAAGGCGTCAACGATGATCGCATCGTACTGGTCAACGCTGATCCGTGCACCAACGTATGGAGCGGCAGCCAGTTGCCCGGCGACATCGGCCGGACCTAAGACGATTTCATCCACGCGATGACCTTGCGCACGCCAGCGCCGGAAGACTTCGCGATGGTAGAGATAGCCACCAGTGAGCCGGTTGGGATCACCGACGGTGAGGAAGCCAATCGTGTAAGGCATGAGGTGATCTACCTATGTACCGGCTGATGACGCTAATGTTTCGCTGTATGCCGCATAGACCTGTGGATTTTCCCAAATACGCACCGCCAGGGTGGTGAGGTCAGTTCCGCTGAGCGCGGCTGCAATCCGTCGCCAGCAATAGTAGGCAACTTGCTCGGCGGTGGTGTTGACGTCACGCAGCCCTTCGACAGTACCAAGATCGCGATAGTGTAAATCGGCGACAATTGCCTGCACTGCTGCTTGTAGTTGGCTAATATCAAAGAGAGTGCCGTCGGGTTGGAGACGCTCACCGGTGACAATGGCTTCTAGCCGGTAGGTGTGGCCGTGCATACGGGTGGCCGGACCAAAATTGCCTTCAAGACGATGGGCAGCTTCAAATTGAGCACTGACGCATACTTCATACATAACCGCTCCTTGTGTCGTACTTGCTCAACCTTAGTATGAGATATGGTGCCGTCTCCACCATCCGCCCGAACGCGTTGAACGACATTTCCCTTTCCACTCAGAGATCGCATTAGGCCTGGAAGGACCGTCACGGCGTAACATGCGCGATTACACAACTAACGGTCATCGACCGGTTCAGATAGCTATCTGTAGCTGATCATTACCTGCACCAGACCTGTTGCACCCCTATCAAGCAGTTCGTATGCGGCTGCCGCCTGTTCCAGCGGAAAGTGGTGGCTAACCAGTTCAGCGAGGTGGAGACGCGGCAACAGGTGCATCACGGTTGCCGTCCGCCGTGCATAATCCCAACGTGGGAGGCTGTCTGGCGTGAGCCGTCCTACCTGCGATGAGCGCACTCGAACCCGACCGCGGTGAAAGTGTCCGCCGAGCGTGAGCGTTACCGGTTTTTGGCCGTACCACGATGCCACAATGACCAATCCTTCCACAGCGACCGCCTCTATCGCCTGCTGCAATGCTGTCGGTGCGCCACTCACCTCAATCGCAATATCAGCCCCTCGTTTGTCGGTCAGGTCGACAATAATTGCTGGATCGGGCTGGGCCAACGCGGTGGCCCCAAAATGCTCCGCTAGCTCCCGTCGCTGCGGATCGGGATCGACGGCAATCACGTGTACACCGGCCAATTGCAGCAGTTGCGTAACGAGCAGCCCAACCACCCCCTGCCCGAAAACTATCACCGTTTCGCCGAGCCGGGGTGCGGCGTCGTGGCAGATGGTCAGCGCTGTTTCGACATTGGCGTAAAAGCCTCCCAAGGCCGGATCGAGATGGGTAGGTAGGCGTTTGACCAGCGCCGCCGGGATGGTAAAGACACTCTGGTGTGGGTGTAAAGCAGCGACCGCATCACCGATGTGCAGATCATCGACGCCGGGACCAACATCGATGATCCGTCCGGCAATTGCGTAGCCGTACTTGATTGGAAACGCGAAGCTGCCTCGTATGGTCGGCAAGTCGAGCGGGAGTGTTGGATCGACCTCTCCCCGATAGACCAGCCGTTCAGTGCCGTGGCTGATTAGTGAGGCGATGGCAGCCACACGCACTTCACCGACATCGGGTGGTGGTGCCGTTTCGCGTTGTACCCTGACGGTGCGCGGCGCAGTAAACCAGATCGCATCGGCAGGGAGTAGACTACTCGCGCCGGTGGTTATGTCGCTGTCCATAACACCTCACCCTCTAGGACTACATCAACGCCGTAGGTCGTCCAGCGTGCATTACCGAGTTTGATGGCTTGCGCTAACGTCATGATCCCAAGGTCGCCAACGGCTGCCGGCCCCGCGCCGAGGATCAACGGTGCAATGGTAATGGTGACTGCATCAACTAGGCGTGCGCGTAGCAGACCGGTTATGAGACATGCGCCACCTTCGACCATGATGCTGGCAATACCTCGTTCTGCTAGGCTCGCGAGGAGCGCCACCAGATCAACTTTACCCTCTGGAGTAGCCGGTAGCGTAAGGATAGTTGCTCCAAGCTCCCGTAAGACCGTGCGTCGCTCTGACGGCGCGGCGGCGGTGCAGGCCAGTACTGTACCACGCGCTGCACCGTCCCGGATCACCGCCGCAGTAGGTGGTGTGCGCAGTGTGCTATCGACGATGACCCGCAGCGGATCGCGCCCCTCGACTAGCCGTACCGTCAAGCGCGGATCATCGCGCAGTACCGTGCCGATGCCAACCATGATCGCGTCGTGGGCAGCGCGCAGCCGGTGGCAGAAACGCAGCGATTCTGGCTCGCTAATCCATTGCGAACTGCCATCAGCCGCCGCCACCCGCCCATCGAGAGTCTGGGCAAAACTGAGCGTCACTCGCGGTCGAGTCATCGCCAGCGCACAATCTCAACTACTGATCCTGCGAGGATGGTGTCGCCGAGACGCACCCCCGGCTTGGTCACCCGCACCGCCACCGCGCGGATCTGCGGATGGTCGGTGAGTACTGCCGTCGCAATCCGCTCAGCGACCGCTTCAGTCAACCGCAATGCCGGCCCGCAGACAATCTCGCGCGCCCGATCGTGAATCTGGCTATAGTCCACCGTTTGATTCAAGTCGTCGCTGGCCCCGGCGGCCCGCAGATCAAGCTCAACCGCCACATCTACCACAAACCGCTGGCCGAGCCGGTTCTCTTCGAGGCGTGTACCGTGGTAGCCGATAAATTGCATGCCGCTCAGGATAATACGGTCATGACCAATACCCCAATCACTCATCGTTGTAATCCTTTTCTACCACCAAACCGTACATGAGGGGCAGCGCCGGTATGTCTGGTGGTGGATACAGTCGCCGACCCTCAGCTTGTACCATGCGGGTGAAAGGTCGTTCTCCATTGACATAACAATACTCGTGGAGAACCCGCAAACGCAGATTAGCCTGTGCGAAGGCTGTCACCACTTCACCGATTCCCCAACGGTAGAGGATGCATGGCTCGGGGTTACTAAAATCGCGCACACCGTCCACAAACCCGGATGGCGATAACCCGCCTTCGGCGGCACCGACGTAATCACCGACACCTGGCAGCGCAAGGACGGTTCCATCTTGAGGGTAGGCGTGGGCCAACTGCCAATCGGCATTGAACATGTTCGATGTTGGGTGAAACTCCATCAACACGAAGCGTCCGCCGGGGGTGAGCAACGTGGCGATGTCGTGGGCGAAGGTGTGCAGATTGCGTAACCAGCAGATTACCCCATAGCCGGCATAGATACGTTCAAAGCGCAAGCCGTCTGCGGCTGCCGCTGCCAAGTAGTCATAGACATCGGCCTGCACGAACGTGGCCGGAATCCCACTGGCCGCACTCAACGCCCGCGCATAGGCGATTGCAGCATCGCTCAGATCAACACCGGTGACGATCGCTCCGCGTGCTGCTAACGAGAGACTGTCAGCGCCGGTGTTGCAGAGCAAGTGGAGGAGACGGCAACCTTGTATGTCGCCGAGCAAGGCTATCTCTTCAGGAAAGAGGGTCGAGCCACCGTTACGGAGAAAGCTGGCTTCGTCGGCACGATGGCTGGTGTGGACCGGGACAACGGCGTTCCACGAGCGGCGGTTTTGTTCGGTGATCGGGTCAGGTGTCATAGTCTCGATGCGAATCGCAATGATATGCTGAACACAGTCCCCCGCTGCGGGAGGCACATGCATTCAATAATAGAGCGTGTCTTCGTCTTCATCGACGCCAAAAAAACGGAGCCAATCCTCAATTTCGGCTTTACTCAACGGGCGGTCGCCACGTTTGTCACGAGCATTGATCCGTGGTTGGTCGAGCTGTTGCAAACGACGGGCAAACTCTTGGGCCGAGATGACCGGAATGCCACGTGCCTGCGCTTCTCTGACGACTGCTCGGTCTGATGAAACGACCAGCCACTCATCGCGACGACGAATCGCGCGAATTTGTCGGATTAGCTCTTGATCGGCGTTGTGTGGCGGTTTGATGAAGCGTGTTTCCACGCCATAGCCGTTCAAGTTTTGCGGGTGACCGTATACGCCACCATCAAAGACGACCACAATCTTCCGGCCACGCTTACGTGTAGCGTAGCGGCGAAGTTTCGCGACCAACTTTTCTTCGTCGTCGGGGTCACTAAGTTCAATGTCAGGCATTTGCCCAATCAGGTTGTGGCCGTCAATGAGAATAGGCATATATTCATTGTACCTGATGTCGATGAGTATGCTGGTGTGAAGGATATGGCGATGTAACCGACATCGTTGCACTGCTTTGTGCCATCATTCTACCTTATCGTAACGTATATTTCGTCACGCTGCACATGATCGCCGATGAGCATCTCGCTGCTACCGCAGCAGATGGGCCTCTTCTGACATGGCATGTCACGATTGGTGTCTCGTGATTTATTGTTGCACAATCTGCAGTTGCACAGCATTCCCGCTTTTCGATCCCCGATGTTGGTGTGCCGGTATCGCCGGCGATGATAGATACTGTGTGAGTTGGTAGTGAGCGGGTTTGTCTCCATTGTTGCCGCCGTATCGTGATGGTTGGTGGAGTTCGTCGGTCTACCATAGTCATACGGACGATTCGGTGTTGGCAACACGCGCTCGTTGTCGGCAAACGATTGCCAAATGAACCGTTCATACTCACAGTCACGCAATATCGTACACAGGCGGATGGGTGGAGTTGGGCAACGATGCAACCCCCAGTGTTGGCATAACGTCGGATGCAGTGAAAAGTACCAAGTGAAGGGTATGTGCTATGAAAACCGATCTACCAAGAGATTCCGAACGTCCGGTCGAGCGGCAGCTCAGCCGACGATGGCTGGGGATGGTGTTGATCCTCGGTGGACTAGGATGGTTGTTGTTTGAACTGTTGATTCGCGGTACGATTGCCGGTATTGATCTCAATCTTGCTCGCTCTGATAGTGTGCAGCGTATTGCAGAGCAACGATTTATCGTGAAGCGGGTAGAAGTTGTCGGGGTAAACGATCAGGTCGTTCTGATCGGCACCACCGATGATGAAGTCGTCCTCCGTGGCGAACGGCGTGGGTTTGGTTGGGCGGCCAATGCTGCTGCTGATGCGGCGACCAAGATCGAGCTACAGATTGAACAACGCGGTGATACACTCTATATCAATGTGAAACACCCGCAATGGGCGCCGTGGAGTTTCGGTCGTAATCCGTATGCCTACCTCGAATTAGCGCTCCCATCCGATGTTACATTTGAGGTTTCCCTTGTCTCCGGCGATGCTACATTACGTCAGGTAGCCGCTCGTGGCACGATTACAACGATCAATGGTGAAGTGCGAGCCGAAGGAACTACCGGTCAGCTTACCCTCAACACAACAAGCGGTGATGTCACGCTGAGCGATCATCGCAGTGAGATTAACTTCTTGACGGTGAGCGGTGATCTGTCGGCAAGTGGCCTACTTGGCGCGGTCATCGCTCAGACAACGAGTGGCGATGTCAAGCTCAGCGGTGTGCGTGGGCCGGTGCAAGTAACAACCGTTTCCGGTGATGTCGATATTGCGAGTGACGAGGCGGTTCGGCTTGCTATTGACACCACCGGCGGTGATATTACCTTTTCCGGTCGTCTAGCGGCCGGTGAACAGCACGTGAGCACGATTTCCGGTGATGTGCAATTAACGCTCTTGCCGCCGTTCGATGTTCAGCTCAACTTCCGTACTATCGGTGGAAAGATCGATGCACCCGCCGGTTTGGCTGCGCAAGTGAGTAATGCTCGTTCACTACAAACAATGCTCGGTGATGGTCGGTCACTTTTGAATGTTGAGGCAACGTCGGGCAATATCACATTGCGCTTAGCGGAGCAGTGACACGGCATCTTGCAGGTGGGAACGTGTTGCGGTTTGCTGAGACTTGATCTGGTGTGCGATGGCGACCGGCAACGAGGTGTGGTATTTTTGCAAAATCTGTGCAAAATCCTTGCAGACGTGGTATGCTGATAAAGACGTAGATACCATAAGCATACCAAGAAAGCTTGAGATATATGAGTACAACAACAGCTTCTACCACAGGACGCAAGTTTGAGATCCGTGAAGAGTACCGTAGCGGGCCTGATGGCCTAATGCGGGCATGGATCTCGTCACCGCAACATGGCCTGCCGATCATGCTCATCCACGGTTACGGCGCACTCATCGAACACTGGAGTCCGGTGATGCGCCCGATTGCCACCGAACATACCTTGTACGCAATTGATCTCTACTATTTCGGCTACTCAGCGCGTCCTACCGGTCGACCGAGTCGCGAACGTTGGGCTGCTCAAGCAGCGGCGTTTATTCGCGACACCATCGGCCGTCCGGCGGTTGTCGTCGGGCACTCGATGGGCGGTGTTGTTAGTGCTCAGTTGGCTCGCGCGTATCCTGAATTGGTGAGGGCGCTGATTCTCGTTAACAGTTCAGGTGCGCAGTTACAAGCCCGTCCGCTGAGCGCGTTCGACCGGCTGATGCTTGATGCAATCGGGGCACCGCTGATCGGCGAGACATTAGCCGGCGTGTTCGGTAATCGTTGGGGAGTACGTCAGGGGTTGTTGTCGGCCTACCATCGCAAAGAGCGGGTGACGCCCGCATTGGTGGAGACGTTTAGTGGCCCGTTACGTCGCTATGGGGCCGGTTCTTACCTGAAGGTTAGCCGTGAGTTCGCCAACCTTGTGCTCGATCTCAAGCCGGGCGAGATTCAGATGCCCACGCTGTTGATCTGGGGTGCAGAAGATCAATCCATTCCACCGTCTCATGCTGAAATTATCAAAGATCGTATGATCCCGGACGCCGAAATCAAAATCATTCCTGATAGTGGTCACTGTCCGTTCGATGAAACTCCGCAGGAGTTTCTCGACATCTTGTTGCCATGGGTGCGTCGGTTGATGTGATGTGTCTTCTGCGTAGGTCTGTCGGGCGATGATGGTGAGTCTGGTATTGCTTACGAGGCGTAGCGGTACATCCTCGCATAGCTCCTTCGCGCCGGTGATATTCCACCGGCGCGTTTCCTCATTACTCATCACGATTCATCATCGCCTGGGCAGCACTACGGAAATAGGCCTCCATCACGCCGCGTGCCGGTTCGGGTACCCCGGCCTCATTCAGCGCAGCCAGCATATGTTCGAGCCATGCATCGCGTTCAACTGGGCCGATTGGAAACGGTAGATGCCGCATTCGTAGCCGTGGGTGGCCGCGCCGTTCGCTATACGTGCGTGGCCCGCCGAAGTATTGCATGAGAAAAAGCCGTTGATGCTCTTTGCCCGGCTCGAGGTTCGCCGGGAAGAGATGCCGCAGACGCGGATCGGCCTCGACCCGCGCGTAAAAGATATCAACGATCCGGCGAAACGTGGACTCGCCGCCGATCTGTTCGTAAATGGTTGGTTCGCTCATCGAAGTACCCACATTGTAGCGATTACGCTTGTGCCGTCACCGGCGCTCTTTTTATGCTACCATAAGTCCTCAGGATTTCTGTGCTTATCCGGCTGAATCGGTCGACCCGCTCTTGCCTAACCGTTTTCTTGCACAAAATACAAGCCACCGTCATGTAGAGGTCGGCAGGTATGAAGTATCCCACTATCACCATCGCCACCGAACGGATTCGTCTCACCGTACTGGCTGCCGGCGGGCCGCGCATTCTTGCGCTTCATCTTGATAACGGTCCCAACCTTCTGGCCGAAACACCAACAGCACGCTGGCAGACACCTTGGGGTGAGTTTGCCCTGCTCGGTGGTCATCGGCTCTGGCACGCCCCTGAAGCATTCCCGCGCAGCTACTGGCCCGATCTCGATGGCCCACCTGCTGAACCGGTCGATCATGGTGTGATCCTGCGCAGCGCCATCGATCCCGGTGGCATCGCGAAGAGACTCACCGTTACGCTCGATCCACAGCAACCGCGACTCCATCTGCGTCATGCCTTGACCAATCACGGTCTTTGGCCGGTCGAATTGGCTCCATGGGCCATCACGCAACTGGTACCAGGGGGACTCGCCGTTCTTCCGCTCCACGATGCTCAGCCACCGCCAAACCCATTGCTTCCCAATCGTCAGATTACGTTGTGGCCCTACACGTCGTTGCCTGATCCGCGGTTATCCATCACCGACGATGCCTTGTTGATCGATACAGCGCTCACCGGCCCACCGGCCAAAGTCGGTGCGCACAGTGCCGCCGGCTGGCTAGCGTATATCCATCAGGGAGTGGTTGTCGTCAAATGGGCTGCCTACCAACCGACCGGTATTTACCCTGATCGGAACTGCAATCTCGAAATCTACTACGACCAAGGCTGCACTGAACTTGAAACACTGGCGCCGTTGGTACACCTTGCGCCCGGCGCGACCATCACCCACGATGAGATCTGGTTCCTCACGCCATGGTCAGTACCAAAAGATCGGAAAGATCTTTTCAAACCCCTCAGCAAATTGGTCGATGAGCTGGTATAATAACGGCGCAGTAGTTGTGCAAGAGATTGATACTGACACCGTTGGCAGTGGGTAAGAGGCTATGCCTCAGCCACACGTGCATGCCTCGTTGCAAATTATACTACGAGCTTCTTCGCAGTAGGGGTTGGTTCCACGGACGAGATGGTGGTATTATACCGCAATGAATGGTTGCTCGACGGTGCTGAGCGATGGATGATGAAAGTCGTTATACGTCATTAGAATGCCGTCAATCGCTGACGGGGTCTCGGTACATATGAGTAATATTTGTTGACACACATCAATATTCGTGCTACTATTGCGATACAAGCCAAACTAGCGAGGGATACCACCGGTTTTGGCTTTTAAGCAAAAACTTCATGTAAAGTTCGTTCACAACCTCTGGAGGCGCCGCCCTGGCGGCAGTAGATGACAGCCGAGCAGTAAGCTCCTGGAAAGGCCCTGATGCGCACTCTGATCTTTACCGGAAAAGGCGGCGTTGGTAAGACGAGCGTCGCCGCAGCAACGGCCCTACGGGCTGCCGATCGTGGCTTAAAAACACTGGTCATGAGCACCGATCCTGCCCACTCACTGGCCGATTCGCTCGATCTCGAGGGACCGCTGGGTCCTGAACCCGTTCGGATTACGAAGAACCTGGATGCGCTCGAAGTCAGCATCTATCACGACATCGAAAGCAACTGGGGTATTGTGCGCGAGCACTTCGCCCAACTTATGGCCGAGCAGGGCGTACAGGGCGTGTTGGCCGATGAGATGAGCGTCCTGCCTGGTATGGAAGAGGCCTTCCCGCTCATTCGGATCAAGAAGCATAAGGAGCGCGGTGATTACGATCTCTTGGTGATCGATTGCGCGCCCACCGGCGAGACGCTACGGCTCCTTTCGGCCCCTGAGACGTTCAAGTGGGCGATCAATATGTTGCGTGGTGCCGAGCGTTACGTCATCCGGCCACTGATCCGCCCAATGAGCAAGATCACGCCCGGCCTCAACAAAATGGTCGCGCCACCTGAGGTGTACGATGCCGTTGATGAGATGTTCCGCCAGATGGAGGGGGTAACCGCGACGCTGGCTAATCCGCGCGAGACGTCGATCCGCCTGGTGATGAACCCCGAAAAGATGGTGATCAAGGAGAGCCAGCGGGCGTTGACCTACCTTTCGATGTACGGGATGACCGTTGACATGGTCGTGGTCAATAAGATTTTACCTCTTGACCAAGATAGCGGTTATCTGAACCATTGGCGTGATGTGCAGCAGCGGTATCTGCAAGACGTGGAGCACTCATTTGTGCCGTTGCCGATCCGGCGTGTGCCCTACTATCCCGAAGAGGTTGTCGGCCTTGAGAAGCTGCGCCGGATGGGGGATGATATCTACGGCGATATGGATCCAACGGCCGTGCTCTACGACCGCGCACCGCTAGAGATTACCAAGGCTGGCGATAAATTCTACCGGGTGAAGATCCGCTTGCCGTTTGCCGATGTTTCACAACTCGATCTCTACCAGAACGGTGATGAGTTGGTTGTCCAGATCGGCGATTTCCGCCGTGTTATTACCCTGCCGACGAGCCTTGCCGGCCTTGAAGCCGGACAGGCGGAGATGGAGGGTGAGTGGCTGATCGTCCCCTTCATGGCGCCGCAGTTGGCGTCGCGCTGAGTCGGCTGAACGATGGGGTTTCACGGAGGCTTGCCTCCGGTAACCTATAGAGGGAGTTCATATTGTTAAGGAGGTGTGTGCATGGCGACGAGAGGCTGGTTCTCGGAGTCGTCGGCGCAGGTGGCGCAGATCGGCGACATCATGTTCCAGGGCCACTGGCAGTGGGTCTCGAATGCGCTGCAGGCTACCGCCGCTGCGGTTGATAACATCAATCGCAATGCGTACCCGGGTGTGTCCCGGAGCGGCTCGGGCGAGAGTTCTTTTGGCAGCTCGGGCAACGTGTTCCGTCCGAAGCGCATTCGCTCGCGCTTCAACCGCTAGGTTGCGGGCAGGCGTGAGGCGTCTCGCTTGCTGCCTCACGCCGATCCCCGGGAAGCGTTATGATTAACCTGCTCTATCATAGTCATACTATCATTCCAGCTCACCTTGAAGAGATTACGCGGCTTGACGTGCTCGATCCTGATGAGCAGGTGCTGGTCGCGGTCGATGGTGTGTTGCTCGATCATCAGGGTCAACGCCTGAGCGGACCAACCTTGCATGACTATTGTCTGATTACCGATTTGCGGGTCGTGTTGTGGGCGCGTGATTACGGTCGTCATTTGTGCTACGCCTTCCCGCTCGCTGAGTTGACGTTGATTGACGGTCGCGGTATCGATCCGATCCACGGTGAGGTTACGCTGGGGTTTAGCGCTCCTGAAGCTGAAGAGCAATTGTTTACCCTAACCCTGATTCCTCAAGCCTATGTACCGGCATTGATGATATTATTGCGTACAGCGGCTGAGACGGCCCGTTCCGCTTTGGTAGCCGGTCTTGATGCTCGTCAAGCTGCCCCGGAAGTGATGACGGCCCTCGGTGCGGCGATTTATGGTTCTGAAGATGCGCTGCGCCCTGATGAGACGCCGTATCGCTGGCCCGGTGGTGCGCCGCGCACACCGGCAGTGCCGAGTGCGCCGTTTGTGGTTGATCCGGCAATGTTGCCGCCGAATCAGATCTTTACCGCCGGACGCCTTGCTCGTTCGGCGTGGGATACCTTGCGCCGCACGCTGCGCGAAGCGGATTTGCCGTTTGATTTGAGTCCGGCAAGTATTCGTGAATTGACAGAAGCAATCCGTGCAGTTAATGAATTAGTTCAAACGGTGACCAGTAATCCTGCTGCCCAGCAGATGGCAATGGCGTTTCTGAACCGGCAAGCGGCAGCTCGCCAAACATCAGGAGCGGCAAACTCGCCCTCCTCTGTCGAAATGCCGATGCCCGATTCGCCACCGGCGACTGGGTCGCGCTACCATGAAATTCCGTTACGGCGACGGAACATGTCATCCCGTGAAACTTCAGCGCCTGATCGCTCATCTGCACCGCCGGTTTCGACGGAGAAACCGGTGCGGGTGTCGCCCAATGATTTGCCTGATCGGCGTGAGATTCCGCTCCGTCGCCGGAGCACTCCTGTGCGGCGAGCACCGTTGGTTGCGTTGAGTGGTTCAGGCGATGCCGATACTGATCAATCCTGAGAGCTTGTAGCATTGGCGGCCGCAACCGCCCTAAGGAGCAGGTATGAGCCCATTTCTCGGTGTCAATGTGAGTATGGCCAGCGTTGAAGAGCTGCACCAGCGCGAGTTGCTTGAAGAAGGCGAGACGTTGCTGGCGCTGTTCGATGGTACGCTGCTCGATGAGAATCGCCGCCGTATCGGTGGTCTTGCGCTTGCCGATTTCGTCGCGTTGACCGACCGCCGGCTGATCCTGTGGGCGCGCGGCTTTTTTAACGATATTGTTGATGGTTTTCCGTGGAGTGATGTCGATGTGGTGCGCGCCGAGACGTGGGATCCCTGGCACGGCCGGGTGAGTCTGGCGTTGCGGATTCCGGCGACCTCGCCACGCAAGCGTCGGGTGGCTCTTGGCGAAGTGCAAGACCCCGGTCAGCCTGAGTGCGTGATTGTGAATACCCTTGACTATATGCCGGCAGAAGATGTTGATGTGCTGGCAAAGATGGTTGCGTGGGTGGGCGATCAGGTGCTGGCCGGCGTTACTGGTGAAAATCTAATCAAGGCTTTTGAAGCCGAGTTCCCGGCGGTCGAGCGTAAGCCGTTACCGCCGTTTTTCCTTGCTAGTGAGCCGGCGCCACCGCCTGCACCAGAGCCGGAGCCGAAGAAGCCGGCGAAGAAGCCGTGGTGGAAGTTTGGAGCTGCTGATGATGAGGCAGAGCCGGTCCCGGCATCACCGGCTAATCTGATCGCGGCGTATGAGCAGCAACGCGGTGGCTCACCGGTTGCCGGTGCAGCTCCGGTTGGGCCAATTCCTACCTTGCCCGAACAGCCGAATATGTATGAGGTGAGCCGTTCATTACGCCTGATGCTCGAAGTACCGCGTGGATTGGCGCGTGGGCTGCGTCGGGCAACGGAGATTATAAGCGGCGCGACCGAGCTGCTGAACAATATGCAAGATCCAACGGTGCGCCGTAATGCAATGCGTGGGATCTATTACGCCGCTGCCCAACAAGAGGCCGAAGGTGGACCGTTAGCGTCGGTTGGTCCGGTCGTGCGTGCCGCCGTCCGTTTCGCCGAACCGGTTGAACCGCCGGTTGAGCAGTCACCGGTCCAACGCCGGATCGCCGTCCGTGCGACGGTGCGGCAAGCTCAGCCCCAGTCGCAACCGATACCTGCTGCCGAACCATCGCCGGTGTCCGAGCCGACCACTGCTGCGTCTGCGCCCTCAGCAGCCGCTCCACAACCGGTACGACGCTCGATCAGTGTGCGTCGTGTTGATCCTCCGGCAGAGGCGAATAATGGGTCAATGACGGTCCGCCGCGTGGTGGTGAGTCGTACCGATCGCCCGGCGGCAACCGGTGGCAGTGGCGTCGGTATGTCTGCGCCCGAACGTCTGAATGGCCATACTGTCGATGAACCAGCAGGAGAGTGATGGTGTTGGGTGGGTGAATGAGGGTTCAGCAGACGAATGAGGACGTATGACGCGAGTCATTATCTATTCCGGTAAGGGCGGTACTGGTAAGACAACACTCTCTGCGGCGACGGCGGTCATGCTGGCTCAGTCCGGTCGCCGGACATTAGTGCTATCGAGTGATCCGGCTCACTCGTTGGCCGATGTGATGGGTATTTCTATTAGCCGCGAGCGGCCCACGCCACTGGCGCCTCATCTCTATGGGCTTGAGGTGGATACGATCTACGAGTGGCGACAAAATCTCGGTGGTTTCCAACAGTTTGTCACGGCAACCTACACTGCGCGTGGGGTAGAACGTTCGACTGCGGCTGAGCTGGCTAACCAACCGGGTCTTGATGAAATCCTCGCCCTGCAACGGGTTATGGATGAAGCTCAGAGTGGGCGCTGGGACGCAATTGTCCTCGATACCGCGCCGACCGGTAATACCTTGCGTTTGTTGGCCTACCCTGAAATGATCATCGGTGGTGAAGCCGGTAAGCGGCTGTTTCGCGTGTATCGTGGAATAGCTAATGTTGCTCGTCCCTTCCGACGCGATCTGCCCGACGACCGCTTCTTTGAAGAGGTCGGTAAGCTGCTCGAACGCATGGATCAATTAGCTAATTTCTTGGTGAGTTCGGCAGTTTCGGTGCGGTTGGTGCTCAATCCCGAACGGCTGCCCCTCCTTGAGACACGCCGTGCCTATACGTTTCTGAGTCTGTATGGGTTGCAGCTCGATGCCGTCTTGGTGAATAAGATTTTACCCCACCGAACCGATCTCGGACCCTATTTTGATTACTGGGTCAATTTGCAACAACAGTATCTGGCCGAGATTGAAGCGAGTTTTGCCCCAACCCCGATCTTCCGCACCGTATTGCAAGGTGGAGAGCCGATAGGTGTTGATGCGTTGTTACACGTGGGGCGTCTGACGTTTGGCGATGTTGATCCCGGTGAGCTGTTGTACGATGAGCGACCGATTTGGCTCGAACAGTGGAGTGAAGACGGTGAACCCGGTCAGTACGATCTCTGTCTCCGCTTGCCGTTTATCGAGTTGGATGAAGCGATTGAGGTTAGTCATAGTGGGCCTGATCTGACCATCACAATTGGTCGGCTCGAACGTACCATTGCTTTGCCACGTGTCTTGTACGATTGTGTGTTGGGTGAACATCGCTACGAAGATGGTGTCTTGCGGCTGGCTTTCTATGAAGCTAGTCCCGCCCGTGCTAATGGTAAACAGCAAGTCGAGGCGGCATAGCCGAATCAGGCCGTCTCTCCGTTGTCTATGCCGGTTGCGTTCTGCACCGGTTGCGAGCTTTCTGCATGCGCACGCTGATCTTTACTGCCCATCATCAACTGCAACAGAGCGCTGCTGCGCTCGCAACAGCTTGTCACGCCGCTCGCCGCGGCTATCGGACCCTGCTTGCGTCAAGTGGTCCCGGCCATCTGATTGGTCATTTACTCCATCAGACATTGGGGCCGCGCCCGCTTGAACTCGAGCCAAACTTCGCCGCAATGGAGATCCATCCGCACGAGGAGGTAGCTCGCCGTTGGGAACAGGTACGTCCTTCGTTGCGGAGTGGCTTGGTGGCCCGGTTACGCGATCTTGGTCCTGATGAGTTGCCGGCCTTTCCCGGTATTGATGCAGTTGCGGCGATGTTGGTCGCCGAACGTGCGCGTCAGTCAGGTCGGTTTGATCTCTTGATCCTCGATGGCCCCTCACCCGATTCACTGATCCGTGCACTAACTTTACCTGATGTGTTGCGTTGGGCTGTCCGCTTGATTTTTGGTCTTGATCGTGGACCTGGTAAGTCGCGTGCGTCTCAGGAACAGGCAATGATCCCGGCTGCCATCCTGGCGCCAAGCGCGACGGCGCCTCTCCAAGAGTTGCGGATTGAACTTGAGGCACAACGGGCGCGGCTCGAAACCGAGAGCGGTGCTCGGGTTCGTATGGTTGTCTTGCCGCCCGAACTTCGCTTACCGCCCCTACGGAAGTCACTGACCGCTTTTGGGCTGTTCGGGTTGGCAAGTGATGAAGTGATTGTCAATGGTACGCCTGATCAGGTCGATGATGAAAGCCGTCACGATTTTAGTCACGAGACTAGTCGGGCACGGCCTATCTTGCGGATTGGGCAATTGGAGTTAACACCGACCGATCGGGATACATGGGCGTTGCGCGGAGCCTCCCTGTACCGCGATGGTGATATTTTTGCGACCGAACCACCACGCCCGACGAGTAGTGATCGGGATCTCCGTCTTCTGATACCGTTCCTGAATCCGAAAGCGCTCGATATTGCCGTTGCCAACGAAGAGGTCGTTGTGCAGCTTGAACAGTTGCGCCGTCACGTGTTGTTGCCGGGCTTAGTCGATGGCGGTCGTCTACGGGCGCGGGTGGAGGGTGAACTGCTACGGCTATGGGTAGAGTAGGAAGAGGGCGCCTATGTCAGTGCTTGCCCAGACAATCCTTATTGAGCGTCCACCGACACGGCCATTTGATGCCCCACCTACGGCGAAGTATGTCGAGTATGCTCATGAAGTGGCGACTCGCCTTGCCGGAAAGCTCAGTACGCGGGAACGACGCCGATTGGAAGGTGAGCGCGCGTTGTTGGCCCGTGCCCGTTTTGTTGAGTTAAACGGTGTAGTGCATCATTATCAAGATGTTGGGCCGTCAGATGGTGAGCCGCTAGTATTGATCCACGGCTGGGATTGTTCGGCGTTCTGGTGGCACCATGTGATCGATCCGTTGGCGCAGGCGGGCTATCGCGTCATTAGCTACGATCTGAAGGGGCATGGCTTTTCGGCTAACGATCCGCGCCAACAGTATACGGTGGCCGGGTTTAGCGCCGATTTGCAAGAGCTGATCCGTATTCTCGATCTTGGTTCAGTGCATCTGGCTGCCTTTTCACTCGGTGCGTTTATCGGTCTGCACGTCGCTGCCCATCATCCCGATATGGTGCGCTCGCTTATCTTCTTTAACTTTAGTCTCCTACCCTACAATAAGGTGGCCTCGACGTTTGTACCCTGGCTGCTTGATACTGTCTTCAACAAGGTGCTCCGTCCAATTGAACGGCGGAATCTCTGGTGGTTGCCCTTTATATATGCGCGTTTGGTCATGGCGCAAAATACCCCACCGGTAAGCGATATTCGGCTTGGTACGCTGGGCTTGCGTTATTGCGATCCGATTGCGGTGCGGGTGTCGGCAACTGAGCTGTCGCGACCCGAGATTTTGGCAGCAGTGGCGGAACAGGCAAAGATGATCCGGCAACCACTCTTGCTGGTGGCCGGCGCAAATGATCCGATTATGCGTCCGGCTGATGGACGCAAATTGGTCGCGTTGACCCAGAATGGCTCATTCTTAGAAGTACCGAAATGTGGCCATCTGATCCTCTTTGAATTGCCCGAGCACGTCATTCAAATTATGCGCCTCTTTTTGAAAGGCGTTCGCTAGGGAGGTCGTGGTATGCAGTTGTTGCTTCGCTCCGGCGGCCAACAAATCATGATCGATATGGAACGTGCTGATGACCGACCGTTGGTGGTTGGTCAGTATACGTATCGTCCCCGCCGTTTGGCCGGTAAAGTACGCCGATTGGCAACCAAGATGTGGCCCGATATGCCGCTGTCGGTGCTTGATCAGCGATTAACGTTCGAGGCGGTTGATAATGGGCGTGAGACCGCTTGGGGCGATAGCGGTAGTTTTTCACCACGCTCTGGCTCAACGGTGCTGTTGGGTCGGTGGGATGAAGATGGCAGTGTTGGCATTGCCCTCCACGAGTTAGCTCACGAAATGCATCTGCGTCACGGCGGTTATGATGATAGCGATGGCGTCGTGCGTGAGGCGTTGGCGATGCTGGCTGAACGTGAAGCCGGATTGCGCCGCACGTTTGAGCGCGAGCCGTACCATTCGGCTTGCCAGTTGATCGAACAATTGGAGTCGTTGTCGGCTTTTAATCGGATGTCCTTTTCCAAACGCTGGGCAGAAGTGGTCAGTGTGAATTCCGCAGTCGGTTTGGTCGATCTGATCCACTATTACCTTGATCGGAGTGAGCGACTGGGGTTGGCTCGGTGGCTCGACCGCCTGACCAAAAATGTTGATGTACGTGATCAGTTGCTGGCCCGTTTGGCAAATACGTCATTGCGCTATAGTCTGGAATTGCGCCGTCACTTGATTAAAAAATTGGTACGCTGTAAACCGGAAACGCCGGTTGAACAGTTGCTCTATGTACTCGATTCAATAGCTACCCTCGATCGGCGCTATCCTAATGACGATCTCGAACGGATTATTAATTTCTGTTTCGCGCCGTATGTGCCGCAACGTCGTCGTCTCTTCGCCTTTGGCTCGTAATAGAGAGGAGCGCGTATGAATCGCTTCGAGGAAGAAAATCCGACCGTTCGTTGGCTTCCCGGTTTTGTTCGCCGTTGGTTCGGGCTGACCAACGACGATCCGCGTCGTAGTGTGGGGGGGCGTTATGGATGGATGCCGATGTGGTTAAAGCGCTTGCTGAATCTCGATGACGATGTTGTCCAGTATGCCGATGAACCCTCACTGCCGCGTCGAGCTGCCTCACCGGCATATCCATCGTCGTATACGCCAGGGACGCCGTCATTCACACCGGGAACACCGTCATTCACACCGCGTAGCGTTACTGCACCAAGCTACCGGCCGGCGGCAGATACTTCTCCGTCGACACCGGCACGCCTGAGTCTGGCTGGTGATGAATTGTCACCGGATGTGCAGCCAATTGGTTATTTATTGCGAGCTTATGCGCGGGGGGCATTGCCACCACAAGGCCTGGAGGCATTTACCCGCGAGGTGCGTACCACGACTGAAAAGGTTCTGAATTTCTACGGTTATTGGTTCCGCTTCCAGACCGAAGAGCTGCTGCGAATCGGTGGTGATCTCTGCAATGCCCTGATCAATGCTCTACCTGGCGAACCTGCTCAATCGCAAACACCGCCAACGATCCGGCGGATTAAGGTCATAGCCGATAACGGCAACGGTAATGCTAGTGGGTCGAGTAGTGTCTCCACAACATCGTCTGCCATATCGACAACTCCTACTAGCTCAGAGACTGAACCTAAAGAGTAACCTATGTCCCGTCCGGTGGTTATTATGGGCGGGTGGCTGTCGTCACCCGCCGATTATTTCGGTATGGCACGTGTCTTGGCGTCGCCGCCGTACAATCGTATTGTGTACGTAGTCGATTTTGGTCGCCTGGACTGGGCACGGTTGCGCGATCCGGATTTCGGTCCGGCACTCGATGCCTTGGCCGCTACAGTGCGGATTGCCCTGGCAGAAACCGGTGCCGATAAGGTTGATCTGATCGGCCACAGTGCGGGTGGCCGGATCGCGCGAGCCTATCTTGCCGATGAGCCGTATCAGGGTGTGCGCTACGCCGGTCATGAAGTCGTGGCTAGCTTGACAACGTTGGGCACGGCCCATGCCACGTCTGAAATTTGGGTGAAGCAGTTCGCCGATTGGCTTGAGGCACGCTATCCTGGCGCTGCCTTCCCCCAGATCAAGTACCGTACCGTCGCCGGGCGTAGTGTGCGTGGTCGCCGCTTTGGTACGCCTGAAGAGATGATTGCCTATCGCTCGTATGAAGTCTCGTTCGGTAATGGCAATCTGATCGGTGATGGCATTGTACCGACGGCCGCATGCTATCTACCCGGAGCGGATAATTTGATCCTGGAAGGGGCGCGGCATGCGCCGTATAACGCCCCGACTACGTGGTACGGCGCCCGTGAGGTCGTACCACTTTGGTTTGATACCTAAGGAGTACTATGGCCCGTCCGTTGGTCATTATTGGTGGTTACCTGACAAGCCCGCACGATTTTCGGGCGTTAGCCCAGGCGCTGACGCAGGCACCGTTTCATTTTCAGGTGTTTGTGACACCAATCGGTCGCTTACGCTGGGCCTTAACCCGCGATTGGGATTTTCGACCGGTGTTGCGGATTGTCCGTGAGACGGTTGCCCAAGCGTTACGTGAGACCGGTGCGCAGACGGTAACTATTCTTGCCCATAGTGTCGGTGGGACGGTCGCGCGGATGTATCTTGGCGATCAGCCGTACAAGGGTGAAATCTACGGCGGTCATCGCTTCGTTCACCATTTGATTATGCTGGGCACACCACACCATAGCCAAGAGTTCTGGACGCGCCAAACCGTCGGCTTTACCAACCGTTGTTATCCGGGTGCGTATTATAACCATGTACGCTACACCTCGATCATTGGGCGTAGTATTCGCGCCAATCGGCGCGGACGCTGGATTGAACGGATGGCGTACAACAGCTATGTTATGATCGACGGGCCTGCCGGCG
The DNA here is from genome assembly GCF_056331925.1 of Chloroflexus sp. Taxonomy (NCBI): domain Bacteria; kingdom Bacillati; phylum Chloroflexota; class Chloroflexia; order Chloroflexales; family Chloroflexaceae; genus Chloroflexus; species Chloroflexus sp. The sequence goes on from NZ_JBWGQH010000034.1 coordinate 40,344, forward strand.
CCGAAGCGTGGGGCGATGGCATCACGACACTGACGTGTGCCGCACTACCCGGGGCAGAGTATTTAGTGGTTCCCGGCTTACATCACTCGCCGATCCACGGGCGGCCGTGGTATGGCGACCCGGAAGGGTTAAGATACTGGCAACGTGTGTTGTTGAGTTCCGCTCCTGTTGTTGTTTGAAATGTCGCGAATTTGTACTATAATACAAACTGCATGAAGTCAACGCACTTTGACCGTTACATGTTGTACGCTATGGCGGCTGTGTCGGCTGTATCGCTTGCGTGTTATACCGCAGTGTTGTATCTCTGTCGGGAGGAGCACATCTGCCATCAACCGGTGCGGGCGGTATGGCGTAACCGGTTAGCCAACATTGCTCACGCCCTCGATTGGTTGATGAACGTGATGGTGGCACTGGTAGGGATTGGCCGTCTCTTCCGTGATGAGCAGTTCGGCGGGCAGCACCAGCCGCGTTGGTTGAAGATCTACTTTATGATTACCGGCCCCTTGCCGACCATCGGTATGGTGGGAGCAATGATTACCGGTCATCGCTGGGGTGAACGTTTGCGTGACCATCCGCAGCGACGGCGTCTGCATCGCACCTTTGCCTGGCTCGGCTATGTAAGCTGGTGGCTGAGTTTTATCCCGATCTTTTTTCAGCCGTGGTTGAACCGATTGGCTGCGGCGCCAAAGGATACATCATCGATTGTTTCATAAGCAAAATCTACGCGTGCGAAAGGGGAATACATGACAAATGCACCTTCGGTCGACGCGACCACAACCGCCGGCACGGCACTAGAGCAGCAAGAACTCTTTGCCGCTACCAACCGTGCCTACGATATGGTGTTCAAGGGAACGGTTGATTTCTTCGTGATTAAGGCAGCTAAAGACCTCAGTCTGTTCGATTTGCTTGCTACCGAACCGCGCACCTTAGCCGATCTCGCTACCTTGACCGAGACCGTCCAGCCACGACTGGAGAAGTTTCTCATTACGCTCGAACAGGTGGGTTTAGTGGCGCGCGATGCCGATCGCTGGAAGCTGACCCCCTTTGCCGAACAGTTCTTCGCCGATCCAGAACGCCATCGCAATATGACGATGGTGCCATTTGTTGATTATATTTCCGATTTGATCGAGAACTATTACCTGCGTTTGGCCGATGTTGTGCGCGGTAAAGTCGATTTTACCAGCATCGTGCCGCATCCACCGCGTACTCGTGAAGATAGCTTGTTCTACGAGACGTTGCACCGCTCAAATATCCAACTTTTCGTTGAACTTTTGGTCAAGCGTGCTCGTCTCGCCGATGTGCAGACACTGGTTGATGTCGGTGGTGGGATTGGTGATATTGCGGCTGCTCTCTGTCAGGCCTTCCCCAATCTGAAAGTGACGTTGATCAACTTGCCGAGCGCTTTAGATCTGGTACGCGAAAATGTGGCGGCCAAAGGCCTGAGTGATCGCATTACACCGGTGGCCATTGATATGTACCGCGACCCGTATCCACCCGGAGACGCGGTGCTCTTCTCGCGCATTCTCTATCCGATGAACGCACAGTTCTGTTCGATGCTGCTCAAGAAGGCTTACGATGCGTTGCCGAGTGGCGGGCGGGTGCTGATCCTCGATATGGTGATTAGCGACCCACAGCGTCCGAACTACGATTACCTGACCCACTACCTCTGCGCGATTGGAATGGGATTCTCGGTGCTGGAGTTTAAGGACCACGCGATCTATCCCGATTTGTTGCGTCAGATCGGGTTTACCGATGTCACTTTTGACGAGGGCTACGATCACGTGTTGTATCAGGCGGTCAAACCGTAAATCGTAGAGTAGGCATTTTGTGACCGGTGCAGTTGCTGCCCGGCAATCCGGTAAGCACCTATGATTTCGACGGAACAGCACGTCTCGCTCAGCCGAAAGATCCGAGCCCATATCGAACTGGCCGATCCGGTGACATGGATCTCACCGGTACTCGTCTGCTTCTGTGGGGCACTGGCTTCAGGGTACGAGCGGGGTTTTGATTGGACACGGCCCGATCACTGGTGGCTGATGCTCTTGGGTGCGCTGATGACCGGTCCACTCGGTACCGGCTTTAGCCAGAGTATCAATGACTATTTTGATCGTGAACTTGATGCGATCAACGATCCGCAACGTCCGATTCCGGCAGGTATTCTGACGCTCAATGAGGCGCGCTGGAATTGGATCGTGCTTGGTACCGCGACAATGCTGGTGTCGTTGGTGTTTGGGCAGCCGTTGATCGTGGTTCTTGCCTTCGTCGGTATTGTGCTGTCGGTGATCTACAGCATGCCGCCGATTAAGCTAAAGAAGCACTTTTGGCTCGGACCACCGGCTGTCGGCTTAGGCTATGTCAGTATGAGCTGGTTGGCCGGTCACCTGATCTTTGCTCCGCTTACGTGGCAAAGTGTTATCGTGGCGTTGATCAACGGTGGTTTGGCAGCCGGTCTGCTCTTCCTCAACGACATTAAAAGTGTGGAAGGTGACCGTAAATTGGGGTTGAAATCGCTGACCGTAGCGATCGGTGTCAAGCGCACGCTGATCGTAGCGTATGTAACGATTAATACGTTCGAGGCGATTCTGATGATCTTGGCGTTGATATGGGGTCAGTATTGGGTAGCACTGTTTATGCTGTTGGCATTGGTAGCACCGATCTACAATCAGATCAAGCTCTACCGTGAGCCAACCCAGCAGAATTATGTGCGCTATTTGCTGGCCTCTAATCCGTTCGTCGCCTTGATTCAGATAATCTCGGGTTTTCTCGTAGGCGGCTATTTTGGCTGACCATTAAGGAGGTGCGAACATGACGGAGACTGAAGGTGAGGTGCGAGTGCGCAGCGTCCCGGTGCGACGCAGCGACAGCTTTGTCGAGTCGGCAATGGAGTTCGGTGGTGGTGTCGTCCGTCTTGGCATGTCGATCTTTACCTTGCCGTTTGCGCTGCTGCCGCCCGAGTCGCGCCAGCATATGCGTAACGCTACTAAGGAGTTGATGTACGCCTTCGCCTCGTTGCCACGCGATTTTGCCGAGATTGCCGGTAAGAGCATCGAGAAGTGGGCGGCTGAGGGCGAAGAAAAGACCGAGACGAAGTAACACCGATTGCTCCCCGTGAGCAAAGGAGGAGTATCGTATGAGCAATGAGACGACCAACGAGCGCGATGGGTTGTTCGAGATGGCAGCCGCTTTTGTTGGCGGTGCGACCCGGATCGGGTTGACAGTGGCGTCAGTTCCGCTGGTGTTGCTCCCGCGCAATTCGCGTCGCCGGGTGCGTCGGGCAATGGCTGAAGTAGCGCTTGCGGTGGTGGCTTTCCCGAAGGAGCTGGCAAACGTCTCTGAGCGCATTGTCGATGAGATCGTTGCAGCTGAGCCACCGCAGGTGTCGTTGCCCAGCCCCCGTCAAGTCGGTAAGCAGGTGCGTTCGTTCACCGAACGGCTGTCACGTGCCGCCGAGGAGCTTGGCACCAGCTTTAGCCGAGCCGCCGGCCGTGCTGCCGATGCTGTTGAGCAAGGCGCGGCAAAGGTTGATGAGTGGGTTGAAACGCCGCCCAAGACCCCGCCGGCGCAGTGATTGTGATCGTTTCGTGATGCGGGTTTGCGCAGAGGTGTGGGATGCGCTCACCGTATCCCTCCCTCTGTGTTTGTCGCTTTACACGTTCGATTGTGTGGTTGACCGGCAGGCGAGCCGTGGTATGCTGTAAAAGAGAGGAAGCGTTGTGCTTCTCTCGTTGTCGCGATCAGTCCACGGAGCGTTATAACCATGCGGATCGTTATTCTCGGCGCCGGCTATGCTGGTTTACGCACTGCCCTTGATCTCGCTCGGCTTCGTCGTGAGCATGCACTTGATGTGACGATTCAGCTTGTCGATCAGTATCCGTATCACCAGTTAATCCAGTTATTGCATCTCACCGCTACGGCCGGGATTACCGACCAAAAGACGATCTATCAGCTTGATCAATTGTTGCAAGGGCGCGAGATTGAACGGGTCGAAGGCCGGGTGACGGTTATCCATCCCCTCGAACGTGCGGTGACGTTGGCCGATGGTCGTACCTTGTCATACGATCGGTTGGTCATTGCGCTTGGTAGCGAGACAGCGTTTAATGTGCCGGGAGCGCGCGAGTATGCGTTGCCACTCCACAACTTTACTGACGCTGTGGCGTTACGGAAGCATATTGTTGCTCAATTTACGAAAGCAGCTTCATTGACCGATCCAACCGAGTTGCGGATTACGATGACGACGGCAATCGTCGGTGGTGGCTATACCGGTTGTGAATTAGCCGGTGAATTGGCAGTCTGGGCTGATGACCTCTGTCGTCAAACTGGTGCTCCGCGGACGGAAGTCCGTATTGCATTGATCGAGCGCGAGAATCAATTACTGCCCCATTTTGGCAAGTGGGCGAGTGATGAGGCTGTTCGCCGGCTTGAACGGCTCGGAGTAAATGTCTTCCTCAATACGCCGGTTGTTCAGGTTGAGCCACAACGCCTTCGCTTCGCCGACGGGCGGATTTTGCGCGCCGGAACGATTGTTTGGGGGGCGGGCGTGCGTGCGCCGGCACTCCTCGCCGAAGCCGGTTTTCCTACCGACCGGATGGGTCGGGTGTTGGTTGACCGCTATTTGCGTGTTGATGGGCAAGCTTTTATCTTTGCAATCGGTGATTGTGCGGCAGTATCGGATGGGCGAGGCGGATTCTTGCCTCCTACCGCTTCGTATGCTATCCGTCAGGGTGCCCATTTGGCCGAGGTGTTGGCTGCCGAGGCCCAAGGGAAAGCGCCGCGTGCCTATGAACCGGTTGAGCTTGGCGAGGTGGTTTCACTGGGGCCAAATGATGCTATCGGGAACGCCCTCGGTGTGCCGGTGGTAGGGTATCCGGCGGTATTGCTCAAGCGGGGCATTGAGGAGTATTATCGCGCAACTATCGAGAATGCGTAACGGTTGTACGCATGTCTCGTTTGCCGGGAGTCGTGGTGGATTCGGAAGGTAGATATGTTGTAAGCCGCAGGAGAGTCATTTATGATCGTGCAGGAACAGTTTGTTTCCATTAAAGCTCCCCCCGCGACGGTTGAGCGTTACCTGACCGATCCCCAATTACTGACCGAGTGGCGCTCGCCGTTGGTGGTGTTCGAGCCAATTGAGGGTAATTTAATGACGCTAGGCAGTAAACATAAGCTGCGCTTGAAGTCGTTGGCATTGGCTGGCTCCACCTACACCGTCACCGAACGCGATAGTGGTCACATCTTACTGACTATCGATGGGCTCTGGTGTGGTCAGGAACTCTGGCGATGGTTTGCCGACGGTGACCGCACGATTGTTCAGCATCGGGTTGAGTATGAGGTGCCTGATCCGAGTCTACGGGTCTTTGTGGTAGGGATTGGGCAGATATTTGTGTCGCTCGATATGCGCGTGGAGCTTGAACGTCTGCGCATGATTATCGAGGGTAAGGGCCAACCGGCAGCGGCGCAATCACGGTAAGGTACATTTAGGTAACGGCGGACGAGTGACCGCCGTTTCTTTTAGTTGGTGTTTTGCATAAAAGCACAGATATTGCACAAAAAATGCATCGTTTCAGCTACTACCATCTGCCAGGCCGCTGTGCTAGCATGCAGGTGTCGGTAGACGGTTGTGCGTGATAACGAGGTTGCGTATGCCACGACAGCAACGGTTCAGCCCACGAGATGAAGTCTATCTTGCCAGCACCAGCTTTGAAGTGTATATGGCCGCCGGTGGAGTATTCATCGGGCTATTTGGTTTATTGTTCTTGATCAGTATTAAAACCGGCTTTGAGCTGCTCGTCTGGCCGGCGTTGCTGGTCTCTGTGCTTGCCGGATATATTACGCTCAATCGGCTAGAAAAACGGGAACGCAAGCGCAAACTCGCCGAGCTTGAAGCCGAGTATGCTGCCAAAGAGCGACGGGCGGTTGGCGATTGAGTTACGCTCTACACGGTGCATGTTGTGCAAAAGAGGCGGATCCCACTCCGCCTCTTCGCCTTGTTAGCCGATCGTACCTTGCTGTTTGTATCCGTCTTGTCATCTTGACAACAACCCGGTTGTGCTATCTTCAAGCTGACCGTCTTGTTGTCAGAGGATAGTGATGCAAACACTTCGTCAACTTCGTCGTTCACGTCATCTGACGTTTGTCGATTTAGCGTTACTCACCGGCATTCCAGCACGGACTATCGCCGAAGCGGAATACGGTCTGCGTCACCTTAGTCGTCCTGAAGCTGAGACGCTTGCTTTGGTGTTGGGGTTGTCAACACCTACCCCACTACCCTCGTTATCTCGTCATCAAGCGCAGTCGTCGGTAATACCATGGGCGTTAATGACCGGTTTGGCAGCAGTTCTGTCGATCGCACCGCTGATGAACGAGCTATTGCCGGACCAGCAACGTCATCTGTATACACCGATTATTGTACAAGCCGGTGAGTGGTTGGTAACTCGGTCGTTGTCGGTACCACCGCCGATGACATCAACGCCAACCGAAACTACATCTGAGATCGCAACGGAGTCCTCAATCGTATTCCCTCTTTCCGCAGGAGAGGCATTAGCTCCGCTCATCGCACCTGCACCGCGTCTGCCCCACCTAGCGAGTAATAAACCTAGCGTGTCGTTCTACCTCGACGAGAACGGGCCGCATGGTTGCCCGGTGCAGCCCACAGCCGGACAAGTGGTGATTACCCAGGGGTATGGGATAGGCTCACATACCCCTGTTCAGGTCTGGGGAGCTATCGATCTTGCGGTTGATGGTAACGGTGATGGGTTCGCCGAGCCGGGATCAAGCTGGTACACACCGGTCATTGCGACTCATCCGGGGAAGGTCAAAGTAACCCTGAATAGTTACCCTGCCGGTAACCATGTGTGGGTCGTGGCGCCTGACGGAACGTGGCGTACCGGCTATTCCCATCTCGCAGTGGTGATGGTGATCGATGGGCAGCAGGTGCAAGCCGGCGAAGTGATCGGGTTAATGGGCGATACCGGTGTGACGAGTGGTCCGCATCTCGATTACCAGGTCTGGCGTGGTGACACAAACATTGATCCAACACCCTTGGTTGGGTGTGGATTGAGATAGCAGAGACGATTCGGTAATTCAAGCGGGTGCATGGATGGCAAGTACCTTCATGCGCGAGCCG
>NZ_JBWGQH010000035.1:0-45664 GCF_056331925.1 Chloroflexus sp.
GCTGAGGGTTCTCACGCAAAGGCGCGAAGGACGCTAACGCAGAGGCGCTGAGGGTTCTCACGCAAAGGCGCGAAGGACGCTAACGCAGAGGCGCTGAGGGTTCTCACGCAAAGGCGCGAAGGAAGCTGAGGGGATATCGTAATCTAACCATCCTTTGCGTTCCTTTGCGTTTTTGCGCCTTTGCGTTAGCGTTCTTGATATTCTTTGCGCCTTTGCGTTTTTGCGCCTTTGCGTTTTTGCGCCTTTGCGTTTTTGCGCCTTTGCGTTTTTGCGCCTTTGCGTTAGCGTTCTTGATATTCGTGGATCGAGCGCGACCTACTACCGACGTGGTTGGCCCATTGCGCCGCGTACCATACCGATGGGCAGCTCGCTCGTCGGTTGCAGATGTTGGCCGCACATTGACTACATGCGGGCCGAGATAGCGTATACTCTGTGATCACAACCGACACACGCTGTTCTACATCGGGAAGGAAATATTGCCACCACTGAAAGGGTCACCTGTAACCACCATGACCGCTACCATCACCATCATCACTGCCACTGAATGGCCCACCGTCCTTGCCGTGTTTGACCGTTGTAACCAGAGTGACGGCATTGTCTTACCGGTGTGGCTCGATGGCGATCCACCGCCGACTTTGGTCGCAGCGCGGATCGGGGAGACGGTGGTTGGCGGTGCAGTTATGTACGGCTACTTCGCTATCGAGGCGGTCATCGCAGTCGACCCGGCATGGCGTCGGCGCGGTATCGGTCGCCAACTGGTTACACAAATTGCGCACTGGGCTAATGCACGTAACGGGAGTTGGCAGATGATCGCCGATGAAGCCGGGCCAGCGGTTGCACCGTTTGCCACTGCGTTACAGTTGCGCCGGGTGCTGGTCGAAACCTTACTCGAACTCGACCCCGCCCAGCTTCCGCCATTGCCGCCACTGCCAGCGACGTGGCAGACTCGCCTCGCCGAACCCAGTGATTCCAATGCGATCACTACGATCATCGCCGATGCTTTCGGTGACCCCGCTGAAGAGGTAGCAGCGTTTGTCACCGACCGCATCGCTAATCCGATGCATCGCTTTGTCATTGGCGAAGTCGCCGGGACACCGGTAGCAGTGCTGCGTCTGCTGCGGAGCGAGCAGGGGATTATGATCACCACTTTTGGCGTGCGCCGTGCGCTCCAAGGGCAAGGGTACGGTCGGCTACTCTTGCTGACTACACTTCATCGTCTGTGTGAGGCCGGATACCAGCGCATTCAGATTGAGGTCGAAGAGGGTAACATGCCGGCATACCGGCTCTACCGATCATGTGGATTTATCCCGACTCGGTGGTATGGGGTCTACAAGCAGGCAGCGTGAGCACAAGCGCGCATGCGCTTACGCTGTCTGCCTCACTGCGGTTCAATACTTAACAGCAGTGTACCACGTATTAACCCACGATCATCGATCCCGACCGTGCCACTGCTCGTGATAGCAGTGAATGGAGCCAACCGCTGCTCAAGTTCGAAATCAATCGGAACATTACGCATCTGGTTAAACCACCTGCGGGCGGCGGTAAGGTTAATGTACAGGACACCACCATTGGGAGAGGGCATCGCCTTCAAACCATTCGCATAGGTCGTCACACTCGTCAGTTTTTGTTCGGCGTTAAAGGCAGCTTCCATCGCCGGTCGACCCACTGCAATCACCAGATCGTTGCCGTTAAAGCCGTACCCAAAGAAGAGATCGCCCTCTTCAAACGCTTGCACTTGCGTGCGCCCCAGCGAGGTTGCACCTAGACGGATACCGGTAAGATCTTCGGCTAATTCCATAAGCCGTTGCATACCTCGCTCGGCAGCCGACTGATCGGCAACCTTCAGCGCGAAGTAGCCTCCTACCGGCAATTCGACACTATCGATAGGCAACAGCGCGATCACCCCTTCACCGTGAAACCAGCTAAACAAGTCGCGGTCGAGATTGATGTTGAGACTGTCTTCGAGATCACGCAGCGCATTGGCAGTTCCAGGTTCGGCCTCCAATTGCTTACGGAGACGCTGCCCCCAATCAGCCGGTATGCCAAAACTGAATACACCGATCGCGGTGCTGCTGACATCACCGGCTCGTTCGGGCGAGACGGTTGGACGCAGGCTGCCGAGTTGCTCGCGCAGTGCATCACTCAGCCGGTTGCGATCGAAGACGGTCACTGCATCGAAGCGCAGCCCGCTCTCGATAACGGCCATTGTGAAGCCGACCCCTTGCATAGCTTGGGCTGCCGATCGCATATCGGCCAGTGTTGGCACACTCTCATCGAGTGAGCCTGATGTAAAGAGGCTGTCAATAAAACGAGCCAATCCATCTCCGGCAAGATAGATCGTGCCAATCCGGTCAGTCGGCAAATTCTGGATCACGGCTTGAAATTGTGCGCTACGGGCCAGAGCAGACTCGCTACGTTGCTCGATCAGCGTCGAGATGCTCGTGGCATTGTTGGCAAAGACGACCATATTGCGGGCCAGTGCGAAGGCAGCAAACGCCGTTTCATCACGCTCACTTTCGTAGATCGTCACCCCATTCGTTGTGCTGTTCGTAAAACGCTCACCTTGCGCCTCTCGAAACATGCGCTGTTTGTCGAGAAACGCCTGGGCGGCTCGCTCATCACGAACTGTCGCGATCAACAGTACACTGGCGTCGCGTAAGTCGACGTCCTCAAACGGATTAAGGGTAGCTAGCGGATTGAGCGGGTTGGCCGTCTCAGCGGCTACTGCGCCGATCCGTTCGATGGGCAAGCCATAGACGGCGATTGCCGCTTCAGCCCCGATCCATGGCGCGATATCATCGGCAAACGTTACGCCAAAGCGCTCTTGCAAAAAATCGGTCGTTTGGTCGGTGTTCTGGTAGTCGAAGGTTTCGGGAAAGGCTCGTCGTATCCGGTCAATATTCGGCAGATCGCTCAGGTTGGGCGTGATCGCAGCGTAGATTTGGGTTTCAGCCGGTAATAGTTCAGGAATGGCACTACCACGCTGGTTGATCACACTCCATACCAACACACTACTACCGATGATGATCAGTAGTCCACCAATGACTAAACCACCGATGATCAGGAGCAATGGACTGCGTCGTGATTCGGCAGACGAAACAGGTGGTAACGAGAACGGATCGGGTGTTGTCATGTAGTGTCCCTTCCACGTATCACAACATACAACCGATGCTGTCGTTGTTATATACGTTCACTGTCGTGAAAAGTTACATTCATAGACGTCGGCATGCATCCGGCCCATTACCAAGACAAAAGAATGTACATTCACTCTCGTGGAAAGTTGCATCCACAGACCGGGAACTCATTCCTTACCGCTGGCGTTTATCAAGTGCATAACACTGTTTCATCAGATTCTCAGGTTTACAGGAGGTTATCGTATGGTTCGGTTATTCACCGTTGTGGTGACAGCTATGCTGTTACTGGTGGGGTGCAGTCCGGAGCCGCCGCGGAAGGCTGACTTTAACGGCAATACGCAGCGAACGAGTGAAGAGGTAGTGAGCGCGCAAGCAGGTAGAGTCGCACCAGCAATGGCAGGCGTACCAGCAGGTGAAGCAACATCGGCCGTGGCGGGCATGCCAGTAGGTGAAGCAGGATCGATCGTGGCAGACAGTACTTCTGGTGAGAGAGACAACCCTACCGGCGAGACTAATCCGCTGCTGTATGCCTCGAGAATGGTTATTCTCAATGCCACCTTGGATATCCGTGTCGAATCGGTTGATCAAGCAGAGGATCGTGTGCGTGACATCGCCGATCGCCTTGGCGGATATATCCTGCACGTCCGTGCGCAAGGGCGCGAGCAAACCCGTGAGTCGTACATCACGTTTCGCGTCCCGTTTGAGAACTTTGAACGGGCACTCACCGAGATCGAAGGTTTAGCGAAAGAGATTGTGAGCCGGACCGTTGACGGTGAAGATGTTACCGAACAATACGTCGATCTCCAATCACGACTTCGCAATCTCGAAGCTACCCATGACCGCATCAAAGCGCTCCTCGCAACCGCACAAAATCTTGAGGATACGCTTCTCCTCTACCAGCGCCTCGCCGAGATTCAAGGGCAGATCGAACAGATCAAAGGTCGCATGCGCTATCTTGAACAGAACACGAATTTCTCAACAATTAGCGTGATCATGAGACCAGTACCGGTGGTCGAAGAAAAGCCGGAGCCGACACCAACCTGGGATCCGTGGAAGATAGTCATTGAACAGTTCGGTCTGCTGCGCGCATTTGGCGAGAGCATCTTGACCATCGTGCTGATCCTCGCTATTTGGTCACCAGTGTGGATCATTCCGGTCGGGCTGCTCATCTGGCTCTGGCGAAGATGGCATCCAGCCCTATATGGCGCGCATCAAGGAAAAGGTATCTCCAGCCGGCAACCCATCACAACACCGGTAACGCCAGAGGAGAAATAGCTCATAGCACACAACAAGGGGCAGATCGTTGGTTCTGCCCCTTCTCACTCCTTGCGAATTACACGCTACCGTTAAATATCCAACTCCACCACCTCATTCGCGTGGGTCTGGATAAACCGGCGGCGTGGTGGCACCAAATCACCCATCAACATCGTGAACGTCTCATCAGCGCGCGCGGCATCTTCCAGCGTCACCTGCAAGATCACTCGGTTCTGTGGGTTCATGGTTGTCTCCCACAGTTGTTCGGCATTCATTTCACCTAACCCTTTGTAGCGCTGAATCTCAACTTTGGTTCCGGGTGGCAATTTGCTGAGATACGCATCACGCTCGGCGTCGGAATAGGTGTAGACCTGCTCACGCCCGTGTTTAATCCGATAGAGCGGGGGTTGCGCGATAAAGAGATGACCATTGGTAATCAGAGGCCGCATGTGGCGGAAGAAAAAGGTAAGTAACAGGGTACGAATATGGCTCCCATCAACATCAGCGTCGGTCATGAGAAAGATGCGGTGATAGCGCAGCTTACTCAGATCAAACTGGTCACCGATGGAGGTACCGATAGCAGTAATCAGCGCACGCACTTCGGCGTTTGACAGCATACGGTCAAGCCGGCTTTTCTCGACATTCAGAATCTTACCGCGCAGCGGCAGAATGGCTTGAAAACGGCGGTCACGACCCTGCTTAGCCGTTCCACCGGCGCTATCACCCTCGACAATATACAGCTCGCAACGAGCTGGGTTAGGGTCTGAACAATCGGCCAACTTGCCGGGCAGTGAAAAACCTTCCATCGCGCTCTTGCGCGCCGTCTCACGTACTTTCTGTACGGCGAGACGAGTGCGCGCCGCCGCGATCGCCTTCTCGATAATCCGCCGCGCATCAGCCGGGTTCTCATCGAGCCAGGCACTAAACGCATCGCCAAACACCGTCGCCACTGCACTGGCTGCTTCCGGGCTAACCAACTTCTCTTTGGTCTGTGAGGAAAACTGCGGGTCTTTCAGCTTCACACTGATCACCGCCGTCAATCCCTCACGCACATCATCGCCGGTAAGATTACTCTCATTCTCCTTCAACAGCCCTTTGGCTCGCGCATAACTATTGATCACGCGGGTTAGTGCAGTGCGAAACCCTGACAAATGCGAACCACCGTCAGAGTTATTGATATTATTTGCAAAAGTATAAACATTATCCGTATCAAACGTATCAGTATACTGTAACGCCACTTCCACCATCACCTCATCAACCACCCGCTCGACATAGAAGGGCTGGCGATGGAGCACAACCTTATCTTTATTGAGATGGCGGACATACGACACAATCCCGCCCTCGAAGTAAAAGTTCAGTTCGCGATTGGTACGCTCATCAACAAACTTAAACCGCAACCCCTTGTTGAGATAGCTCATCTCGCGGAAACGTTGGGCGAGCGTATCGAAATTGTAGTCGAGCGTCTGAATAATCGAGGTATCGGGTAAAAAGCGCGTCGTCGTACCGTGGCGATCGGTTGGTTCCAGATCAATCACATCCGTCACCGGCACACCGGCCCGATACTCCTGGTAGTAATGACGACCATTACGATATACATCGACCCGCATATACGACGAAAGCGCATTGACTGCCGAAACACCAACGCCGTGCAGGCCGGAAGAGACCTTATAGCCGCCGCTACCGAATTTACCGCCGGCGTGCAAGCGCGTCATGACTAGTGTGAGGGTGCTGATACCCTCTTTCGGATGGATACCAACCGGAATCCCGGAACCATCATCACTCACCGTCACCGAACCGTCGCGGTGAATAGTCACACTGACACTCGTCGCCCGTCCGGCCATCACCTCATCGACCGAGTTATCAACCACCTCGCGCACCATCGTGTGGAGGCCGTTAATATCGGTAGGACCAATATACATACCGGGGCGCTTGCGGACGGCTTCCATGCCTTCCAGCACTTGAATCTGACTTTCGTCGTAGGTTGTCGGTGTTTCGTTTGTCATGAGGACTATTCCTTTATCGGCAACGCAAAAAGTATGCCAGTTTAGCTAACCGTCACGTTGGCATATCGCCGATAGAACTGTAGGCGTGCAGTGCGTAGGCCGCTACCGATGTAAGCCTGACCGACAATTGCCGGAGCCAGCCAGCCCGGTTGAGCGGCAACGGCGTGCCAGAGACCGGCGAAGCCAATTTCAATAATGGCACAGAGCGCAAGAAATGTTGCAATCGAGAACCACCGTTGGCGAGCAAAGCGCCAACTCGCCTGTAACGCCATCAGTGGCCCGTAATTATGGAAGACGATCATTTCCGGCGCAAAGCCAAACACAACCAACCCAAGCAGCCCTAACCCGATCCAGACAGTATATACAAGCGAGAATGTACTTGGCATCAACCAGATAATGACACCAGAACAGATCAGCAGGGGTACGACCACACTCCCGATCAGGCCAAGAACCCCGGCGAGCCGGACGGCAATCGCGAGGCTGTGATGAAAAAGTGTCGGTTGCGCCACCGGCCTTGGCCGCATCAGGATCAGACGATACAAGCTCGCCAAAAATACACTACTCACAACCAGCGCCACTAGATTCAGGCCGATCAACGCAAGTATATACTGTTCGACAGATAACACCAACGGTGGTGGTATGATCGTCTCAACGCCAGGCGTGAGGATCGGGATCAGGTTGGTCGGCACCAAGAATGTGCGAGCATCAATGGCGTGTAAGGTCCCAAGGAACGAACCGATCAGACCTTGATCCGTGTACGGCGGCAGAGCGAGAGTAATCGCGCTACCTAGCCATACATACGCGCTCAACCCTATCGAGAACAGCAGAATAAACGGCTGACGGTGGATAGTCGCAAATCCGTCCGTCAGCGCATCGATCGGCGATACCGGTTGGCGCATGCGTTTTGCCCACTCGTTTGCTCGTTTCATCAGCCTGTATTATACCACAGATCAACGCCCTCCATTGCCAATCTTTGCACACATGTTCGAGAAACTCAACAAGGCTCAACCCACCGCCCCACCATCAGCAACGATGAAACGATGGCTCGGATAGACAACTACCGATAAACGAATGGCTTCTCGAAAATCCGTTCAAAAACGGTTTGCAAAAGCCGGTTGGAGGTGATATACTTGACGTGTGGCGTAAGGTTGCACAACTAGTGGGAAGGTGCAACCACCTGCTTGACACTCGCTGCTGTCGAAATAGGCGACAGTCTCATCAGGCCGTTCAGGGAAGCGCGATGAACCGTCTGTGAGTACCGCTAGCAAGCCGCTTCCGCTGCCAGAGCAGTGGTCTAGCGCAGCAGTCTGCGTGGTTCGGGTGGAAAGTGGGTCAAACCCACTTTTCTTATTGTCAGGCGAGTTACAGCAATGAAAAGCGATTTTTACGCGGCAATTACTCAGATTGCGTCCGAACGCGGTATTCCAAAAGAGGCCATCATTGACGTGATGGAACGGGCATTGGTGAGCGCATACAAGCGCTTACTCGGCCCCAATCCACCGGCGGTAGAAGTGACGGTCAAGCTCGATCCCGTCAGCGGTATGGCGCGGGTCTACGCTGAGAAGCAAGTGGTCGATGAAGTGTACGACGAGCGGTTTGAGATCGATCTCAACAGTGCGCGCCAAATCAAGCCCGACGTTCAGATCGGCGAGACGGTGCTGGTCGAGAGCACACCGCGTGATTTTGGCCGGATCGCCGCCCAAACTGCGAAGCAAGTGGTGTTGCAAGGGATTAAAGAGATCGAACGTAGCTATATCTATAACGAATTTGAAGATCGCGAAGGCGAGTTGGTGACGGCGACGGTACAGCGTAACAACGGGCCACGCGGCAACGTGATCCTTGAGATAGGTAAGGCCGAGGCCATTATCCCGCCAAAAGAGCAAGTAGCAAACGATCGCTATTACCACGGCCAGCGGCTCAAGGTATTGCTGCTCGAGGTCAAGAAGGATGATCGCGGCCCTCGCCTGATTGCGTCGCGCGCGCACAAGAATCTGATCAACCGCCTGTTCGAGATGGAAGTTCCCGAAATCTACAACGGGTCGGTTGAGATTAAGTCGGTGGCCCGTGAACCTGGCCTGCGCACGAAAGTCGCTGTTGCGGCCCGCCAAGAGGGGATCGATCCAGTCGGGTCGTGCGTCGGAATGCGTGGTATCCGCATTCAGAATATTGTTAATGAGCTAAACGGCGAGAAGATCGATGTGGTGCAGTGGTCGTCGGATCCACGTGAGTACATTGCCAATGCCCTCTCGCCGGCACAAGTGGTTGAGGTGCATCTCCACGATCACGACCATACCGCGCTGGTGATTGTCCCCGACAAGCAACTTTCGCTGGCAATCGGTAAGGAAGGGCAGAACGTCCGGCTGGCAGCGAAGCTCACCGGTTGGCGGATCGATATTAAGAGTGCGTCGGCGTTGCTCGAAGAGGAACGGGCCGCGGCTGAGGCCCGCGCTGAAGCCGAGGCCGAACAGATGGCGATTGCCGCCGAATTGGCCAATGCCCCGGTTGAACAGCGCATCGTACAGGCTGACGGCACTATCCGCTACCGCGGTCATCGCTACGGCCCACTCGGTAACGATCTGGTTGGGCAGATGGTACAGGTACGGGCAACATCGCAAAAGATCTTTATTTACTATAATAACCGCCTGTTCGCCTCCTATATCTTGTTGGAAGGCGGGCAGACTGCGCCTGATGAGGAGTAAGGCGATGGCGGCCAAAGCTCAAACCGGTACGCCGCGACCACGGCACATCCCACAACGCACGTGTATCGTGTGCCGACACAGTGATGCGAAACGTGCGCTGATCCGATTGGTACGCGATGCACACGGGCGCGTAACGATTGATCCAACCGGCAAACGATCCGGCCGTGGCGCTTACTTATGCCACAACCCGGAATGTTGGACACAAGCCTTACGCCGCCATACGATTGAACGGGCTTTGAAGATTTCAACGCTGCATCTCGATGATCGGGCGGCAATAGAACAAATGGCTCGACAATTGTTGCAGGCGACAACGTCAGCGGTATCTGAATAGCCGATTCCGGTGGATTCTACGCAACGCACCGTTGACGTATGTGCGCCTGATAACGCGAGAGCTTCCCTGAGCCGGGCTGCTCTCCAGAAAGGAAGATGAAGATGAGTGACAAGCCACGACGAGATACAGGCGGTACGGGAACGGGTAGCGGGCGTAGCACCGGCCAATCGACGAATCGCACAAGCAATCAACAGACAGGAACGGGGCGTACTTCAACTGCTACCGGTGCTCATCGGCAGCCGGCCAATCAATCAACCGGTGGTGGACGTTCGTCGTCCACCGGTGGACGCAATACACCGACCAACCAAGGAAATGCGCGACCGGCAGCACCGGCAAATGCCCGGAGTGGCGGCCAACCAGCTCGTGGTAATAATGCGCCGGCTGCGTCGCGAAGTGGCGGCAGTACGCCGGCTCTGGTGCGCGGCGGTGGTGCTACACCGGCCCCGGCTCGCGGCACGAATACCCGTAATGCTCGCTCACAACAATCCCGTGGCCGTCCTCAACCTGAAGAACGTGAACGCGAACGCGAAGCCGTGTTGCGCCGTCCGCCCACCCCGACGACTACCCGCCCGGTGGTGCGTCCGCGCGGACCGGTTGCATTACCCCCGGTCATGACGGTGCGCGAGTTGTCGGAAGCGACCGGTATTGGCGCTGCCGATATTTTGAAGACCATGCTCAAAGCGGGCATGATTGCCAATATCAATCAGCAAATCGATTATGAGACGGCTGCCCTTATCATGACCGATTTCGGGATTGAAACGGTCGAAAATATGCCTGAACAAATGGTTGGGATCGTCGAAGACATTAAAGAGGTGCTCCGATCCCAACCACCGGAAGAGATGCGCCCTCGTCCACCCGTCGTTACGATTATGGGTCACGTTGACCACGGAAAGACAAAGTTGCTCGATGCAATTCGCTCGACACGGGTAGCAGAAGGCGAGGCCGGTGGGATCACCCAGCATATCGGTGCGTATCAGGTCGAGGTGAATCACCGGAAGATTACCTTCCTCGATACACCCGGCCACGAGGCGTTTACCGCCATGCGCGCGCGCGGTGCCCAAGTTACCGATATTGTTGTCTTGGTGGTCGCCGCCGATGATGGTGTCAAGCCGCAAACCGAAGAAGCCATTGCTCACGTCAAAGCGGCCGGTGTGCCGATGATCGTGGCAATTAATAAGATTGATTTGCCAACGGCAAATCCCGATCGGATCAAGCAGCAGTTGGCCGCACTGGACGTGATTGTCGAAGAGTACGGTGGTAACGTACCGTGTGTGCATGTTTCAGCTCGACAGAAAATTAATATTGACGGGTTGCTGGAAATGATCTTGTTGGTGGCCGACCTTGAGGATCTGCGCGCAAATCCCAATGCACCGGCCGTTGGTACGATTATCGAGGCCAAACTCGATAAGAGTCGTGGCCCAGTAGCAACGGTGTTGATCCAAAATGGTACCCTCCACCTCGAAGATAACGTGTTGGTCGGCTGTGTCGCCGGCAAGATCAAATCAATGTTTAGCGACAGCGGGAAGCGCCTTCGCCACGCCGAGCCGTCAACCCCGGTGGAAATTATCGGGTTGGAAGGTGTGCCCCAGGCCGGTGACATCTTGCAGGTGATGGACGATCTGGTTGTGGCACGCGAGATTGCATTGCAACGCCAACGCCAGCAGCGGGCCGAAGCGATGGCAGCGAGCGCGCGCGGTACCAGCCTCGAAGAGCTGTTTGGCAAGGTGAAACAGGGTCAGGTGAAGGAGTTGAACCTGATCTTGAAAGCCGATGTCCAAGGCTCACTCGATGCAATTGCCCATCTGATCGAGCAGTTGAACCAATCGCAGAGCGAGGTGCAAACCCGCATCATTCACCGTGGTGTCGGTGCCATTACCGAAGGTGATGTGAACCTTGCCCTCGCCAGCCATGCGATTATTATCGGCTTTAACGCTCGGCCAGACCCGGCAGCCCGCCGTCACGCCGAACAGCACGGGATTGATATTCGCTTCTACAACATCATCTATCAGTTGCAAGATGATTTGAAGAAGGCAATGGCCGGTATGCTCGCGCCAACCTTCAAAGAGGTGGTCGAGGGCTATGCCGAGGTCCGCAATATCTTCCGCTTACCTACCCGTGAGGTAGTCGCCGGTGTGTATGTCACCGACGGTAAGATTACACGCACCGGCCAAAATGTCCGCGTGTTGCGGCGCGGCGTGGTGATCCACGACGGCAAGATCTCGTCGCTCAAGCGATTTAAAGATGATGTGCGCGAGGTGACGGCCGGTTATGAGTGCGGTTTGATCGTCGAGGGCTTTAACGATATTGAAATCGGTGATGCGCTCGAGTTCTATCGCCAAGAGCAGGTAGCAGCCACCCTGTGATCGCCATTCGATGATCTATCTACCGGCAGAAGCGCACACGCTAACGCTTCTGCCGGCTATGTCATGAAACCAGATCATCATACACAACCATTTACCTTCCCATTGTTCGGTAGACCGATCTGGTTCGAGAGTGTTTCTGTCCACTGCGCGAAGGGTGCAAACTATGGCTAAACAACGATTACAACAAGTCGCTGATACGATGCAGCGGATTCTCGGCGAAGTGATCCAGACAGAGTTGAAGGATCCACGGGTTGGGTTCGCTTCGGTCACGAATGTCGAGGTGAGCGCCGATCTACAACACGCCAAAGTGTATATTTCGATCATGGGTACTCCAGAAGAACGGGCAACAACGATGGCGGCTTTGCAACGAGCACGCGGCTTTCTGCGCAAACGAGTCGCAGAAGAGATGCGTCATATGCGCTTTATTCCAGAATTGCACTTGATCGAAGATACATCGATTGATTATAGCCTGCATATTAATGACGTTATTCGCCAAATTCAGCACGAACGGATGGTAAATCCTCCGCGCATCGATGATGAACAGTGAGAACATTCCTTTCGATCCCTACTACAAAAAGCGGATTACCTATACGTTGCGCGGTCAGCAATTCGCTTTTGATGTTGGGCATACAATCTTTTCGTCATTTCAAATCGACGAAGGTACCGATCTGCTCTTGCGATTGATCGAACCGGCAATGACCACACCACAGCATATCCTCGATCTTGGCTGTGGTTGTGGGGTGATCGGTATTTGTCTCGCCCGCCGCTTCCCTAACGCCAATGTAACCCTCGTCGATAAAGATTTGCTTGCCGTGCGTTATGCCCGCCATAATGCCATCCTCAACGCTACCCCGAATGTGACCGTGCTCGGCAGTGTTGGGCTGAGTGATGCACCTCCCGGCCCCTATGACCTGATCGTCTCCAATATTCCGGCTAAGATTGGTGACTACGCGATTGAGCATGAATTCATCCTTGCACCACTCCGCCATCTGCGCCCCGGTGGTGAGTACTGGTTCGTTGTGGTGAGCGGTCTTAACCATCTGATACCTCGCCTTGGTCCACGCCATCAGTTACGCCTCAAAGAGATCAAGAAACGTGCCGGTCATTCGGTGTATCGGATTATCGCACCGACTCATCTTGACTAGCCGGTACCGCCCCGGCTGAACCACGCACGGTTTTCCGCTTGCCAAAACACCGTGTATCTCATAAAATTGTATCAATACGAAATGATATAAAGTAGGAGGGCACAATAGTGGTGCGGGTTGGGATCAACGGCTTTGGTCGGATCGGGCGGTTGGCGCTCCGGGCCGCGTGGGGCTGGCCAGAACTCGAGTTTGCCCACATCAACGAGATCGGTGGCGATGCATCGGTGGCGGCGCATCTCTTGACGTTTGACTCGGCGCATGGACGCTGGCCGCATGAGGTTCACGATGAGGGTGATCGGTTGGTTATCGATGGTCATGCAATTGGCTATAGCCAGATCAAGGACCCGGCAGTGGTACCGTGGGCAGCCGTCGGAGTTGAGATCGTGCTGGAGGCGACGGGGAAGTTTCGCACCTCTGAACAGTTAGCAGCTTACTTCGCTGTCGGTGTGAAGAAGGTGATTGTGGCTGCACCGGTGAAGGGCGAGGCGCTTAATGTAGTGATGGGGGTGAATGATCACCAGTATGATCCGACACGCCATCATCTGCTGACTGCTGCCTCTTGTACGACCAACTGTCTGGCGCCGATTGTGAAAGTCATTCACGAAGGTATTGGCATTCGCCACGGTATGATCACCACCATCCACAGCTCAACCAACACCCAGAGTGTGCATGACCAACCGCACAAAGATTTGCGACGGGCACGGGCGTCGAGCTTGTCGCTTATACCCACAACTACCGGCTCGGCAACGGCAATTGGTCTTATCTTCCCAGAATTGCAAGGAAAGCTCGATGGGCAAGCGGTGCGGGTACCCCTACTTAACGCTTCGCTGACCGACTGTGTGTTTGAAGTCACACGACCAACCACCGTCACCGAAGTGAATGAATTGTTGCGGGTGGCTGCCGAAGGCTCGCTGAAGAGTATTTTAGCCTACGAGACGCGCCCGCTGGTATCAATCGATTTTCTGACAAATCCGCACTCTGCGATTATCGACTCATTGTGTACCATGGTCACCGATGGCACACAGGTGAAAATTTATGCGTGGTACGATAACGAGTGGGGCTACGCAAACCGGTATGTAGAATTAGCGCGAAAGGTGGCAATGGCGCGATGAAACCACTCCAATCGACCGGTACAACGACAACGTCTACCCAGCGACAAGCCGATCGCCGGAATTACCTCTTGGTTACGGTCGCGTATTGGGCGGATACGCTCACCGATGGCGCGATTCGGATGTTAGTCCTCTTTTATTTTGCTCAGCTCGGGTATTCGCCATTTGCTGTGGCTTCGCTCTTCTTGTTCTACGAGATTTTTGGTGTGATCACTAATCTGTTTGGTGGTTATCTTGGTGCGCGATTCGGTCTGAAGATAACCTTATTTGCCGGTCTCACCGTACAACTGGTTGCGCTCAGCATGCTTGCCTTTGCTCCACCATCGTTATTAGTGGTTCCCTACGTGATGGCTGCGCAAGCGTTGTCGGGTATTGCCAAAGATTTGACCAAGATGTCATCGAAGAGTGCGGTAAAGCTGGTGGCCGGTGAGGGTGAGGGTCAACTTTACCGCTGGGTGAGTGTGCTCACCGGCTCGAAGAACGCGATTAAGGGACTAGGCTTCTTTGTCGGTGCGCTCTTGCTGACGCTGTTTGGCTTTCAGACCGCGTTGCTGCTGTTAGCGGCGTTGGTGTTGGTAGCACTGATCGGTGCGGTCGGTGCGATCAGCGGCGATCTAGGCAGCACCGATAAAAAGGCCAAGTTTAAGCAGATGTTTTCACCCAACCGAGCGGTTAATCTCCTTGCCGCAGCACGGATCTTTCTATTCGGTGCGCGCGATGTCTGGTTTGTGGTCGGGTTACCGGTCTTTTTTATCACCGTGCTCGGTTGGGACTTTTGGCTGGCCGGTGGGTTTATGGCAGCATGGACGATTGGCTACGGCTTTATACAAGCCTCCACGCCAGCACTTATCCGACGGCGTGTAACTGATGCGCGTGCGCCTGATGGACGCACTGCAATGTGGTTGGCATTTGCCCTGGCTGCATTTCCAGCGGCAATTGCTCTGGCGCTTGGCGTTGGTTTTGCGCCGACTGCTGCGGTGGTGATCGGGTTGCTCGCATTTGGTGTCATCTTTGCACTCAATTCGGCAGTGCATAGTTATCTCATTTTGGCCTACGCCGATGATACGAAAGTGGCGATGAATGTCGGTTTCTACTATATGGCGAATGCACTAGGGCGGCTGGTCGGTACTGTCTTGTCGGGTGCGCTGTACCAATGGGGGATGCAGAACGGTCTGTACGGCGGTCTCATAGCGTGTCTCTGGGCTTCAGCAGGGTTTGTGCTGATGGCCGGCCTACTTTCGATCCGGTTGCCAGCACCGGTGCGCGTTGTGACCGGTGAGTGGAAGGTTGCAGGTGAATAGGTAGGCGTTGAGAGGGTGTAGGTTTGGTGGAAATATGACGAACGAGCATACAGCGATACAGAGGGTTTTATCCTCTGCCTGAGCCGGTGTTATGCCCGGTGGTAAGCACCCGATCACGCACCAGCGCACAGACACAATCTTCCCACAGCGTTGCACTCCGGTCACCCTGTTGACGAAGCGTGATCAGCAAATTGCGTAATGCGTGCAAATTGGCGATACGTTGATCAATCGCGGTGATATGTTGATCGAGCGTATCTATCATCTCGGTACAAGGTGCTTCACCGTGATCGCTGAGAGCGAGGATGGCGGCAATTTCACGTAATGAGAGATCAAGGCTACGTGCACCAACGATAAAGCGCAGCCGTTCGACATCAGCGTGGGTATAGCAACGGTAGTTATTTTCAGCGCGCTGCGGTGGTGGTAGCAAACCGATCTGCTCATAGTAACGGATGGTCTTAGGCGATACGCCAGTCTGACGAGCTAGATCACGAATATGCATACCATATTCCTTATCGTCCATGTAAGGACTTCACGAAAACAACCTCACCGTTCTAATTAGCTCATTTTATCACAACCCCAAAGCGTTATCACATCGCAACGATTACTGTTATGATCTCTTAACGAACATATTCAGAAAATCGCATATCATAGCAACTATGAAGAACACAATCGCCGCCAAACAGGCTCACCTGTTCAAAGCGCTGATGCATCCCGTTCGGATACAGATCCTCGAGATCCTCCGGCAGGGTGAGGCGTGCGTATGCCATATCGAAGCAGTGCTCGGCCTACGCCAAGCGTATGTATCGCAGCAGTTAGCCGTCTTACGTAAAGCCGGCCTGATCAGCGACCGGCGCGATGGACCGAATATCTACTATCGGATCATCCACCGTGAGGTGCTCGAACTCCTCGATATGGCGCGCAACCTCGTCGGCGAAGCCGAGCCGTGGCAACCAAATTCGGCGGTGTGTTCGTGTCCGCAATGTATATCTCATTCTATCATCTTAGAACAAGGAGTGAAACCATGGTCGATGTGAAGGTACTTGGTCCCGGTTGTCCCAACTGCCAAAAGCTGGAAGCGCGTGTTCGCAACGTGATCCAGCGCTACCAACTGGAAGCTTCTGTCGAGAAGGTTACCGACTACGCGCAAATTATGCGCTGGAATGTGATGCGTACTCCGGGGTTGGTGGTGAATAACGTATTGGTTGCATCAGGACGCATCCCCTCAGAAGAGGAGATTGCCGACTGGTTGAAGCAGTAGTATCCGCAGTTAGGATTGGCTTTGCAGGTACAACGAGTGGGCGGTTACGCCCAATTTCTTCCGACCGGATATGCAATTTTTTGCATATCCGGTTAGACCCTACCGATGAGGACAACAGCAATGGAACAGACTCTTACCAAACCTTCTCGTCAATCTGACAGCCGCGCGTGGCTGATCGTCGTTGGGGCAGCAGTCATGTGGCTCATCGCGTACAACGTGATCCAGCCTTTAGCCAACTGGCTAACGTATCATCTATTCGGTTTAGCAGAAGGCTCACATTTGGGTGAGTCGGTGGCCTTTTTTCTCTACGATGTCCCGAAGATTCTCTTACTTTTGAGTGGGATGATCTTCGTCATTAGTACCCTGCGTTCGTTTTTTAGTCCTGAACGCACACGGGCGTGGTTGGGCGGAAAACGCGAAGGGATC
Source organism: Chloroflexus sp. (assembly GCF_056331925.1). Taxonomy (NCBI): domain Bacteria; kingdom Bacillati; phylum Chloroflexota; class Chloroflexia; order Chloroflexales; family Chloroflexaceae; genus Chloroflexus; species Chloroflexus sp. Next base: position 17,024 of record NZ_JBWGQH010000035.1, read on the forward strand.
GGCAATCTGCTGGCTGCCGGACTAGGCGTACTTACCCCTTTCTGTTCGTGTTCGGCAGTACCCCTCTTCATCGGCTTTGTCGAAGCGGGCATTCCGCTTGGTGTAACCTTTTCGTTCTTGATCGCTGCGCCAATGGTCAACGAAGTAGCACTGATCATGCTATTCGGGATGTTCGGGTGGCAAATAGCAATGCTCTATCTCGTAGCCGGAATGACTGTAGCGATCGTGGCCGGTCTAGTGATCGGACGGCTGAGAATGGAGCGATTCGTAGAAGATTTTGTCTGGCAGATTCGTGGTGGTACCGGTGAGATTGCCATCGAAAACCCGACGTGGACTGAACGGTTCAGGCTCGCTTGGGAGAATACACGCGATATTGTCGGCAAGGTATGGCTCTATGTGGTCATTGGCATTGCCATCGGTGCCGGAATTCACGGTTACGTGCCTGAAGACGCATTGGCCGGTATTCTAGGCCGCGATGCGTGGTGGTCGGTACCGGCAGGTGTAATCTTAGGTGTACCGCTGTACTCGAACGCTGCCGGTATCATTCCGGTAGTACAGGCTCTGATGGCAAAAGGGGCCGCTCTAGGGACGGTGCTTGCGTTTATGATGGCGGTGGTAGCGCTCAGCTTGCCGGAAATGATTATTTTACGGCGCGTGCTGAAGCCGCAATTGATTGCCGTGTTTGTCGGCATTGTGGCGAGCGGGATTGTAGTGGTAGGGTATTTGTTTAATGTGGTGATGGCGAACTAGCAGTACTATTGCCCTTCTCCTTACGGGGAAGGGCATCTGCTTGTCACGGAATGATACGTACAGTGCGCTTAACGACTCGCACGCAACGATCTGGCTCTTAGACACTACGCTGAAGAAGGCGAAGAAAGGTGCAGTGATGGGTATTGCCCCGACTCGCACAATGAGCACTCAGCTACGGACAGCGACGAGGTGCTATCTCCGATAAGATGTTACAACGATCCCTGAGCCACTTGTATAGCATAGTGAGGCTGGCGATGTTCTATGCTCATCCTGACCATACTGTTGTTTGGATTGTCGTTTCTATCAGGAATGATGGGTCTCGGTGTTGCACTTGTTACCACACCGGTACTTGGCCTCTTTGGTCTCGAACTCAAGCACGAGATTATGCCGCTCTCACTGTGGCTCAACAGCATCACTGCCATTGCCAGCGCAGTTACCTTGGCACGCAAAGGGATGGTCGATTGGCGCACCGCTCTTCCGTTACTGATCATTACCACCATCGTTGCACCAATCGGGGTATGGCTTTTACAATTTGTCCCGACAACCACCATCTGGTGGATCTATGTCGGGGTACTAATGTTCCTCGCCTACCGCATGGCCTTTCCACCGACATAAGACGACAGCCAACCCACCGTTATCAGTGACGCAACACGGGTCAAGGCCGGCTTCGCCAGTGCTGCCATTGGTGTTTTTGCCGGCTTCTTAGGGGTCGGCCCCGGTTTTCTGCTGATGCCGACATTGGTGCTACTAGGCTACACTGCCCGCATTGCTGCGGCAACCAACGCGGTGATTGTCACGCTACCCTCCTTTTCGACGTTTGCAAGCCATCTGCTTGACGCTCGCTTCGACTGGTTGTTATTTTATTGATCCTGACCTCAATCTCGGCTGTACTCGGAGCACAAGCTGGTGCTGCATTTATGGCACAGCGGGTCAAAAGCCTGACGTTGACCCGTATCTTTGCTGCGGTACTGATTGTGTTGGCGTTGCAGCAAGCGTGGTTGTTGGTCGTGGGTAGGGGCACAGCAGCACTGTGCCTCCTATGGTGGGAGTACCACCATCGTGACCCGACCCACACCATCACCGCCATCCCGATCAACTCGACCAACGACTGCATCACAATCACCAGCGCCGGCTCCTCCCACCCCGGCGGTAAGTTAAGCGCCAGCGGCAGCACCACAAACGAGTTGCGGGTGCTGAAACTGAATAGCAGCACCCGTCCTGACCGGGTCGGTAAGCGGCCTAGCCGGTGCAATAGGGAGGCTAGCAGCGTCGCGATGCATAGAAAGACAACGAATACCGGTGTCACCACCGGGACAACCGCGAGCGCCGCCATTGCCGCTTGAGCCTGCGATACCGCAATTGCACCCACAACCAATGTTAGCAGGGGCACAGTCAGCCCAGCACTTCTTGCCGCCACACCTATCGCTCTGGCCGGGCTTCGAGCCAGCGCTCATCACTGATCGCAACGAGTAGCGGAACCAAGATAATCAGTAGTGCCGGCCAAATATTTAAGCCGGCAATCACATCGAGTGTCGTCAGATCAAGCATGAGCCAGAGATACAACGGTAAAAGAACCCCTTGCCCAATCAGCAACAGCGGTGTGACCGCCAATGCCCGCGCGGTATCACCACCGCCAAGATGGCAAAAGGCGATAAACCAGTCGGTACAGGGCACTAACAAGACGAGCGCTACTCCTAACCGTAATGCTGCATCAGGTGGCAACCAGTGGAGGAGTAACCAGACGATGCCCGGAATGAGCACAAAATTGCCAACAAATAATAGGATCACCAATCGCCGGTCAACCAACGCTTCGCGCAGATGCAGCAGCGGAATCTGGAGGAAGGTGACGGTGAGCAACAGAGCCAGCAACGACCAGAGGGCTTGGTCTGCGATGGGAGCTAAGATAGGCCAACGTTGACAAATAGCAAGCCCAGCGGCGATGGCAATGAGGTAGATAGTAGCTTGATAGCGTTCAAGACGAGAGACTGTCACGATGGCATACTCCACGCTTCAGGGTAGACAACGATGCAACTGCATGTGAGCGATTTACCGTGCGGCATATCCTAACTTTCACTATCAGTTGCGAAATCTTTTTAATGCGCCCCAACCTCGCATGGTACGATCCTTTTGTCACAAAGAATGTAGGTACAGTTCGTACTAGACGACGAGGGCTACGTGCGACAAGCATTAGTATCCGGAGCGCATAGGTATGTTTTAAAGCGTGCTGCTGACGCCGAATCGCAATGTCTCATCTTTGTCAGGAAAATCCCGACAACGGTACCGACAGTACCACATTTTTCCTGCTATCGCCAGCACAAGAAACGCCGTACAGTACGCTTAGCGGTAATCTGCGAGTGACGAGGAGTGTAGCCTATGTCTCGACAACCCACCATTCCGCTCACCCCGGTCAGTCGGCGTGGCTTGCTTGGCGCGCTAGTGGCCGGCGCCGGCGCTCTTGCGGCGGCTTCGGTGCAAGCGAGCTTACCAGCCGCGACCGGGAAATCGAACGAATCGATCGACATTTTAACCCCTGAAGAGGCATTGGCGGCGTATGAAGCCGAAATTGCCCGCTTACGGGCTGCGAACCTCAGCGGGACGCCGGTCGATCTCCTCGAACGGATGCGCACCGATCTGTTGCGCGCCTTAACCAAGCCGGTCAACGAACGACGCTGGGTGATGGTGATTGACCTGCGCGCCTGCGTTGGCTGTCACGGCTGCACGATTGCCTGCGTCGCTGAAAACAAACTGCCGCCCGGTGTGGTCTATCGTCCGGTGTTAGAAGAAGAGATCGGACGGTATCCTAATGTAAGCCGCCGTTTTGTCCCTCGACCATGCATGCAGTGTGATAATCCACCCTGCACGAGCGTTTGCCCTGTTTCGGCCACATACACCAACGAGCATGGCGTCGTTGCGGTTGATTATGAGCAGTGCATCGGCTGTCGCGCCTGTATCGCCGCTTGCCCCTACGGTGCTCGTACCTTCGACTTTGGCTATACCTACACTGCCAATACGACCACCACCGGTGTGATGTTTGGGGCAGAGCAAGCAGTGAGCTATGAGCAAGCGAGCACGTTTGAATATGGGAAATCGCACCCTCGTCACGACGCCCATGACTCGCCGGTTGGCAATGTGCGTAAATGCCACTTCTGCATGCATCGCGTGCTAAATGGCGAATTGCCGGCCTGTGTGACGACCTGCATTGGACGGGCAACCTTCTTTGGCGACGCGAACGATCCTGAAAGCCTTGTTAGCGAATTGATCGCGAAGCCGAATGTGATGCGATTGAAAGAGGAACTTGGTACTGAGCCGCGTGTGTATTATTTGCAATGAGGAGCAGACCTATGCTAAAACGACTCCTCTATGTAGCTGGCTTTCTTGGCCTGCTCATTGGCATGTGGGGATTGTACGACCGGTTTGTCTACGGGCATATGAACGCCAACTACGGCTCGTATGTGGTATGGGGGCTGTGGGTGGCACTCTATATGTTTTTTGCCGGCATTGCCACCGGCGGCTTTATGCTGGCAACCCTCGATCTGTTGTTTGAACTGCCATTGTTCCGTGGTAGTGGCCGGATGGCCCTGTGGGGATCATTGGTCACGCTACCGGCCGGCTTGGCTGCTATCGGTCTCGATCTTGGTCATATGACACGGATTTGGAAAGTCTACCTCCAGCCCAACTTTGGGGCAGTGATGGCGCAACTGATCTGGGGGTATACCATCTTTCTCATCATCGTAATCGTCAGCCTCTGGCTCAGCTTCCGCCCCCAACCCTCACGCTGGCTGAAGCCGATCATGATCGTTGGTCTCGTGTTAGCAATTTTTCTCAGCGGTGGTATCGGAGCATTGCTTGGTGTCAACCAGAACCGGGTAAGCTGGCACGTCAGCAACTTGCCGGCCCAATTTCCTGTCTTTAATCTCACCTCTGGCGTTGCCCTGATGCTGATCGCCATCGGCTGGTTTGGCCCGGTACGCGATCCACGCCGTTCGCAACAGTTGCATGTCTTGGGGTTAGGGCTGGTGATACTGCTGCTGGTTAAAGGGTACTATCTGTGGACTGACGTCTCGCAGGCGCTTTACCAGAATAGCAGTCACGGTGCCGAGGCAATCAATCTGGTGCTGTTTGGCCCCTATGGTTGGGCCTTCTGGTTGCTGCAAATTGGCCTTGGTATGCTATTGCCACTGATCGTTCTTACGACACCGATAAGGAACAACGGCTTTGCTGCCGGATTGATGGGTGTCTGTGTCTTGCTCGGCTTGGCCGTCGCCCGCGCCAATATTATTTTCCCAGCACTTACCTTGCCCGAACTACGAGGTCTAGGTGAATCCTTCCACGGCCCACACCTGAGCTTTACCTACAGCCCAAGCCTGATGGAATGGGCAGTGACCGCTGGCATTGTCGGCGCCGCTACTATTGGCTTCGTTATAGGCGCCGATCGCTTACCGCTCTTTAGCCGTCCGGTCGAATCTGTCGGCACAGCCGATTAGGTCATTGCAGTAGAACACCTGCGACTACGACAGGAGTGTTGATATGAAACGACAACACGACACCCCAACGCCTACCGGCTCTGGTATCAGCCGGCGCGATTTCCTCAAAGTTTCGGCGTTGCTCGGCGGCAGCGCAGCTTTGGCCGGCTGTGGTCCGCTCGCTAGCCTCTCACGCGGCGAACCGATCGATCTGCCACTGGTCGATGCCGCTAACTCGATCCAAACCGTTTGTTTGCAGTGCAATACCGGCTGTGGCCTCAAGGTCAAGTTGCTCGATGGCGTGGCCGCCAAACTTGAAGGTAACCCCTATAGCCCTTGGACAATGGAACCGCCCTTGCCCTACACGACCCCAATTAGCTCTATCGGGCCAGTTGATGGCGCACTCTGCCCGAAAGGACAGGCCGGTATCCAGACCGCCTACGATCCGTACCGGTTGACCCGCGTTCTCAAGCGCAAACCGGGAACACCACGCGGAGCCGGTCAATGGATTACGATTGACTTTGAGCAGGCAATCACCGAGATCGTCGAAGGCGGCGATCTGTTTGGCGAAGGGCCGGTCGAAGGGTTACGCGCACTGTATGCGCTCAAAGATGCAAATCTGGCCAAAGCGATGGCCGCCGCAGTGAACAATATTCTCGCCGCGAAGCCCGAAGAGAAGCCCGCACTGGTCGAGCAGTTCAAGCGTGACTTTGCCGAGCATCTCGATGTATTGATCGACCCCGATCATCCTGATTTAGGGCCAAAGAATAACCAATTTGCCTTCATTTGGGGACGCTTGAAGAACGGACGTGGTGACTTGGTGCAGCGGTTCGTCAAGAGTGGCTTTGGCTCGGTCAATGCCAACGGCCATACTACCATCTGCCAAGGTTCGCTCTACTTCACCGGTAAGGCCATGAGCGAACAGTTTGATCCGGCAACCGGTAAATTCACCGGTGGTCAAAAGTTCTACTGGCAAGCCGATTTGGGGAACGCTGAGTTTGTGCTCTTTGCCGGAACGAATCACTTTGAAGCCAATTATGGCCCGACGCCGCAATCACCCCGTATTACTCAAGGCGTGATTAGCAACCGCATGCGGTACGTCGTCCTTGACCCACGCCTGAGCAAGTTGGCGAGCAAAGCGTGGAAGTGGATCCCGATCAAGCCGGGTACTGACGTAGCCTTCGCGATGGGGATGATCCGCTGGATCATCGAGCAACAACGCTATAACGCCACTTTTCTCGCCGCTGCTAACAAAGCTGCCGCTGCTGCCATCGGCGAGCCGAGCTGGACGAACGCAACGTGGTTGGTCAAGATCAAAGACGGTACACCGGGCAAATTCCTCCGCGCGAGTGACATCGGTTTGACAACCGTCGTCGAAACGACCGATGCCGAAGGGAAGAAGACGAAACAGTACGTCACTACCGATGGTACCAACTTCGCCTTTGATCCTTTCGTCGCACTAGTCAACGGTGCTCCAACCCCGATCGACCCGAACAACCCCGAAGCTACACCGGTGATGGGTGATCTGCTGGTGAATACCGAGATCAACGGTATTCAGGTCAAGAGTGGCTTGCAGATTATCTATGAAGCGGCCAGCATGCATACGATCGCAGAGTGGGCAGCGATCGCCGATGTAACAGAGGAAGATATTATCATTGTCGCGCGTGAATTCACTAGCCACGGCACCCGTGCCGTCGCCGATATCCACCGCGGCGCATCGCAACATACCAACGGCTTCTACACCAATTTCGCCTTCTACACCTTGAATGCACTCATCGGTAATTTTGACCATCGTGGTGGTCTGATCAAGCCTACCACCTATGACCGACTGGGGAGCAAGGCAAAAGGCCCATTCCTAATCGAAAAGATGAACAATGGCGCCAACGCGCCATTCGGCATTGACCTGCTGCGCACCAACACCGCTTACGAGAAATCGACGCTGTTTAACGGTTATCCGGCACGACGGCCATGGTTCCCGCTCGCAACCGATGTCTATCAGGAAGATGTGCCCTCGATGGGTGACGCATACCCATACCAGATTAAGGTCGCAATGTTCTATATGTCGGCGATCAACTATGCACTGCCGGCAGCACAAACGGTGATCGAGATATTGGCCGATCCCAAGAAGATCCCGCTCATTATCACGAGTGATATTATGGTCGGTGAAACCAGCACCTACGCCGATTACATCTTTCCCGACCTGAGCTTCCTCGAACGCTGGGAATTCCACGGATCGCATCCGAGCGTGCCGTGGAAGGTAGAAAACATTCGCCAGCCGGCAATGAGTCTGCCTCACTGGCCGACCGTCAAGGTCTTCGGCGAAGAGATTCCGCTTAGCTTTGAGGCGCTCGTCCTCGCCATCGCCGAACGACTCAACTTACCCGGTTTTGGCCCCAACGGTTTTGGTGAAGGGATACCGTTTACGCGACCAGAGCACCTTTACTTGAAGTTGGTGGCCAATATTGCGTTTGGCGAAAAGGAAGATGGTAGCGATGGAGTACCACCGGCTGACGATACCGAACTCGCGGTCTTCCGTCAAGCCCGACGCTTCTTACCATCGAGTGTCTTTGACGAAGCAAAGTGGCGGGCTGCCGTCGGCAACGATGAACAACTCTGGCGGCAGACCGTCTATGTGCTTAACCGCGGTGGTCGCTATCAGGCGTATGAACAGGGATGGAAAGGAGATCTGGCCGGCAATCCTTACGCCAAACAGATCAACCTCTATCAAGAAAAAACCGCGAGTACGATCAACTCAATGACCGGTGAACATCTGATCGGCTACCCGACCTATGTCCCGCCTGGGCTGGCAGTCGATGGAACGCCCATCGTCGACGAGGGCTATGATCTCCACCTGATTACCTATAAAGAGGTGATGATGGCTAAGGCGCGCGGGATTGCCAATTACTGGCTGCTAGCGTTGATGCCGGAAAACCGCATCTTAATCAATCGAGTCGATGCCGAACGACTGGGGCTACGCGATGGCGACCAAGTACGGATTAGTTCGGCGAGTAATCCCGACGGGGTATGGGATCTGCGAAACGGGATACGGAAGCCGATGATCGGGAAGGTGAAGGTGATCGAAGGCATTCGTCCCGGTGTGATCGCCTTCCCGCTCGGTTGGGGACACTTCGCGAGTGGAGCATGTGAGATCGTGATCGACGGCATCACTATTCCCGCCGACCCACGGCGTGCAGCCGGCGTCCATGCCAATGCCGCAATGCGCGTCGATCCGGTACTCGGCAACGTTACGCTGAGTGACTTGGTAGGTGGGAGTGCCGTCTTCTACGACTCGAAGGTGAAGCTAGAGCGAGTTGGATAGCGTAGACCGGTGCGGCTATAGCGACTGCGGGAGGACGTGACCCGTCCTCCCGCTTGCTTTAGTTGTCAGGAAGCATAATGTTCTGGTATCATATCACTACCGAAGCACTGCATCCCCAGAAAGGAGAAAGGATTGTGTCGATTGACGAACTCATCGATTCCGCTTCGTTACAATGGCTTGTCGCCCCTGAACCTCTCGCCGAGTTCTTGCGCCGCTCATCGGCGATGCACCGTCACCTCTGTCCACGACAGGTACTAGGGGCACGGATGGGGATGTATGCGGGTGAATTACTCAATCTACCGTTACCCCAGACCAACAAGCGTCTCTATGTCTTCGTTGAAACTGATGGCTGCTTTGCCGACGGAATCGGTGTTGCTACCGGCTGTTGGCTCGGCCGGCGAACGATGCGGCTCATCGATGAGGGCAAAGTTGCCGCAACGTTTGTCGATACTCAGACCGGCAACGCCGTGCGAATTGCCCCTCATCCGAACACGCGAACCTTGGCCCGTCAATACGCACCCGATGCCCGTAGTCGTTGGCACGCCTACTTGATCGCGTACCAACTGATGCCGGTGACGGATCTGCTGATTGCCCAACCGGTAACGTTAACCGTCGATCTGAAGGCGATCATTAGCCGTAACGGAATTCGCGCGATGTGTGATCGTTGTGGGGAAGAGATTATCAACGCCCGCGAGATATTACGCGACGGACAAACGTTATGCCGCACTTGTGCCGGTGAGCGGTATTATACGTGACGATCAAACGATCATGGAATAATGATCGCACGACCAACCGTAGCGGTTGGCCGTGCGTTTCAACCAGTCACCTGTTCATCAATATCCGCAGGTACCGCACCCACCACCAACCGGCGCATCATCATCATCTTCGCTGTAATCGGTATCGCGGGCGCGGAATGAATGACCACAACCACACGACGAAACGGCATTCGGATTATCAATCTTGAAGCCGCCACCCATCAGTGTATCAACGAAATCGATCGACGCGCCGATCAAGTAATTGGCGCTAATCGGATCAACCAATACGCGCAGGTTACCGGCGTAAAACTCGTTATCCCCCTCGCGCACTTCATCATCGAAGGTCATGCCATATTGGAGACCCGAACAGCCACCACCGGCGACAAAGACGCGCAGGGCATATCCTTCCAGTTGCTTCTCCTGCATCATCTTCAGCAACCGGTTAACAGCCGTTTCGCTAATCATCAGCAGTGGTTGTGGGTTTGTTGATTGCACACCAATCTGGTCGACACCGATCATCGTCATGGACAAACTCCTTACCGGTACTACATAGCCACCAGCGTAGCTATCTGCTTCGATAGATGAAGTATACACCAACTCAACCCAAATTGCTAGTCGGAGCTTTCGTAAATCAACAAACCGTTATCCAAGGATCAACCGATCGGCCACCATGGCGGCAAACACCAGGGCCAGATAGAGCAGAGAATATTTATACAGGCCCCAGATCGCCGCCTGATCGCCAATTTTCCACACTGCCCAGGCATCACGCATGAAGCGCAGGCCAAACAGTAGCGCACCGGCGAGATAGATCCAACTCATCGCACCGATTGCTACCGGCAGCAGCGATACCGCAACCATGATAGCCGAGTAGACGAGAATCTGCCAGCGCGTTTCACCTTCGCCGGCCACTACCGGCAACATCGGTACCCCGGCACGGGCATAGTCCTTCTGCTTGACCAACGCCAAAGCCCAAAAGTGGGGTGGCGTCCAATAGAAGATAATCGCAAACAGCACCACTGCCATCAGGCTGATCGAACCGGTCACCGCCGTCCATCCCACGAGCGGCGGAATCGCCCCTGCACCACCCCCGATGATAATGTTCTGCCATGTGCTGCGCTTAAGCAGACTCGTGTAGAAATAGGCGTAGTAGATAATGCCGAGGAAGGCAAAGAAGGCGGCTAATGGCGTGGTAAAGACCCAAAGCACAATGATCGACAACACGCTCAGGATCACGCCGAAGATGAACGCCGCGCGAGCTGAGATGCGCCCACTCGGTACCGGTCGCCGACTGGTGCGCCCCATGTTGACGTCAAGATCGCTATCAAACGCGCAATTGATCGCGCCAGCGCCACCGGCTGCCAAATAGCCACCGATCATCGTCCATAAGACCAACCACCACGATGGCAAGCCAGCCTCGGTGATGAACATCGTGGTCAACGTTGTCACCAACAACAGTGAAATCACTTTGGGCTTCGTCAGACTGATGTAATCGGCGATCACAGTGCGCCACTTAGATGCCGGCCGCGACGGAGCTATCGCCGTCATAAAGTGGAGCGGTGTACGGTGGATGATGACTGCGGCGGCTAAGGCACCGGCCCAGAGCAACGACGCTGCCGATAGGCTGAGCAGATGTCCGCCAGGAAGCCACAGACCGGCGAGAGCGATGAGAGCTAAGATCGGCAAGAGCGGGCTATAGCGCGGCAACGCCATCGCTACTACCGAAGATTGCGCTGCTACCGGCAATCGCCGTCGAATCTCAACTGCCATTAATCCCGACAACAATGCGGCAAAACTCAATGCACCAACACTGTTTGCCGGCAACCCAACAGCCATTTCAACTGCCGGAGCCACACTGCGCGCCCCAATCGCCAGAGCGGCCACGCCGGCAGCCGCCGCTGTCCATGCCGCTAACCCGCGTAAACGGCGCTGCGTTTGTGCAGTACGCCCTGACAAACGTTCGTTCGCAGATGGAACGGGAACAACAATAAGTAATAAGGTTAATACCTGTGCTCCGAACGCCATCAGTGCCCCCGAAAGGTGCCAGATATCGGCCACCATTGCCGGTACACCCCAAACGAGTAAAGCTCCGGCTAATGCTTGCGATAAGAAGAGAAACACGGCAACCAGTGCCGTCCAACGCGGAGGAGCTTCTATTTCGGTGGATCGCCATACCGCCCACGTACCGGCAAGGACGACCAACAGCGCCAGAGCAACAATCAGACGGTGAGACATTGCAATCCAAACGAGGGGATTACCACCGTCGCTCACGATTTCAAGACATAACGGCCACGACGAACAAGCTGTTGCGCTGGCCGATACCGTCACCAGCGCACCAGAGATGATGGTTGCTAACGTTAACAGCAATCCAACGATGAGCAATCGAACAACAGTGCGCACGGCCATATGCATCTCCGACTTCGTACAATCAATGCGTTGTGGTAACGCTAGCGAGGTGCAGCACGTACCGCAAAACTCATCGGCAACTATCCTGATAGGGTGCGCCTAAGGTAGTGCCAGATACGCGAATCCAAATAACACGACCGTCGCCAACGCCGTAACCAGTGTCCAAGCGAGATCGGCCTGACCATTACTCCGCGGTATATGAGCCGGCACCGTCGGTGGTTGACGGTACAGCCGCCACGCCGCAACAATCAACGGGATTTGACCACCAATCGCGATGATCGCCGCTACCCAAAAGATGAACCATGCAGCCATCGGTTACCCTCAATAGTTCGTGGATTCTTTCACTAAAATTAATGTTGACGGAATTATACCATGCACCTCTGTTGCCCAACAATAGACGTTTCAACACCGAACGAGACTTTACAGCGTTGGAATGCAGTATTTACGGTTGAGATCTATTAACTATTGATTACGTACTGCTCCTCTACAGGCTGTAATCACAAGCTGCACTATGATGCGAGGAAGGTATGTCTGATGACTTGACGTGAATACAAAAATCCCGTATCTCTGCCACAACGATGGATTATGTATCGGCATACAATAGCGGTAGCTATGTCACTATCTCATCCCGAAAGGAAGAAGTCTGAGGAGAGGACGGCATGTGCCGAGAGATTTCATCGGCATAGCCTATGGTACAATATGCACGAATGTTCGAGTATCTCGTTATTAGAAACACGAAACCCTCTGGCAACTGCCAGCGGGTCTCGTGTGGGGGGGGGTATTTCTATGGTAACGTTTTCTTTACCTCTTCGCAACCCCCCAACAGTACTACTTTCAGAAGGTCTTAGATAGTACCTTTGGTGGAGTTCTACCTGACATTGGAGTTGCACATGAATCAAATCGACGTGACCCAACGCATCAATGAGCTGCGGACGCTTATTCGTCGCTATGATTACCACTACTACGTCCTCGACGATCCCATTGTGAGCGATGCCGAATACGATGCCTTAATGAACGAACTACGCGCACTAGAAGCGGCGCATCCAGAATTGATCACCCCCGACTCACCAACCCAGCGGGTCAGCGGCATACCGGCCAGTCAGTTTGCGAAAGTGCAACATCTGCAGCCGATGCTCTCGCTTGGCAATGCTTTCACCACAACCGATCTGCTGGCCTGGCGTGATCGAGTGCTGCGCTTACTCGGTCAGGATACAGCGGTAGCCTATGTGGTCGAACCCAAGATCGACGGGCTGGCAGTAGCATTGACATACCGTGACGGCCAATTCGTGCAAGGTGCAACGCGCGGTGATGGTGAGGTCGGTGAAGATGTGACCGCGAATCTGCGCACGATTAGTAGCATTCCACTACTGTTGCACCCACCAGATGGCGGCCACGACCGAGATCTACCCACTGCGTTACCCTCACTGATCGAGGTGCGCGGTGAGGTCTATATGCGTACCGCTGACTTCGAGGCGCTGAATGATCGTCTGGCCGTTACCGGTGAGAAGATCTTCGCCAACCCACGCAATGCCGCCGCCGGTTCACTTCGCCAAAAGGATCCGGCGATTACTGCCGCTCGTCCGCTGCGCTTTTTTGCCTACGGTGTCGGTCCGGTCGAAGGGGTCGAGCTGACCGGTCAATGGCAGACATTACGTTACCTACGGATGCTCGGTTTTCCGGTCAACCAAGATGTCCGTCGTTTTACCGATTTCAATGAGGTACTGGCCTACTGCGAACAATGGATGGCCCGTCGCGATGAATTACCCTACGAAGCTGACGGGATGGTCATCAAGATTGACGATTTTGCCCAGCAGCGTGAACTTGGCGTGGTTGGGCGTGATCCGCGTTGGGCCATTGCCTTTAAATTTCCACCGCGTGAGGCTATCACTCGTTTGCTCAACATCACGGTAAATGTCGGACGAACCGGTGTCGTTACGCCGAATGCCGAGTTAGAGCCGGTACAGATCGGTGGAGTCATCGTGCGTAATGCGAGCCTGCATAACGCCGACTATATCGCTCAGCGTGATATTCGGATCGGCGATTACGTCATTGTGAAACGGGCCGGTGACGTGATTCCGTATGTAGTTGGGCCGGTTGTGGCCCGCCGTGATGGCAGCGAGCGACCGTGGCAGTTTCCAACACACTGTCCGGCCTGCGGTTCACCACTTGAACGCGAACCCGGTGAGGCGGCCTGGCGTTGTAACAATTTTGGAATTTGTCCGGCGCAGTTGGTCCGTCGGCTAGAACACTTTGCTAGCCGTGCCGCACTCGATATTGTTGGAATGGGTGAACGACAGGCTGAGTTGTTTGTACAACGCGGTTTGGTGCGTGATGTAGCCGATCTGTTCTACCTGAAAGCAGAGGATCTTGCCGGGTTAGAAGGGTTTGGTCCGAAGCGGATCGCGAACTTGCTAAACGCAATCGACGCTGCGCGCCAACGACCACTCGACCGCTTGATCGTTGGCTTAGGGATTCGCTATGTTGGTACCGTTGCAGCCCAAGCATTGGTCAACGCCTTAGGATCACTCGACGCGATAATGAATGCTCGCCAAGAAGAGCTCGAGCAGATTCCCGGAATTGGGCCGGTGGTTGCGGCAAGTATTGTTGATTTCTTTGCCCGCCCCGAAAATCGGCAGTTGATCGAAAAGTTGCGCGCGGCAGGAGTACAGATGAACGCCGGCCCCCAGCGTGAACGGAAGAGTGATGTGCTCGCCGGAAAGACGTTTGTCCTTACCGGTACGTTACCTTCGCTGACCCGCGAGCAGGCCAGCGCTCTGATCATCGCACACGGTGGTAAAGTAACCGATAGCGTCAGTAAGAAGACGGATTATGTCGTAGCGGGGGTAAATGCCGGTAGCAAGTTAGCGAAGGCCCAGCAACTTGGTATTCCGGTGCTTGATGAAGCCGCTCTGTTGGCGCTCATCGGTGAGCGGTGAACGATAGCTGCGGTTGGCACGCCGGTCATCGCAGTGTGCCAACCTATCGCCGCGAACGTTCCTACATACGTTCTATGCGGGCAATCCACATCGCTGGATTGCGGATCTCTTCCATCGATGGCAGATGTTCTGGCCGCTCCCAGACGCGACCGGCAAATCTGATCCCACGCGCGGCCACTACCGCATTGACAAACGCTTCACCTTGCTGATATTGGGCTAGCTTGAGATCGAGGCCGGTCAAGCGAAAGACCATCTGATCGAGTAACGTTCGCTGCCGCTGCCGCTGCGCGATCTGATGTTCGATCTGGCTGAAACTCGGCAACAATCGCCGACCAACCGCGTTCATCACATGGTTGCCGTAACCTTCAATAATTGACATCAGTGCCTGAATCCGATCAAACACCACCCGCTGCTCAGGTGTCAATACCGATTCGATCCAATGTTGGCCACTCCCAACCCCCTGTACCAGCCGCATCATGGTATCGATCAGATTATTGCCGTTACCCAACATTTGGCTGCTGATGAGCGTAAAGTTCTGCTCGATCAGTTCACGGAAATAGCGACGCACCCACGGATACGCTTCAAACTCAAAGGCATGGGTCATCTCGTGCAGCGTAATCCAGAGCCGAAAATCGGTATCGTTCAGGCCGAGTTGCTGCTGGACACGGGCAATATTCGGTTCGACAAAGTACAGCGAACCACCGGTCGCTTCTGCCGAGAGGAGGCTTAAGTCGTACTGGCCGAGCACACGCTGAGCCAGATACCCAAGGAGACCACCAATCTGCATCCCCAGCAACTTACTGCTGACATCGTTGACCATCACCCCCAACGCACCACGCCCGCCACCATTCTTTTCATACACCTCTTCGAGGGGGCGGAAGAGCTGGCTAAATGAAACAATATTCGCTTCGAGCCATTCCCGCCGGTCGAAAACAAAAATTCGATTGACCGGTTCGGGTAATTGCACGCCAAGATACTCGGCGATGAGAGGTTCACTTTGCGCCACCATCTGGGCGTACTGTTGGCGGCGAACATGGCGATCGTCAACCGGAGCTTGTTCCCACTGCGACAAACGTAATGCCGCCTGACGGGCCTGCTCCCAGTCGATCAAGCCGCTGGGAACCCGACTTTCATTGCGAGCACGAGAGTCGAAATAGTAGCGCGCCGCTAAACCGGCCGCTATTCCGATCAACAGAGCGGCGCCGAAGCGACGTAGTTCATTCTGATTACCGGCCAAGGTTATCTCCTTTCCGTATGTTGGCCATCCTCTGCACAGTCTAGCATGGTTGATCTACGCTTGTCCAACCGCGCGGTAGGATTGTCGCACCTATCACACTAGAACACGAACGTCACCTTGTCGGTGCATAATGTGCCAAGCTAGAAGTGCGACGAACAACGCTGTGAGAGGCCGAAACAGTCGTGCGGTTGGACGACAGTGATGAACTCTTGCGTTTCGATGGTAGGTACGGTACATTCCAATGTGCTGTCATCCCATCACCACACGGCAAACTTTCCGTCAGTGTCATTGTTACCTAGCCGTGCCCAATTCTCCCCGCCAACCAGTCGTTACTGAATCTCCTCACGCGGCCTCCCTTACCGGAGTGGAAAACGGTAATGGTACGACGCCAACAGTGCAGTTAAAGTTGCATACAGATTAGCGCAACCGGTAGCTCCCGATCACTCCATCGTTGCCCAACACCTGGATCGCATCACGCCCCAGCACGAGCCAATCGCGCTAAGCGAGATCGGTTTTGCTTGGTATCAGCATCCCATAGCGAATTGCCAATAGCTCGCGGGTCTACAGCATCAGCGACTCATCCCCCCGAGCAATCACCACAATAGCCACTTTCATCTGAACATCGAGTACAATGATCACACTATTGTGGCACTGCTACGCAATAATCGTCGTGGACTATCATTTGGTATTCCTATGGAACAAGCTCTCAACCATCTCCGCACCGTCGATCCGGTGCTGGCACCGTGGATTGACCAGATTGGTCCGTTCGAACTCCAACGCCAACCGCACAGCTTTGCCACCCTCGCCTATGCGATTATCAGCCAACAACTCACCTTGACTGCCGCGCGTGCAATCCGTGATCGTCTAACGACCCTCCTCGGTGAACTGACTCCGGAACGGATACTGGCTGCCGACACGACGGCGCTGCGCGCTGCCGGCCTCTCGATGCAGAAAAGCGGTTACCTACGCGATCTAGCCGAGCGCATCGTGTATGGACAGCTCAACCTCGAACTGCTCCCGACGCTCGACGATGAAACGGCAATCGCAACGCTAACCAACGTGCGCGGGATTGGACGATGGACGGCTGAAATCTATCTCATGTTTGCACTCGACCGGCTTGACATGTTACCTGCCGACGATCTTGGACTGCGGGATGGCGCTCGCCTTGTCTATCAATTACCACAGATACCGTCGCCGCGTGAACTACGTGCTTTAGGTGAACGTTGGCGACCGTACCGTAGTATCGCTTGCTGGTATCTTTGGCAAATTCGGCACATTATGTCGAAAAGTTGAGTAAATGTGCGTTGTTGGGTGTAGTTACACATGGTATGATATTCAAAAGGAAGGAGTGAGAAATCGGTATGGTACGACGTGATGGCCGGGCACCAGATCAATTGCGTCCTATCACTATCGAGATCGGTGCTGCTCCTTACGCGGAAGGATCGGCACTCATTGCGTGTGGCAATACGCGCGTCCTGTGTACGGCAACGATTGAAGACGGTGTACCGGCGTGGATGCGCGGTCAACAGGGTGGTTGGGTTACGGCAGAATATGCGATGCTGCCGCGGGCGACATTACAACGGTCTCGTCGTGAACGTAACGGCCCAAGTGGGCGAACCCAAGAGATTCAACGCCTGATCGGGCGCTCATTGCGAGCAGCGATAGATTTACATGCGATCGGTGAGCGAACCATCACCATCGACTGCGACGTGCTACAGGCTGACGGTGGCACCCGTACCGCGTCGATCAGCGGCGGGTACGTCGCGTTAGCACTCGCCGTCGATCATTTGGTACGTAGTGGTGCAGTTGAAACATACCCAACCCTCACCCCGCTGGCCGCAGTCAGTGTAGGTATGATTCGGGACGCACTCCTGCTTGATCTTTGCTATGAAGAAGATAGTCAGGCCGATCTCGATTGTAATGTCGTGATGAACATCAACGGTGCGTTTATCGAGGTACAGGCAACAGCCGAACGAACACCGGTAGCACGTGCCCAACTTGATGCGCTGTTAGATCTTGCTGCACGTGGTATTCAACAGATTCTAGCAACCCAAGCTGCAGCGCTCGCCACCGTTTTGCCCAACAACGCCATGAGCAGCGCAGCTTCACCGTGACTACGGTTGCGCGTCCTCCCCTACGACAAAACGCGCAACCATCGCCCACACCGGTTGGGCGAGGAGGCTTAGGATGACCGATGAGATGAAGCGCGTCGCCAGTCGTCGCCATTTACGGTACGGTTTGGCCTTCGAACGCACCCAACGCCCGCTAGAGGCCCTCGACCAGTTTCGCCGAGCGATTGCCGCCGACCCAACAATGCGTGACGCCCATAACGCGCTG
Organism: Chloroflexus sp.; assembly: GCF_056331925.1. Lineage (NCBI taxonomy): Bacteria > Bacillati > Chloroflexota > Chloroflexia > Chloroflexales > Chloroflexaceae > Chloroflexus > Chloroflexus sp. The sequence goes on from NZ_JBWGQH010000035.1 coordinate 35,224, forward strand.
GCCTTCCATTATCAGCAGCAAGGCTTGTTGGCAAAAGCAGCCGACGCCTTTGCTGCGGTCGCTGCTCTCGCCGACGACTACTTTGCCCGTTTCAACCTCGGCTTCGTCTTGGTCGAACTTGAACGGTACGACGAAGCGGAACGAGAGTTCCAACGTTGTCTTGAGCTTGATCCGAATGATACGGCTGCGCAACTCGAATTAGCCTACATCTACGCAGCACGTGGTGAGTACGCCAAAGCGGTGACGATGCTCGAAGGGCCGCGCCAACGTTACTACGATGACTGGGCGGTCTTTCATCTCCTGGGTCGTTGTCTTTTTCAATTGCAGCGGTTTGATGAAGCACAACAAGCCTGGCAGCACGCTTTGGCACTCGCCCCCCACGCAGAAGACCAATTTGAGCTGCTGGCATGTTTGCAGAGTATTGAGCGGCGGCGTGAGTTCCACACATGCACCGGTCTCAAAGATGACCTCTACGTACACGAAGGTGTCATCTGCCTCGGTTCGGCGATGGATGACGGCATCACCATCCATCCGCTACACGATTATCACCTGCGTGAACACGATATCGTGCGTACCATCCAACGCTTTGTCGCACTTGCTCGCAGCAGCAAATGGCAGTTAGGCGGGATTGTTGCGCCTGATCTAACCAGCAAACCACTCGCTGCTGCGCTGGCTCAGCTACTCGAGCTACCGCTGTTGAACTTACACCATCTCCCGAACATCACGGCGCCGATCTTGCTCGTCATCGCGGTTGGTCACTTAGCCGACCTCTTCACCATTGCCCGAGAACGATTACCCATATCCAGTCCCGGCTTCTGCCTTGCCGTTAATTGGATGAAATACAGTCCTTTGTGGCCCGAAGTGGTAGGTGTGGTGGTCGAAGGTGTATGTACCGTGCCGTGGGGAGATGAACTACGCGGCCTGTCTTCAGCCGAACAGATGACGGTGATCCAGCGTATCGCCGATCGGCTGATCGCCCAAGTACAAGACTTACCCGCTGAAGAGAATCTACCTCGCCAGATTCGCTACTATACCCGCCGCCATCGTCGGTTGGCGATCAACAGTCTACTACTCACGACAAAACCACGGCTCTGAAACGCAGACTTGACCGCTTCTTTTGACAAAATCGAACATATGTACTACAATCTATAGCAACAGCAGTGGAATGATAAAACCGATCCACTGCTCACTTGACTATATCTGAAGAGGTGGCACGGGCATGATCCGTCTAGGCTTTTCTGTTCGCACCGTGCAACAACCCGGCCTTGCCGGTGGTGCATCACCCCATCTAAGCGTCTTACTCACGCAACTCAGTGATCTCCTTTCATACCTTGAACGGCGGGCAATTCGGTTTTACCGTTTTGCCGCCCCCCGCCACATGACGCCGGCAGATCTGGCCGATTGCGCTACCCAGCTCGCACTACTCCGCCAACGCCTCAGCACACAGCAAATCCGCCTCGGTCTCCATCTCGATCCACACCTCAACTTGAGTCACCCTGATGATCGAGTCGCCGCCGAAACAATAAGCACCATCGAAATGGCGACTCATCTGCTCGTCGCACTCGATCAACCAAACACGATCACCCACACGCTGGTCATCCATGCGGCAGCCGGCAACGCCGAAGCGCTCCTCCGCCTCGCGAGACGCTGGTCGGCATTGTCGGTACCCGCTCGCCGACGCACCGCCATCGAACATACCAGTAGTGGACCATCACTACGTATGCTGCTGACGCTGACCGCTCGTATCGGGGTACCGATTGTCTTCGACTACCTCCATTTTCATTTACACAATCCCGAACGATGGAGTTTGCCACTTGCCCTCGGGTTGAGTCTGGCAACGTGGCCGCACGACGTGCGACCTGAAGTACATCTAAGTAGTCAGCGAAGCGAGGCCCATCTGCTGCCGGGTCGCAACGGTACGACCCGCGTTCTACCACCGCGCGCCGGCCAACACGCCGATTTTATCGTTGCCCAAGACGCGCTTGCCTTACTCGCGGCAAGTCGTGGCTTACCGCCGTTCGATCTTATGCTCGAAGCTAAAGCCGGTGATCTGGCTCTCCTCCGCTTACGCCATGACCTCCATCGCTACGCACCGGAGTGGGTAGCGTGTGTGCAATAATGTACGACTAATCCACTTGTCACCATCGCATCCTCACCGGTATAATGCCTGCGGTACAGCGTTATTATCGAGGTGTCATGTGAGTACACAACGTCCATCTTCCACACCTAATCCAATGACTGGCCTGATAGCCATTGCTATTCTGCTCCTCATTCTTGGACTTGTTGCCGGCCTGCTGATTAGCCGCGCAGCACCGCCAACCGCAACACCGGCGCCTACCACTCCACCGGCCCCACCGACGGCAGCACCGGTTGCCACTTCAACACCGGCGGCGAGTACGATGCCGGTCATGCCGACCGCAACGACTTACCGGTACAACAGCCCACCACCAATGACAATTGATCCGGCGAAGAAGTACACAGCGACTATCTACACGCCCCGCGGCGAGATTGTGATTGAGCTGTTGCCCGATATTGCGCCGCAAACGGTGAATAACTTCGTCTTTCTCGCCCGCCAGAATTTCTACAACGGGCTAACATGGCACCGTGTCCTGCCGAATTTTATGGCACAAGGCGGTGATCCGAACGGCGATGGCACCGGTGGGCCGGGCTATACCATCCCTGCCGAGTTCACCGACAAAATTCTGTTCGACCAGCCCGGAATCGTGGCAATGGCACGCTCTACCGACCCCAACAGCGCTGGTTCACAATTCTTCATCACGACTGCTCCGGCCCCGTGGCTTAACGAGCAGTACACCATCTTTGGGCGCGTGATCAAAGGACAAGAGATTGTGGATGGGATTCCGCTGCGCGATCCGAGCAATCCTGCCGATTTGGCAACACCAGGTGAGACGATTCTGGGCATTACGATTAGCGAAGAATAGGTAAAAGATAAGACCGGTGTTGCTGCGCACCGGTACATCGCCACGGCGCGGCAAGCTCTGTAACCCACGCTGTGGATGTTGCATTGCAATAATCGGTTTTGGTCGCGTATAATGACGGGTATGTTGCTCAGTGTCGAGCTTTGCATTGCGAGGAGGCTATGCAATTCCCCAAATCGACCGTCAATGAATTCGCGATTACTGCGGCCACCATCAACGGCTCCGGCAGCCAAACGGCAAACATGGTGCTGATGCGAGCCATTTTCTTGATGGGTATTCCCGTCTCAGGTAAGAACCTCTTCCCCTCGAACATTCAAGGTGAACCGACGTGGTATACCTTGCGCGTCAGCCAAGCCGGTTACACAGCTCGACCTGCCCAATCGCAGCTATTGGTAGCGTTTAATCCGCGCACGGCTAACGACGACCTCGCCAATCTCGTTACCAGTGGCATCTGCCTCTACCCCGCCGATGGCCCATGGCAACCGCAACGTTCCGATATTATCTCGGTCGCGCTACCGGTGCGCCAGCTTCTCGAACAAACCGATGTTAGCCAGCGCTTACGAACCTACGCGGCCAATATGGTGTACGTCGGGGCATTGGCTGCACTCCTGGGAATTACCGATACCGCATTGGTCAAGGCGGTACAGCACCAGTTTCGTGGTAAAGCAACCACTATCGAGCTGAATCTAGCTGTAATTCGGGCAGCAAAGGAATGGATGAGCAACACCGACACGCCCGCGCATGGGCGGTTTCGCGTCGAGCCACTTACGGCCACCACCGAGCTGATGTTGATCGACGGTAATACTGCTGCTGCAATCGGTGCGATTACCGGTGGGGTTGGAGTGGTAGCGTGGTATCCGATTACGCCGTCAACCAGCCTGATCGAGTCGCTCGAGAGCTATTTGCCCCGTTTACGCGAACATAACCAAGGGGCGACCTGCGCGATTGTGCAAGCCGAAGACGAAATCGCGGCGTTGGGGATTGTGATCGGAGCCGGTTGGGCCGGTGCGCGGGCAATGACCGCGACCTCGGGGCCGGGTATCTCGCTCATGACTGAGTTCGCCGGATTAGGCTTTTTCGCTGAAATCCCTGCCGTCATTTGGGATGTGCAGCGGGTTGGCCCTTCAACCGGCTTGCCCACCCGCACCGCCCAAGGCGATCTTCTGTCGGTCTATTACCTCGGCCACGGCGATACTCGTCATGTGGTGTTGCTGCCGGGCACGATGGAAGAATGTTACAGTGATGCCCAACTGGCGTTTGATCTGGCCGAGTATCTCCAGACCCCGGTCTTTGTTCTCAGCGATCTTGATCTGGGGATGAATATTTGGATGAGCCGACCCTTTACGTACCCTGAGCAACCGCTGCAACGCGGGAAGGTGCTCAGTGCTGAAGATTTAGCGAAGCTTACTACGTATGCACGCTTCGCTGATGTTGATGGTGATGGGATTGGCTACCGCACATTGCCCGGTAATCCTCACCCGTTGGCGGCGACGCTCAGCCGTGGTACCGGGCACAATGAGCGTAATGTCTATAGTGAACGTCCTGAAGACTGGCAGCGTAATATGGCACGACTCTGGCGGAAACACGAGACAGCTCGCCGTCTCGTACCCCACCCGGTGATCGATGCGCATCCAGAGGCTACCATCGGTTTGATCGGATTTGGTTCAACGGCGCCGGCCATCGCTGAGGCCCGCGATTTGTTGGCGGCTGCTGGTATTGTGACCAGTAGTATGCGCGTGCGGGCCTTACCGCTCGGCCAGGAAGTTACCGATTTTATCGCCCATCACCGGTATTGTGTTGTGATCGAACAGAATCACGATGGTCAGTTACGTCAATTACTGCAACTCCACTGCCCGGCATACGCGACAAGGCTAGGTTCGGTAGCGTGGTGCGATGGCTTGCCACTTACCGCACCATTTGTGCGCGATCAGGTATTGAATGTGCTCGAGCAGATGCATGCAACTACACTTATTATGTAGAGTTGCAGTCGATGCGGAGATGATTGCCACCAAGGGTATGCAACGACAAACCGGTATAGATAGAACCTATATTACCATAAGGATACCTGTTATGACCCAGCAAACGATAAATGCAATTGGTCTGACCAAGGCAGATTACCGTGGCGCACCATCGACACTCTGTGCCGGATGCGGACACGACTCCGTTGCTAACCAGATTATTACCGCGGCGTTTGAACTTTCGCTCCAACCGCATACCGTCATTCGCATGAGCGGCATTGGTTGTTCGAGTAAGTCGGCTGCTTACTTCTTGGGTCGTTCACACGGTTTTAATTCACTCCATGGCCGGATGCCATCGGTAACCACCGGCGCACATCTCGCCAACCATACCTTACGTCCGCTCGCCGTGAGTGGTGATGGCGATACGGCCAGTATTGGCTTGGGGCAGTTTATCCATCTGTTACGGCGTAACGTGCCGATTGTGTATATCGTGGAAAATAACGGGGTGTATGGTCTCACGAAAGGTCAATTTTCGGCCACAGCCGATGAGGGGCAAGAGCTGAAGCATGCCGGTGTTAATCACTTACCGCCGATTGATGTCTGTGCCGAAGCAATTTTGGCCGGCTGTGGCTTCGTTGCCCGCTCGTTTGCCGGCGATGCCAAACAGGTACGAGAATTGATCAAGGCTGCCTTCAATTTTCACGGTGCCGCCGTGATCGATGTCATTAGTCCGTGCGTTACCTTTAACAACCACGACCGTTCGACCAAGAGTTATACCTATGGGAAGACGCACGAGTCGCCATTGCACGACATCAGCTTTATCCCGCACTACGAAGAGGTGACGGTGGATTATGAACCGGGCGAGGTGCGCGATGTCCAACTCCACGGTGGCCCGGTTATTCGATTGCGCAAACTGAATCACGACCACGATCCGAGCAATCGGATGGCGGCACTACAATTGCTGGAACAGGCCCGTGCTTCTGGCGAGTTTGTGACCGGTTTGATCTATCTAAATGAACAACGCCCGACATTGGCCGAGACGTTAGGCATCGGCCCGACACCAATCGCGGCATTTCCAGAAGATCGTCTACGTCCAACCCGAGAGGCGTTCGCCGCTGTGATGGCAGATCTTATGGGCGAAAGGTAAAGGTACACGGAGTGAGACGAGTGGGACGCTAAGAACCATCTGTGATTATCCGTCGCATTCCCTTCTATCCGTGTTCTGACCAAGAATACACGGATTAAGACGGACCTGACAGATGGTCACCGATCGCGCCACGCTTCACCTCCGTGGTTATCCGTCGCATTCCCTTCTATCCGTGTTCTGACCAAAAATATACAGCGGATAGGCATGGGGCACACTAATCTAAACTTATACTCCAACGCCTCGATGTTCGGGCAAGGCTATTTCCGGTTCAGGGTAAGGACTATCGCTCCGTTCCGCGTCCAACGCTCGTAACCACGACCACAGCAACCGTCGCCGCTCAGCACCATCTTCGGGGAGTGATAACGGACGGCCACGGGCATCAATAATCAGTCCGAGGAGGCTACCGGGCACTTCTGCCGGATCACTCGCCACCGGCTCACCGGAAACATCACGGCCTACCCGCACACCGCGAGTCGGTTTGACTTTGACTTGCGCATACCGGCCAATCGGTAGCGGCAAACGAACCAGCTCACCCAAACGTACCTGTGCGTACTCGGTGTCACCACCTACTGCAATTAGTTCGACCTCGGCGACCAGTTCACCAGGCCGGCCACTCCCTTGCAACACGATACACGTCGCCAACGGGGTATTCAACAGCAAATCGTGATCGAAGACGGAAAGGGCCGCTTCAGGATGTAACGTGGCTAGACCACCGCAGACCGACATTAAACCAAACGTATCGAGGTGAACGTGCAAGAGCAAATCGGGTAGTTCATTAGCCGGCTGCAACCCATCGAGCAAAGCCAACAGTGCCATACCGGGATGCGGTGCGTGGATAAGTGCCCCACCACTCGCGATCACGTGGCTATACTCCAACGTCGGTACCTCATCACGCAAAGCAGCCATTCCGAGCGACAGCACCGCACGGGTGAGCGCGAGATCAAGATAACATTCTTCGCGTGTAGCAGGTATCGTCTGCGGTCGCAGCACTCGATTGAGCACGCGCTCAGTCAGTTCCTGTTCGGTCATTGCGAATGGCAACCAACGCGCCAGGGCGGCAGGGCCTGTTTCACTGAGCACGTGAGCTGCGCCATAGGCTGTACCACGCACACCGTGGATCGCCGCATGAACTTGATCGGGAGCTGCGGCGATCAGAGTGGTGGTCGTTGCCCCCACATCCACATACAACACCGGTTGCTGTTGTCGCTCAGCCCAGAAACGGGTCATCAGATACTGAGCCTCAACCACGGTACGCAACGTCGTATGCTCCGCAGGCAATGCGTTCAGACCGGGCAAATCGGTTAACTGACGAGCATAGCGGGCAAGCAATGCTTGACGGAGCGGCGTGAGCACTTCGCGTTCAAGTTCCGGGCGCACATTGGCAACCATTAGAACATCGTTCTTGTACTCGGCAAGTGCCACTTGCACTTGCGCTTGGGCTGCAGTATTCCCGGCATAAACGATAGTGGGCAACGGTTCATCGGTCGTCTGCTTGAACGCCAATACCAAATTCACCAATTGCACCAACCGTATGACCGAATCCGTCGCACCACCTTCCACACCCCCGGTCACGACAATCACATCAGGTGAGAGTGGCAAGAGCGTCTCGAGTTGGCGTTCGAGCCACGACCGATCTTCGACAGCCGGTGGATGCCCCAACCTATCATCGAGGGTTGTCACCGCCAACACGACGCTGGGCACACCCTGTACCGCGTGCAACGCGCTGCGGGCCGATACATCAGCCGCAATCGCTGCCACTACCACCCGTAATGGTTCAAGAGCTGATGTAACAACCACAACAGCATCAATCCCATCACCGGCAATCGTCTGGGGCATCAATAAACGGCCATCATGCAGGAGCTGACGGCTGGTGAGATCGGCAATCTGCGCTGTTGCTTCTTGAATAGCGAAGAAGATGTTTTGGTACGGCAACTCACAGCTTGTAAGTGTCTCGGCTTGACCGATCAAACGGCTTTCGCCATCGACCTGATCGATCAGCGACACACGGGTCGTAACACTCCCGATCTCAACTACCAATACAGCACGCACTGTAGACATACCTCTCCCTTACGCCCCCAGCACCGCCCGAACCCACTCAACAACGAACAATAACCGTTCGTTCAATGCAGCAAGATAAGAACTCACATTCCCAGCCAAAAAGAAACCAAATGCAATCAGGAGGAACCAACGACCTACTCGTGCGGTGCTATCGAGCCAGCGTTGGCGACGCGGATCGGCCGACCGAGTAAAGGAAAACGAGAGCAGAGTCACGATAGAACCGACAAACAGAACAAGACTACCCAATATCGCAGACGGAGCACTCAGATCAAGCCGAGTGGCATCGAGGACTTGTGGCATGATCGTACCAATCAATGCGCCACCCACCACCAGCGCCGCTCCAACCCCAAAAACCAACGCCAGCGGCAGATTAGCCAGCCACGAGTTCGTTTGTTGGTCACTGACGCGCGTAAGCAAGAGAGCGGCCAATACAAAAGGGACGAGGCGCAACGTCACCAAACCAGGCTGCCCACTAGCTAACCAAAGCTCAACGACTGCCGGGCGCAGCACCTGATGGTAGATGACAACCACCGCGTAACCTAACGCTACACCAACAAACAGATACTGTACGAGCCGGAATGCCGGTGTATCGCCGAACAGACGGCTAAACACGAGCAGCGTCAGCAACACCGGGATCAGATTGATTGCCAAATCCATCACGCGCTCCCGCGGGCTGGGCGCCGCAACCGCTCAATAATGACAATCACACCACCAACCATCATCACGATCACGAACATGATCGTAGCCCACGTCTGATTAGCTACCATCGTGGCGACCACTCCATCAGTTCCACTCGCAGCACGCAACTCAACCGCACCACGCTGGCCGGCCACCGCATACACATTAGGTAAGCGCAGATAGGGCAACACTTGAGGATAGACCTCTTGAGGAAGCAAGAAGGCAATCGGTACTCGAGGAGCAGCACTGTGAATCTGCTCCATCCACGCCTGTACATCTTGCACTTGATCGGCCATAACGACGATCATTGCCAAGTCGGCGAGGGTCTCGACCCGCGGCGAACCATCGGGGCGTGTCGCCAATAGACCGGCGGTAGCATCTTGACCGGTATAATCACGACGCAACTGGGCGCGCAAGTCACCGGCAATACTGCGCAGCGCCAGTTCACCACCGGGACGATAGCCGAGAAGCACGTAATCGCGTCCACCAAAGGTAACACCATTTTCGTTGTTATAGCCAGCAGCGCGCAACGGTCCAATTTGGTCGAAGGCGAGTAATGCTCCTTGAAGATCGGTACTAACGATGATCAGTTTTGTACGATCAACCATTAGTTGCTCGAAGAGCGCCTGTTCAAGAGGTCGCAACTCAGCAACTCGCTGGGCACCCCACTCGTAGGCCACCAACACCACATCATCGCTACCCAACGCGGTTAATCGCTCGCTCAACGCAATTGCTGCCGGAGAAGGCTGCACTTGACCCATTAGCGGATTGGGTAGGCTTGGGATCAGCAAACTAACGAGCACGGCAACCAACAAGACCCACGCCAACCAATGCTCGAGTTTCGGCAATCGGCGACGAACAACCGTCGGTTGCGCGACCGATACCGCTTGTGGCAATGGCGACTGGATCAAACGTTCGAGGAGTGCCGTTGCCGCTACCTGATCAGGAGTGCGTAGAGCCGGCATCGGCAGCGGTGGTTTAACCACCACAACCTCAGGAGCACTCGCTTCTTCTTCTAGCTCCGCTTCACGACTGCTCAAACGTTGTAACCAACTTAGGGATGGAGTAGCCACCGGCTCTACAATGTGCTCCGTAGAAGCACGTAGCCATGGCGGTAACTCGGCCCCACTAAAGAATTCGTCACTGCTTGAACTAGTCGTTGTTGACGGTTCGGCAGTAACCGATAGCCCGGACGGTTCAGCCTGTAACCACGGCAGGTCTTCAGTTTGCTTAACCCCGATGAGCCAATCAGGTGTATCAGCAGTGCTCGCGGCAGATTCTTGTAACCACGCCGGCACGTCGTCGGTCGGTGCAGTTGACTCCTCTGCCCGCAACCAGGCCGGCACGTCGTCGGTCGGTGCGGTTGGCTCCTCTGCCCGCAACCACGCCGGGACATCGCTGGTCGGCGCCGTTGACTCCTCCGCACGCAACCAGGCCGGCACGTCGTCGGTCGGTGCGGTTGACTCTTCGGCCCGCAACCACGCCGGGACATCGCTGGTCGGCGCCGTCGGCTCCTCCGCCCGCAACCACGCCGGCACGTCGCTGGTCGGTGCGGTTGGCTCCTCTGCCCGCAACCACGCCGGGACATCGCTGGTCGGTGCGGTTGGCTCTTCGGCCCGCAACCAGGCCGGCACGTCGTCGGTCGGTGCGGTTGGCTCCTC
>NZ_JBWGQH010000036.1:0-42338 GCF_056331925.1 Chloroflexus sp.
GCACCGCCGTGCGGCTGTATTTGAGAGCCGCACCGCCGTGCGGCTGTATTTGAGAGCCGCACCGCCGTGCGGCTGTATTTGAGAGCCGCACCGCCGTGCGGCTGTACGTTTATGCCTGCCCGGCGGCCCAGCCGGTGGCGATAGCAGCCCCTTCGAGGCAGCCTTCGCGAATCGGATCGTAGCCGGCCAGTGCACCGCCAGTGATCTGCACGTTCTCATACACCAGCCGACCCGCGGCATCGAGAGGGCGTAGGTGTCGATCAACGCAAACCCCGGTTTGGAAGACGGGATGACCGTGTTCGTCGAGGAAGCGCGGCGCAAACCAGCCTGCCCGTGCGGCCGGTGTTTGTAGTGGTAAGTCGAGGGCCGTCTCGTGCAGATGACCTTCCGGTGTGGCGCGCACACCGCCGCCGAGAACGCCACCCGTGGCCAGTACCCAACGCCGGGCAGTGTGGCGCTGCTCGCGGGCCGCTGCTTCGCTGAACACGGCGACGAGAGTGTCGCCAATGCGCTCGGCGCGTTGGACAAATCCACCCAATTGGATGCGACCGCCTAGCCGCAGCAACTCATCCTCGAGGATCTGATACAACCGCATACCAGTCACCGAAACCGGCAGGGTAGGGATTTCAAAGATCAATGCGCCGGCCCGGTTTTGTAGATCGCGCACCACCTCGGTGGCATGCTTAAGGCCAAGGATGGCCGGCAGGCCAATGCGGGCATAACCGCCCTTGCGCACATAGACGGCCAATTGCTCGCCAAGGTTAGCAAGGAAGGCCGGTTGCTCACATAGCCGGGCTAGCGTCACCGGGCTGAAATCGTGTTGGCGCTGGGTAGGCGGCAAGGTTAATTGCGCCGCTTCAGCAGCAATGCCCTGCGCGCGCAGGTTGGCAGCGATCAGCGGCGGAAAGAAATCGCGCAGCTCGGCAAAGCCGGCAATGAGGGTGGGACGGCCATCACGCAGTTGGCGGGCATCACCGGCAATCATCGTCGCGGGCGCGAAGGCAGTGGGGCGAAGGGCACCCAACGCAGTGGGCAAGAGCAAGTTACAGGTAAAACTGCCGACAAGTGGATAGCCGGCAGCTTCGCCGATTGCGCGTAGCTGATTGATCCCATCTTCGATCATCTTCGGCCCGGCCAGTGCATACGGATGTTGCGGGTTCTGGACCGCAACCTGGGCAATCGCTGCCCACGGGTCTTCTCCTCCGGCCAAAAGATCGATACAGCCGGTTGACCAGTGAGTTGCGCCATGACCTTTTGCCAGCACGAGCACCCGTTCACCGCGTTTAGCGCGTCCGATAGCAGCCATCATTCCGGCCAGCCCGGCGCCAATCACAATCGTATCATACATACCAACTCTCCCGGTGGTCAGGCCTGTACATATTCGGTTGCAATTGCCGGATGCTGGGTCACTAAGCCACCACCCGGCTCCGCGAAAGCCCGTAAGTGTTGAATACCCAGCACACCGAGGTAGATCAGCTCGTCAAGCCGTGCCTGCCGCAACTGGTCACCCCATAACACCGGTGTGAGACCTTTCCACCGCTCTTGGAGGAAATGGAGGATTGCCTCATTGACATGCGAATGACTCAAACCGGCAGTGCGGCGTCGTTCGTACAACAGATTTGCGGTACGGTAGATACACCATCCGCCCTGGCATGGCCCCATACCCATTCGCACATCGCGTCGGATGTCATCGAGATTATGGGCACCGGCGTCGATCGCTGCGATAATCCGGTCGCGTGTCACTAACTCACATTCACAGATCAGCTCACCGGCAGCGTGAGCACTCTCAATAAGGGCCAAAGGCTTCCCCAGCCAGTAGTGTGGTGTTTGTGCTGCCGGATCAGGCGATACCGTCACCGTAGCGTGGGCACGATGTTCAAAACGTGGTACGGGTAAGACTTCGCTGGCCGTGCGACATGGTTGAGTATTACCTAAACGGCGGGCAATCTCGTTGACCGTCTGTTCGGCCATCAGACGATAGGTCGTCCATTTGCCACCGACAATCGAGAAGATACCACTGACGCCATCACGTGCTTCGTGATCGAGCAACTTGAAAGTCCGTGGAATGTCGCGATCGCTAGCCACTTCTTTATCTTTGTAGAGTGGACGAACACCGGCCCAGGCCCGGAGAGCGCGATACTGCCGGAACCCAGGAATCAGCTTCTCGCCTTCATCGAGCATAAACTGAATCTCTTCCGGCTCGATCCCAAACACGTCAGGGTCAGGTACATGCACATCGGTTGTCCCGATTACCGCAACCGTATGGATCGGCACGATAATATCGCCGTCCGAAGGCAATTTACAGCGATTCACCACTGTATTGACCATACGGTGGTTCATTGCCACCATCGTCCCTTTACCGGGCACAACGGTTACCGTAACACCGGCCATCGCTGCGATCTTACCGGCCCATGCCCCGGCGGCATTGAGCACATAGGCACAATCGATACGGATGCGCTCACGGTTACGGAGGTCTTCGACGATAGCGCCCATCACGCGGTCACCAACTCGGACAAGTTCGATCACATGATGGTAGGTACGGATATCGGCGCCGTATTCTTTAGCTGCCAACGCAACCGAATGAGTAGCGAGAAACGAGTCGGCAGAGGCATCGGGTACTTCAAACACCCGTGAAATACGAGGGTTCAGCGCCGGCTCACGACGGAGCATTTCGGCGACGCTAATCTCTTGCACCGGTACACCGGTGCGCCGGCAGTTAGCGACAAAGACATCGCCATAGCTTTCGTCGTCCCACGGTGTAATCACGAAGAAACCGGAGGTCTGCTCGATACAATGGGGCATAATCCGGCGAAGGATGGCATTCTCTTGAGCGCATTCGGTGGCCGACTGCGGATCTTTCGTGACATAGCGACCACCAGAATGGAGTAAACCGTGGTAACGACCGGTAGTACCGTGGGTTAGATCACCTTTCTCAACTAACACACAGCGAATGCCGCGCATTGCCAGATCGAGCGCGCAACCGGTCCCGGTTGCCCCACCGCCGATCACCAGCACATCGGTGGAAATGGTTTGCATACGGACTCCTAACGGGCGAGAAGACCGGCAGGATGGGGTTCCGCCGGTCTTCTTATATAGCTAAAGCTTACAGGCGGTCGATCACGCACGCTATATCGGTATCATATCACGACCGATGGTGTTTTCGTACCGCAAAAAGGTATTGGTGTGAACTTACTCGACCCAATCGAAGGTACGAGTAACTGCCTTCTTCCACCCTCGATAGAGTCGCTCGCGGGTTGCCTCATCCATTTGCGGTGTCCACGTATGATCGACCCCCCAGTTGGCCCGCATCTCGTCGGTATTCGACCAGAAGCCGACGGCCAAACCGGCGGCATAGGCTGCCCCAAGCGAAGTCGTTTCGGCCACCTTGGGGCGGATCACCGGTACCCCAAGAATATCGGCCTGGAACTGCATCAGTGTATTGTTATACACCATACCACCATCGACCTTGAGCGCCGTCAGCTTCACGCCCGAGTCCTGCTCCATTGCATCGAGCACCTCGCGTGTTTGATAGGCCGTCGCTTCGAGCACGGCGCGGGCAAGGTGGCCTTTGTTGACGTAACGAGTCAGGCCAACAATCACGCCACGTGCGTCGGAGCGCCAATACGGTGCAAACAGACCGGAGAAGGCCGGTACGAAGTAGATACCGCCATTATCTTCGACCAAATTGGCGAGCGCCTCAACTTCTGCCGAGGTCGTAATCAGACCAAGGTTATCGCGCAGCCATTGCACAAGAGCACCGGTAATGGCAATCGAACCTTCGAGCGCATACACCGCCGGCTGATCGCCGAACTTATAGCAGACGGTTGTGAGCAAACCGCTCTTCGATGGCACGATCTTGGTACCGGTATTGAGCAACATAAACGAGCCGGTACCATAGGTATTCTTCGCCTCACCGACATCGAAACAGGTTTGCCCGACCATTGCCGCCTGTTGATCACCGAGAATACCGGCTACCGGCACTCCGGCCAACTCACCAACAGCCGTACCGTATACCATGCTCGACGGCACGATCTTCGGCAACATCTGGCGCGGGATCCCCATAACGCTGAGAATCTCGTCGTCCCAATCAAGCGTTTCGAGGTTCATCAGCATCGTGCGGGAAGCGTTAGTAACATCGGTAACGTGGACACCACCGTTGGGACCGCCGGTCAACCACCATGTCAGGAAGGTATCGATATTACCAAAGACTACATCGCCAGCCTCGGCAGCTTCACGTGCATCGGGCACATTATCAAGGATCCAGCGGATCTTGGGGCCGGAGAAATAGGTGGCGAGGGGCAAACCAACCTTTGCGCGGAAACGATCCTGACCACCATTGGCGGCCAATTCGTTGCAAATCTGGTCGGTGCGCGTATCTTGCCACACAATAGCGTTATACACAGGGCGACCGGTCTTACGGTTCCAAACCACCGTCGTCTCGCGCTGGTTGGTGATCCCCACCGCAACAATATCGCTCGCGCTCAGACCACCCTTGCTCAACGCCCCACGGATCACACTCTGGGTACGCTCCCAGATCTCATCGGGGCTATGCTCAACCCAACCGGGTCGGGGATAGATCTGCTCGTGTTCTTTTTGGTCGTAGCAGATGACATTCCCACTGTGATCGAAGATCATGCAGCGGGTACTTGTCGTACCTTGGTCAATTGCAGCAGCATACTTTGCCATACGCTAATGACTCCTTTGTCTACACACACACTGCACGGTGTGTAACTTACTGCTGAGCCGCGCGTTCGAGAACCGCGAGCATTGCCTGTGCCATCAAGTAGGCAGAGGCAGCTCCTGGATCACGATGCCCGATCGATCGTTCACCGAGATACGAAGCGCGGCCTTTCGTTGCCAACATCGGCTCGGTCGCAATCATGCCTTGTTCACAAGCGGCGACTGCGGCACGCATGGCGGCCAGCAGATCACCGCTCGCTGCATACTGTTCTTTCAGGGTATCGATTGCAGGTGCGATCGCATCGATCATCGTCTTTTCGCCACGAGTAGCCTTACCGCGCGTCTGAATCCCTTCGAGAGCAGCACTGAGGGCGGCTATTAGCTCATTGGGACCAATGGTTTCGCGATCACCGATCGCCGTACCGGCACGGAGAAAAGCGGTCCCATAGAGAGGGCCACTTGCGCCACCGACAGTAGAAATGAGGGTCATGCCGGTCAGTTTCAGCAAACCACTAATACTACGGTCGGTCGCTGACGGCAATTTACTTATCACCGTGCTGAAGCCACGGTCAAGGTTCACACCGTGATCGGCATCGCCAATCGCTGCATCGAGGCGAGTCAGATAATCGCGCTGTTCTTTTACCCGTTCGGCAACTAGCTCAAGAAAACTGATGACATGATCGGCGGTGATCTGCATGGTTCCTCTGGTTCGTGTGACGGCGGGGTACGGTCACCGGCCCCGCCGTGTTCTTCTCCTGTAGACGAATTCACATACCCCAACGTAACGCGGGCGTATGCACCGGTGCATCCCAGAGCTTGATCATCTCGTCATCGAGGCGGAGTAGCGTAAAGCTGACACCGGCCATCTCAAGCGAGGTGATATAGCTCCCCACCAGTGAGCGGGCAATGGTGATGTTACGATCCTTGAGGATGCGTGCTAATTCATTGTACATCACATACAGCTCGATCAGCGGCGTGCCACCCATACCGTTCACGAATGCCAGCACAGCATCACCACTCTTGAACGGCAGGTCTTCGAGGATAGGGCCGGCCAGCATCTCGGCAATATCGCGGGCCGGAGCCAACTTCTCACGTCGGCGGCCCGGTTCACCGTGGATACCGATACCAACTTCCATCTCATCTTCAGCCAGCTCAAAGCCCGGTTTGCCTGCCTGTGGCACCGTACAGGGGGTCAACGCCATGCCCATGCTGCGCCCGTTGGCATTGACCCGCTCGGCAATCGCCTTGCAGGTAGCCAGATCGGCGCCAGCCTCAGCAGCCGCACCCACGATTTTCTCAAGCAGCACCGTCACACCAACACCACGACGGCCAGCCGTCCACGTGCTATTTTCCACTGCTACATCGTCGTTTGTTACCACACTGGCAACCTCGACACCTTCAGCAGCGGCCAATTCGGCAGCCATCTCGAAATTCATCACGTCGCCGGTATAGTTTTTGACAATGTGCAGTACCCCTTTGCCGCCGTTGACCGCCTTAGTAGCAGCCAGCATCTGATCCGGCACCGGCGATGTAAAAACGGCGCCGGGGCAGGCAGCATCGAGCATCCCGTAGCCGACAAAGCCACCATGCATTGGCTCGTGGCCGGAACCACCGCCGGAGATCACACCGACTTTGTTGTGGGGGGCACCCTTGCGCACGATATAGTCGGGGTCAAAGTGGACATCGATCAGATCGGCGTGGGCAATAGCCATTCCGGCCAATGCCTCTTTGACCACATTCTCCGGTGCGTTGATCAATTTCTTCACAGGCTTCCTCCCTTGAAGCGAAGACTACTGACCGTTCAGGTGATACATGGGCATCATACCAAATCATTCAGCGCGTTGCATGGCATACAGGCTAAGCAACGCGACCAGACGTTACATGCTGAGTGCATTCGCCAGCAGAGCGGCAATCGCACCACCAATGATCGGGCCAACCACCGGTATCCACGAGTAAGCCCAATTGCTATCGCCCTTGCCGGCAATCGGTAAGACGAAATGCGCAATACGCGGGCCGAGGTCTCGCGCAGGGTTAATTGCATACCCGGTCGGGCCGCCGAGCGACAGACCAATACCCCACACGAGCGCTGCGACGAGATAGGGGCCAAGACCACTAGCCGGGCTACCACCGGCAGCGCCTTTGGCGCTGAAGATAGCGAAAATGATGAAGACGAGCGCGAAGGTACCGATAACTTCAGTGATGATGTTGTTAACCGGATTGTGGATTGCTGGACCGGTGCTAAAACAGGCGAGCTTCAGGCCGGGATCTTTAGTAACTTCCCAGTGCGAGAGATAGGTCAGCCATACAAGGGTTGCACCGATAAAAGCACCAATAAACTGGGCGATGATGTGCATCACAGCAGTACCAACATCATAGCCACCGCGAATCATGACAGCAATCGTCACCGCCGGGTTGAGATCGGCACCGGGGCTTCCTAGCGCAGCGGCGGTAAAGACGCCACTCATCACCGCGAAGGCCCACCCTGCGGTAATCACGATCCAACCGCCACCATTACCTTTCGATTGAGTCAACAAAACGTTGGCAACAACACCGTTACCGAACAGAATCAGTACCATTGTGCCAAATAGTTCGCCCAAAAAGGACGCAGGCATAGAAGGTCTCCTCCTTACCATCACACATAGGCGGAACCAGTTCTAGCGAATCGACCCTGATCCAACGTTCAAACGGAGAACGTGATGCGCGCCGAACAGTGGAACGACGTAAAAGTCGTGTTGCACGCGCAACGTGGCGTGTCGGCGCATCTGAACTAGGCGTGCGCGCCGTCAGAAACATTAGCGTCTGGCGACCCCGCCTTGCGCACCTCCTTTCCTTGCTTCATCTATGAGAACACGATGCATTGCACCGTGCAATGCACAACAACATCCGCTCTGATCACCGATCGGTGTCAGTTATGGTGAGGCAGCTTTGCGTATCGAGAGCATACCACGAGATTAATCGTGGCTCTTCATAGTTGCTATGCTGTGCTGTTATCCTAGCAAAGTGCAGCGATCATCGTCAAGCTATGTACAAGCACTATAAGAGATGAAAATGTTTCACTATTGCAACATCGGTCAGGCTCGTAATTCGTCACGTGAAATCTGATAGCGAGTCATCTTGCGCCAGAGGGTTGCCCGGCTGATCCCAAGTAGGGTAGCAGCTCGGCTCAGCCGTCCGCCGGCACTACGTACTGCCCGTACAATTGCGTCGCGTTCACTAAGAGCTTGGGCCTCAGCAAGGCGTGGGTTATCGGCCATTGCCAGTGGTGTCGTATGCCGGGCAATTGCCGGTGGCAGATCGTGAACGGTCAATACACTCTTAGCCGTCGTTTGCGCCGTTTGTTCGAGGACAACCTCCAATTCACGGACATTTCCCGGCCATGGATAGGAGTGAAGTGCGGCGAGTGCATCAGGAGCGAGTGCGATCGGGCGACCGAGCTGTTCGCTGAGGCGCTGCACCATATGGTTGGCCAGTAACAGCACATCGTCACCGCGCCGGCGCAGTGGTGGGATATCGATAGTAAAGGCGCTGAGTCGTGCATAGAGATCGGCCCGAAACCGGCCTTCTTGCACAAGCTGTTCAAGATCGTGGCCGGTCACAATGAGGCGTACATCGATAGGGATCGGACGCGTTCCACCCGACCGGATCACACGACCCATCTCGATTGCGCGGAGTAGATTCGTCTGTTGATCGAACGAGAGCGCATCAATGGCTTCGAGATACAGCACCCCGCCATGAGCCAATTCGAGCTTTCCTGGCCGACCGACTTGGTGTTCAGCGCTTTCAATGCCAAACAGCTCACTATCGAGCAATTGGCGGGGAATGGCAGCACAAGCGACGCGCACAAATGGACCACCGGCACGGTTACTTGCGTTATGGATAGCCTGCGCGAAGATCTCTTTACCTACCCCGCCTTCGCCACGAAGAAGGATCGGACCACGACCGGCTGCGGCCAGCCGTGCTTGGCGTAACGCTTGCCGCATTGCCTCACTTTGACCAATAATGTCGCGAAACGTAAAGGTAGCGCGAGCACCAACAACCTGTTGCACCAATTGACGCACACTTTCCGCCGGACGTAACGTAATCACACTACCTAAATACCGCCGACTCCGATCCCATACCGGTCGGACGCTACACATCACCGCTTGTGGGCCAGAGCGTGTCTGCCAGATCACTTCTTGTTCATCGAGGGTGGTGAGTTCTTGCAGGGCAGTACAGATCGCCGGAGGTGGTGGAATAACGCTTACTAACGGCCGACCGGCTGCCGAACGCACATTAATATCGAGGATGGTGGCGACGCGCCGGCTCAAACGGCGAATCTCACCGTTAGGACCGACAAATATCAACCCTTCATTAATACTATCGAGAGTCGCGTAGAGTTCACTCAATTGATCATTCGCTTCGTTGAGCAATCGTTCAGCACGAAGCTGGTTGTGGAACGCCTGTGCTGCAGCAATAACCATTCCTAGCGCATAGGGATGTTGCATCTCGGCACGAGTAAGGATTGCCAGCGCTCCGAGTGCTCGGCCATCTGGGCTGAATATTGGTGCCGCGGCCAAACTAAACGGCTGCAACCAATTGCAATAATGCTCATCACCACTCGTCTGGTAGGGTAGTGCCTCGCGCAACGCTAAATCAACGGCATTGGTACCGGCTACTTCTTCAAGCAGACTAACACCGTATCCAATTCCAGATTGTTGCGCAAGATTGAGAATCGTGCTATCGCCGGCCAAATCAATGATGGTACCCTGTTCATCGCAGATTACTACGGCAAAACCGGGGTGTTCACTTAATTGGTACAGATCTTCAATCGACGAGCGGGCGAGAGCCTGAAGATGGCTCCAGGCTGCTATATTCACCGGTCCCGTTTGCGGTGTGGTTGCCGGATCAAGGCCGCGAGCTTGGCAGCGCATCCATGAGCGTTGGATAGGCGGAAGGGATGGAAGGGCCATACAACCACCTTAATAATATCTATCAGCAATAGATATTATAACGGCATTTCAACTAACGAAGGTAAGGATACGGCAAAAGAGGCATTGCGAAGCAATGCCTCTCGGGAAGTGTTATAGGTTCACCAAGCGCCTTACACGAACGCCGAGATACCGGTAATTTCGCGTCCGACCACAAGGGTATTAATCTCGTTGGTACCCTCGTAGGTATAGACTGCCTCAATGTCGGCGAAGTGGCGGGCAATGTGCCGGTCGAGCAAAATACCGTTCCCGCCAAGCACTTCGCGTCCTAGTGCTACGATCTGGCGTGCCTTCGCCGCACAATACTGCTTGGCCAGAGAGGCCATACCCTCGGTAATCTGGCTCTCATCTTCATCACGCAACTTACTCAGCCGCCATGCCATCAACTGAATAGCGGTCAGATCACCGAGCATCTGCACCAGCTTCTGCTGCACCAATTGAAAGCCGGCGATCGGGCGGCCAAACTGTTCGCGCTGCAAGGTATACTCACGCGCCAATTCGTAAGCTGCCTGGGCGTGACCAACTGCTTCCCATGCTACACCATAGCGAGTGTTCTTGAGAATGTTAGCCGTATCGCGGAACGAGCGGGCCAATGGTAGCCGATTCTCTTCCGGCACAAAGACGTTATTCAGCTTAATATCGGCATTAATGACCGACCGTTTCGCGATCTTGCCCTCGATCTTGGTTGCTTGATAGCCAGGCGTTCCCTTTTCGACCAGAAAACCGCCGATCCGACCGGTTGCTTCATCTTGGGCCCAGACGACAACCACATCGGCAAAGGTGGCGTTGCCGATCCAGCGCTTTTCGCCGTTGAGCACATAGCCACCGTCAACCCGCTTGGCGGTGGTGCGAATGTGTGCGGCATCAGAGCCGACGTGCGGTTCGGTAAGCGCGAACGCGCCAATCTTTTCCAGCCGGGCCATCGCCGGTAGCCAACGTTGCTTCTGCTCTTCCGAACCGCAGGCGGCGATCGCTCCCATCGCCAAGCCGCTGGTGACACCGACAAACGTACCCACGCTGCCGTCGCCGCGGGCTAGCTCGGCGGCAATCAGGCCAACTTCGACACTGGTGAATCCCGGACAACCGTACCCCTGAATGGTGCCGCCAACGATGCCAAGCTCGGCGATGCGAGGGATCAGTTCAAACGGGAATTCGGCTCGCTCCCAGTAGTCGTTGATGATCGGTAAGACGTGCTCGTTACAAAACGCGCGCACTTTATCGCGAAGTGCGCGCTCGCGCGGGGTCAGCAAGTCATCGAAATGGAATAGATCAATCCCGCGCTCGCTTGCGATCGTCATTGGTCGCCTCCTGATACGCATGTAAAGAGTATGACGCACTGCGTAATGAATTATACCATAATTGAACGGAATATGGTGGAACAGGGTACTGGAAGTGTCGCGGTCAGTCGGTTACAGATAAGGATTGGTACAAGCGAGGGCTTCGAGCGGACCTGTATCATCAACTGCGTTGCCCAGACCCGCTTGCTGCAAGGAAACAACTCATTTACTGCTAGAGTTCAAATTCACCTTCGAGACCACTTTCACTGTGAGGTGCGATCCAAACCTTGTATCGGCCCGGTTCGGTTCCCCAACTACCATCGGCGCGAGTGAAGGCTAAGTCCGCTTCGTGCAAGGTGAAGGTGACTCGCTGCGCTGCGCCGGGTGGCAAGGTGATGCGCTGGAAGCCTTTCAGTTCGCGCACCGGGCGGGTGAGCGATCCCACTAGATCGCGCACGTAGAGTTGAACCACTTCGGTACCGGCCCGTTCGCCGGTGTTGGTGATCTGGGCGCTCACCTCCAGCACGCCGCGCATACGCGAGCTGCTGAGGCGCAGATCTTTGTTTGTCAAGACAAAAAGTGTAACGTTTCATAAAAAAGTAATTTACGTACAATAATTGAAATAGCGTGTGTCGACGTACAACGATCAATTAGTGAAATGTTTCACTCTAATTGCATTCTTTCAGCCACTGTACATACACCCTCATCACCTACCCCTGACCCCGCAGGATGGTCTCACCACCGACGGCTGCTGATAATGCTGGTACCTGTCGTTCCTTCGTGTACAATACAAGGAGCAATACCTGATGACACCGAGGTGATCTATGCGACTCAGCGAGGATAAAGTGCGTCGTATCGCGGAACGGTTGCACGATGAGTTGGCCGAGCGCGGTCTGTTGGCCTATCGTGATGCTCCCGGTCAGCGACCAAGTGATGCTCGTGCGCTGCGGGTCAAAGCGATCTACGATGCTATCGTAGCCGATTTGAAAATTGAGGAAGAGATTGATGCTGAGGTCGAGCGGATTCTGGCAACCTACAGCCGCGAGATTAAAGGAACCGAACGCGATATTCTCTTCCGCAAACACAAAGAGGAAGTGGCACGCAAGCGAGGATATGTGTTGTGAAGGCGATGCGTCGCTGCATCCTTATCACTGTCGATCCATTGGTATCCAATAGATCAGCACATAGTGTGGCCCTGTTTGCGGTACAACAAACTCATCGCCATGGGTGACAAAACCAAACGCACGATAGAACGATAAGGCGCCGGTGCGGCCATGACACCAAATCATATCGCCGTGGTACCGACGGACGTGTTCGACACCGGTGGCTAACAGTGCCTTGCCAATACCACACCGGCGCAGGTGAGGTACTACTCCCATCCCACGGAGACGCCAGGCCGCCTGTGCTGCTACACCGGGGCAAGCTTCTGGTGCAAATGAAGCGATCCCTACCAGTTGGTCTTCGACAAATGCACCGGCGTGGAGTGTGAGATGATGGTCATCGCCGGGGTACACTAGTTCGTCTACCGTTTGGTGTGGGCGGAGAATCTGCTGGCGGAGCGGCCGAGTGGCGGCGGCGCTTATCGGACGGATGGAGTACGGCATAGCATTAGAACGGGTTTCGTCGGGCGTTAAGATAATCTTGCAAGATGATCGATGCGGCAACCTGATCGATCTGTTCCTTGATTTTTGCCGGTTTCAATCCGAGGTTACGTAACATTTGTTCGGCGGCAACGCTCGTGAGTCGTTCGTCGAACATCTCAACCGGACAATTGAGGACAGCGGCAAGTGCATCGACAAAGCGCTGTACTGCGGCTGCTTGGGGGCCGTGTTCGCCCCGCATGGTGAGTGGTAATCCTACTACCACCCGCCGAACTCCACGTTCAGCAACGAGGCGTGCAATCTGCCCGATCGCCCGTTCGGGAGGGTGGGCAGGAATGGTCGTCAGCGGAGCGGCGATGCGAGCTTCCACATCGCTAATCGCCACTCCGATCCGTCGTTCACCGACATCAAGCCCTAAGACTGTTTGCTCATTCATTGCGAATCCGGATCTGCCAGCTCCAACTCGGAAAGCGCTCGATCTCTTTCGGTAACTCAAACCCGGCCAGCCTCCCGCTCGCGACCAGTGCCTGCAATTCGGCTTCGGCTTCGGCGCGACTTCGGCCAAGCACGGCGTTCTGAATGGCAGCCCGTGTTGCTGGATCAAGCTCGTTACCACAGGCTGGGTCGGGACCAACTTCGCCGTCAATCCGTAGGGTTGACCCATCCCAGCGCCAGCCACGCACGAAGGCCGCTCGGCAATCACCCGGACGTAATTGACCGTTCTGGATGAGCTGCGAGTTAAACGCATCGGCCAGTTGGCGTTGGAATTGCGCGCTATCGCCGGCAATTGCCAGCCCACTATAGCGTGCCTGCACCGTCAAGGTAAACAAGCGAGTATTTCTCAACGATGTACCAATCGGTGGATCAACAATCTGCTCAAAACCGGCCAGTTGTTCGAGTTCGGCCCGACTTGGCGAGACGGTCGTCGGCTCAAGACGCAGGTTGCGGGCCAGTGCCAGCCCATCAAGCTGTCGGCGCGCCTCTTGGTCAAGGCTGGTCAGGACTTCGGCCAAGTAGCGACGCACATCACTCTCTTTTATCACGAAGACCTCTTCGTCAGTCCCACCACCAATTGCATCATGCACGACGGTCAAGATACCACCGGTTAGCGTAATCGTCGGACCGCCGGGAATGCGGACTTCCCGAATGGAGTTAGCCGGGATGTTCGAGGCACTGCCGGGTGAACGGGCCGTGATCGGAACCTGCGCTTCGCCGAGGGTAGTAATGATCTGGTTGCCCAGATTCGAGGTAACAGCACCCGGTACGGTCACTTCAACATTGCTGATAAATGGGATCGGCTGGTTGTTAGGGCCAATCGCGATGAATTCACTCCCTGCCGGGATCGTGATCGGCTGCATGTTGAGGTTGCGGAGGGTTATAACACCGGACGCACTTTCTACCGGTGTGAGGACTCCTTCCGTTACTTCACCACTTCGACTAATGGCTACCGTGGTGCTAATCGGCTCAGCGACGACGGCGCCCTGCGCGGTGGTAGCGGCTACCGGCGACAGTGGAATGACTAAGCCATTGATCGGGACCGTTTCACGTGCCGGCAAACGAACAACGATGGTCACGCTGCGAGTCACAACCAGAAAGATGCCGAAAGCGATAAGGGTGATGAGTAGAATACCGAGTAGGCTCCAACTGAGCCGAGATAATGTACGGTTGGCCGGACGTGCAGCCGCTTTGGGTGTTGCCGGTGGCGGAGTGCGGGTGGGCAAGCGGCGTGGCCTCTCGGCTGTATCGGTTGTCGCAGTTGGGGTTGGCGTGGTGTGCTGCGGTGGCCGCGTCGGGCGTTTTGCTCGCTCGGTTTCACTCCGTTGCCCGATTTGATTCGCGCGTGTCGTTTCCTCCGCCGATAATTGAATATCCTCAGGACGAACCCGTGGCGGTTGAGCGCTTGATTCGCGTGATGAAGGGATAGGTGGTGGCGGTGCCTCAGTCCGCTCTTGCTCGAAAGCTGCGGCCAGGTCATCGAGTGCGTCAAAAAACTCGAGATCATCATCTCCCATCACCGGTGAGGATGTGGGAGTGGCACTATCGGACTGGGCCGGTAGCGGGCGGGTTGTCGGTGCGGCAATGGGACGAGTTTCAGCAGTTGATGGTTTCGCGGGGGGGGTAAAGAGCATGGCAGACGAATCGGTTCCGGTCAACTCATCAAGTGCTGCCAAAAACTCGAGATCCTCGGCGGGAATATCCTCAGTCGTCGGCGAAGAAGTAGCCGGCGGTGGAGATTGCACGTGTGTACCGGTGACTTCAATCGTCGTTAAACCGCTCTGGCGGGCCGCTTTCAGAATCGTCGGATCAGAGCTAATAATCGTCAACGAAATCCCGGCTGCTGCTGCCAACGCACGCAGCGTATCCGTCCCGGCCACACGTTGGAGTACCGTTGTACCTTCAGGGGCCAAGATTTGCACATTAGCAGCATGGGTTGCTCGTACCCGTGCCATGAGCGACTCGGCAGTATCTTCGGGGAGCGCAAGGACAAGCGCCGTCTCATCGGTGATCATAGCCCCTCACCTAGCCTCTGTGCTCACCGGGTGAGCACAGAAGACCTCCAGCAATTTGATGCTTGACCTATCCTGCCTGTTCGGCCAACACGTCTACCGCAGCAGTGATAGCAGCCGCCAAGCGGTCGGGGTTCCGTCCACCGGCTTGCGCTATTTCGGATCGGCCACCACCACCACCACCGACGATAGCGGCAAGCGGTTTGACAATATGCACTGCATTCAGGCCTCGCTTGACCAGGTCGGACGTGACAAGTGTAAGTAATTGTGGTTTGCCGTTGATCTGGGCGCCAAGCACAATCACGGCACTACCCAGCTTATCGCGCAGATATTCACCCATCTCACGTAGGCGTTCGACCGAATCGGCTTCCACCTCTGCTGCCAGCAGTGGAATCCCGGCGACCGTTTGCGTGCGATGTACCAGAGTATCGAGCATCTCGCGCGCCAACTTACTCCGCAGCGCCTCCAGCTCTTGCCGTCGTTGCCGGTTCTCGGCCAAAAGCGCCTCGATTCGTTCGATCAGTTGTGCGGGTTGCGCATTGATCCGTGCAGCCAGATCGCGTAACGTCTGTGCTTGTTCTTCTACCCATAACTCGGCGCCACGCCCGGTCAGAGCCTCGACGCGACGGATCCCACTACCGATACTCCCTTCACTGAGGATGCGGACAAACCCAATCTCACCGGTGCGATTCACGTGTGTGCCACCGCACAGCTCAAGGCTATCACGAGAAGCGTACTCACCGTTCTCAATTCCGGTACCGCGTTCAATGGTCACGACGCGCACAGTATCACCGTACTTCTCACCAAACAGCGCGATCGCACCGCTTGCTATGGCAGACTGGTAACCGGTAATTTCCCAGCGTACCGATGCATCGGCGCGGACCCACGCATTCAGACGGCGCTCGATCTCACGCAATTCTTCAGGATCGAGTGGTTTGGTATGGGTAAAGTCGAAGCGCAGCCGGTCGGGCGCCACCAACGAACCGGCTTGGGCTGCGTGTTCGCCGAGCACGTCGCGTAAGGCGCGCTGGAGCATATGGGTGGCCGTGTGATTCCGCTGAATATCGGCCCGCCGTACCATATCAACCGTAGCTTGCACCTGATCGCCTACACGGATCGTACCACTGACCACGCGACCATAGTGAACGATTAGACCGGGCAATGGCCGGCGGGTATCTTCGATCTGTACCGAACCCTCTGGCCCGACCAGCACGCCGGTATCACCAACTTGACCGCCACTTTCGGCGTAGAAAGGCGTCGTATCGAGCACAATTTGCACTTGCCGTCCGACCGTCGCAGACGTAATCGCATCCCCTTCGGCCAACATACCGATCACCGTTGCTCGGTCGCTCAGGCGCTCGTAGCCGGTAAAATGCGACGCAGGCAGATCAAGTTCGGCCCACAGATCGGCTTCACCGCCACGCTTCCCGGCCGCCGCCGCCCGTGAACGAGCGCGTTGTTCGGCCATTGCCGCCTCATAACCGGCTTCATCGACTGTCAACCCTTGTTCGGCAGCAATCTTCTGGGTCAAATCGAGCGGAAAGCCATACGTGTCTTTCAGTACGAACGCATCGGTACCGGGGATCACCGTCTCGCCACGGGTACGTACCTGCTCGATCACGGCATTGAGGCGGCTCAGGCCACCACTCAGAGTACGCAAAAATTGGCGTTCTTCCTGGTCGGCGGCACTCAAGATAAGTTCGCGTCGATGTACCAATTCGGGGTACACCTCACCCATTTGGTCGATTACCGTTGTAATCACCTCGGCGAGGAATGGTCGTTCAAAGCCAATCGTGCGACCCTGATACGCGGCGCGGCGCAAAATACGGCGTAACACATACGAACGGCCCAGATTACCGGGCAAAACCCCATCGGCGATCAAGAACGCAATTGCGCGTGCGTGGTCGGCGATAGCGCGGTATGCGCTGCGATGGGCCTGATAATGCTCTTCGTCGCTGCCGCGCACAGCAATGATGCGGTTAATAATGGTCACGAACAGATCGGTATCATACGTGCTATGGACGCCTTGCATCACCATTGCCATTCGCTCAAGACCCATACCGGTATCGACCGAAGGCCGTGGCAGCGGCTGCATGGTGGCGCGGTCGTACTGCATGAACACATTATTCCAGATCTCGACATAATTCGGATCGTCGGAATTAACACCCTCGGCACGCATTTGGCTCAGATCATCGCCGATGTAGATGGTAATCTCCGAGCATGGGCCACAAGGACCGGTATCGCCCATCACCCAAAAGTTGTCTTTGCGGCCAAAGCGCAACACCCGCGACGGGTCGGCGCCTTGCGCAATCCACAACGCTGCCGCCTCATCATCGGGTGGCACCTCATCATCACCGGCAAACACCGTAAACCAAAGTCTTTCGACGGGCAACTGGAACTCTTCGGTTAGCAATTTCCACGCCAATCGAATAGCCTCGGCTTTGAAGTAATCACCGAACGAAAAGTTGCCTAACATTTCAAAAAAAGTATGGTGGCGTGGTGAGGGACCAACCTCTTCGAGATCGTTGTGTTTACCGCTAACGCGCAGACACTTTTGGGCAGTTACAGCACGAGTATACGGGCGTTGTTCGCGACCCAAAAAGACATCTTTAAACTGCACCATGCCGGAATTAGCGAACAGCAGCGTTGGGTCGTCGGCAACCACCAACGATGAGCTGGGTACATGGGTATGGCCATGGCGCTTAAAAAACGATATGAACGTTTCACGAATCTGAGCAGCAGTCAGTCTTTGCATATGCATATAGCCTATGATGAAAAAGAAGG
The DNA here is from genome assembly GCF_056331925.1 of Chloroflexus sp. NCBI lineage: Bacteria > Bacillati > Chloroflexota > Chloroflexia > Chloroflexales > Chloroflexaceae > Chloroflexus > Chloroflexus sp. The sequence goes on from NZ_JBWGQH010000036.1 coordinate 17,817, forward strand.
CATCTTTGCCTATCTTAACTAGCTTCCTCGCGGTATTGTAGACGATTGTGGCGCTGACCGTCAACCGTTTGCACGGTATAATGGCGCGTAAGACCGGCGCTGCCAATAGTGCTGCGCTGAACAACGGGGTCTCTACCAAACAATGACCACGAGATGGGTGTATGCCATTGCAGATCGTTCCTGTGACTGCTGAACACTACCCTGCGGTAAACGCATTCTTACGCCGGTCGCCGTACCGCAACGCGATTACGTTAGCGTTCTTGTATCGCCGACACGGATCGGTATCAATCAGAGCTGCCCTAAGCAATCATGTGGTGGTCGGGGTCGCTGCTGTGTGGCGCGATGTATCATCGGTTCGTCTATCGTTCACCGTTGACGTACCGCAGGTGCTTCCTATGCTGCTCGAAGCCTTGGCGATGGACAATCCCGAACTATGGAACCGTCCCTTCGAAATCGTTATGCCGGTGGCGAACGTACCGTTATTAAACAACACAACCCATCTTGAATCGGTTCACTTCCTGTATCAGATGGTGGTTGAACCGGAGACATTGCATCCTATCACCCAACCATCTGCCCGTCGGATACAGAAAGATGATGTACAAGCGGTGAAAGACCTGTGGGCAACGGCGGCGCCCTGGCAAACCTGGACACTGAATTCGGTCCCGGCATTTGGTGTATTTGCGGCTGATGGTAGCTTGCTAGCGACCGCCGTGACCTGTTTTGCAACCGGTGATGTGGTTGAGCTAGGCTGGGCGATGCAGACCGGATCACTACCGGCACTACAATCCGCGCTCAGTGCCTTAGTCCAGAGTTGCTTTGGTATCACTTCACGAGTCTATCTCTTCGTTGATGCCACAGATAGTACCCTCTTTGACGCCTGTCGGAGGCTTGGCTTCTGGCCGTCCGAGCGGTTTATCTGGGCAACGACCCGCTTGTGATGAATGCGCACCCTAAGCCAATCTAACACTTTTCTTATCGCTCAGTTTCTTGTTGACATTGAGGATCGTTCTGTGCTACACTGCCCTTGACGCATTGCGTCATCCCGTTCTCCTCTTAAAGCAAGATCGCACAACAATGACGTTACAGATTCAGCGTTGATCAGGAGGTAGATATGTCATTCGTTACCCTTCCAGCTAGCCTCACCCGTATGATGCAGCAGGTACAGGTACCATTCGTTGACACCTTTCGCGCATTACGAGGTGTTACGCCGCAAGAGATTGGTCTGCTGCTAAAAAGTATTACCGCCAAACGACGACCAAAGCGGGTGCCGTCGGTGAATAGTGATTTCTACGATATCCTGGCCGAACTCTCACCCGAAGAGCGAGCAATCCAGCAAAAGATTCGCTCATACATGGAAGAGAAGATTCGTCCAATCGCCAACAGCTTCTGGGAGCGCGGCGAATTTCCGCACGAGATCGTCCCCGGTTTTGCCCGTCTCATCGCCGAGACCTTCGGCTCACGACCCTACGCCATCGACGCGCTCGGTCCAGTCCTCACCGGTGTAGCGTGTATGGAAATGGCACGGGTCGATCCCTCAATTTACACCTTTTTCGGGGTACATTGGGGTTTGTGCATGGGGTCAATCGATCTCTTTGGTTCTCCCGAACAGAAGCAGCGCTGGTTACCACCGATGCAGCGGTTTGAGCTAATCGGCTCGTGGGCACTTACCGAACCGGATGTTGGTTCGGCAACTGCCGCCGGTCTCCAGACCACGGCCCGCTTTGAGCGTGGTCACTGGGTGCTCAACGGTGCGAAGAAATGGAGCGGGAATGCACCGATCGCCGATATTAACATCATTTGGGCACGCGATGTCTCGAACAATCAGGTGCAAGGATTCATCGTTGAGCGCAACACACCGGGGTACGAAGTCGAGCGGCTCGAAGGAAAGATTGCGCTACGCACCGTACAAAATGCCAACATCCGGCTGGTGAATTGTCGTATACCCGAAGCAAACCGCTTACCCAACGTCGGCGGTTTTCGCGGTGTGGCGCGTCAACTGGCGATCACCCGGGCAGCAGTAGCATGGGCGATGACCGGCGTGGCAATGGGTGCTTACGAACAGGCACTCGTTTACGCCCAACAGCGCATTCAATTCGGGCGGCCTATCGGTAGTTTTCAACTGGTTCAAAATAGTTTAGTGCAGATGCTGGCGAATGTGACGGCGATGCAGACAATGTGCCTGCGCATGAGTCAGATCGCTGCTCGTACCGGCAAAATCAGCCAAGAGCAGGCCTCGCTGGCGAAGGTCTTCTGTGGTGAAAAAATGCGCGAGACAGTGGCGCTGGCTCGCGCGGTTCTTGGCGGTAACGGTATTCTCCTCGAACACGGTGTTGCCCGTTACTTTGCCGATGCTGAGGCGCTCTACTCATACGAGGGCACGCACGAGATGAATACGTTGATCGTGGGCCGAGCAATTACCGGAATCTCGGCTTTTGTCTAGGCGAACGAAGCAGAGTAGTGTTGGAGTACGGGTAGAAACCCTGAGAAACAGTGGTGGCAAGGAACGAACGTAAGCTCAAAGGCTAGGGTATCTTAATGCAGGAGACGTCTCTTACCGACAGAAGCCTGAGGGTACTAACACCGACAGTCAGACCAGAAGCAGTGTCAAGCTGGAAACACAGGCGAGTACTGATGTTCATCCGGCATGCTAGTGGACCAACCCTGATCAATAAAGCGTAGGATGCTCTATACCCGGGCCGAAACGACGGGTAGGAAAGTGGCGAGTAGCAGTGTATTCCTCTTACATGTTGCAGAGTGGTGGACGGAAAGTTACTATCGCGTTCGGTTCCACCCAAGCGCACGGGTTTGACTGCCTTGTAATAGTGCAAAAAGGCATTCTAGTACAGATAAATAACACGTTGCGCCGACAAGGTTGGGGTGGAGTCGAAGTGGGAGTGAATACTGCGATAATTACCAGTATATTTTAATCTAGAACGTGAGGTAAAGGTGTGTCGCCAGCGGGTTAGCGTGTGGTTTCGATGGCGGCTAGATGGTTTATGGGCACGAGCGCTATAGGCTCATCGCTACGTTGGGTTGCTGATCACAACCTGTATTCACGCAGTGTGGCAGAATAACAGAGACTACAGTATGCGGTATTACTCTGAAGCAGCTTTAGTCATCCCAACTCTCTTATAATGCTTTGGGTGTGCGGATAATAACCAATCATGGGGATAAGTTGGAGCTTGTCGAGCAACTGCACAGGCGACGCGATTGCTAGGTACAAATAAAGCGTCAGGTGAGTAAGTGCCCTTGCGTCTGGTTGAGTGCAACCATCCTAGTGGGGTGGGTCTGAGGATAAGCTGCACCTGTGTTACCTGCGTTACTCTGCAAACCGGTTCTGAATCGCCTTGACCCGATCTGAGTTACCGCTGAATCCTCATTATTGGAACATCGAAGAACTACTTAGACCCACCCCGCTGCTGATAGATAACCTGACAGTAACGATGGTTACGCAATATTGGCCGGTTCATCAGAGAGCAGCACCAGACTACCGCGTAACGCAATCTGGTCAGCCTCGGAGAGAGCCGTAAGCGTTGGATCGGACGGTAACGCCACGCCGTGCAGCAGCAGCAATGCCCGCAACGCCAATGGCCACATCGTATCGGCAGTTTCGGCAGGCGATGACTGATCACCGGTCAATCGTGGTTGATACGGGGTAGGGGAAGTATGGCGAGCGGCAGTCATGGATTCTCCTCTCTATACTGTAGTATAGGTAGTGTAGTCGGAAGTAGGCCTCTCGTCAAGCCGTTTCCCGGATCAATTCATCAATCCGCTCGAGCACGTAAGTTGGCCAGTATGGCGAGTGTTCAAGATCGGCACGCCGGCTATCTCCGGTTAACACCAATGCCGTATCCATACCGGCCGTGATCCCCATTGCAATATCGGTCATTAACCGATCACCGACAATAATACACCGTTCAGGTGGTAGGTTGATCAGTCTACTTACCGTGCGGGCCATAATCGGTGATGGCTTGCCGACGATCACCTCGCAACGGGTATCGGTACACGCCTCAATTGCAGCAATGATCGCCGCTGCATCTGGCTCGCCCCCACCCGGAACCGGGCAAAAGCGGTCGGGGTTTGTAGCGACAAGACGTGCGCCGGCCCGGATTGCATCGAAGGCAATCTGGAGTTTACGATAGGTAAACGTGCGATCAAACGAAGCGACAACAAAAGCGATCTCACCCGGTCGCTCACTCAACGGGAACCCAGCCGCCTCGAGTTCACCGATGAGTGGCGCCTCACCGACGACAAATAACGGTGCGCCGGGGGCATTAGCAAGCAACCATTCCACCATCACCGCCGAGCTATTGACAATCTCATGCTCATCGGCGTCAATGCCGAGACGCCGCAAACGCTCGGCGTATTGCCGGCGTGTTTTGGTTGGATTATTCGAGAGAAAGACGATCCGCCGCCCCTCACGGCGGAGTGTCACCAACAGTTCGGCAACACCGGGTAACAGGATGTCGCCGAGATAGATAGTGCCATCAAGATCAAAGATGTATCCATCGTAACGAGGAATGGGTTGCATGATGTCTCCGGTTGCGATCTCGATATCCTAAGCTTGATGGTACCATACCTTGGCGAATATAGATGCATTGGTCGCCTATAAGCCCAACATGTCGAGCATAGTGCGTAGATCGTCAATGTCTATCGGCTTATGGAGAAAGAGGTTTGCTCCGGCTGATACCGCATAACCTCCAACTGCTGGGTCGCCCGATATGAGTACCATCGGAATCATATACCCCTCTTGCCGTAGGGTATAGATCAAGTCAATACCGTCCATCTTTGGCATATGATAATCGGTAATGATCAGATCATACCAATGTTGGCGTGCCAGTTTCAGACCGTCGGCCCCGTTGTTTGCCATGTCGATCTTGGCGTTCCGTAGTTTCGCCATGAGACGCTGTAACGTTGATCGTGTGCTTGATTCGTCGTCTACAATGAGAATACGCATAATCATCTCACATCTTATTTTCGTGCAATGTCACTTCATCAAACGAGAGAGAAGCTTAGATTTCCGTATGCCTGGCATAACACTCTGTTCATTTCTGATCTTTCAGGCACCAAGGTGTGATACGATTAAAAATACGTCATTGCAAATAAGGAGGCAGCACTATGCAACGACGTCAACGCCTCGGTGTAGTCACCGGTGGTTCGCTCCTCGAGGGCTTAACGGTGCGGCTCGATGCCGGTACTTCGGTTGAGGATGTGCGCGTTGGCAAGTTTGTTGTTGTGCAGGGTCAACGCTTCACCTTTTTTTCGATGGTAACGGATGTGCGACTCGGAGCGGCGACGCCGAAGGTCATGCTCGATCCGCCACCGGCTGATGAATTCTTCGCTAATGTGCTGAGTGGAACTACTACGTATGGTGAACTACGGCTCGATCTGCGGCTGATGTTGCCGCTCGACGGGAGTACCGAGCTATTACCGGTTAAGACGGTCCCCCACCATTTTGCGCCGCTGTTCGAGGCGAACGCAGAAGATTTTCAGCATGTCTTTGGGCGCGAAGAGGGGAGTCAGTTTATGATCGGCTCTCCGCTCGATATGGATGTGCCGGTTTGTATCGACCTCAATCGGTTGGTCGAGCGCTCGAATGGAGTGTTCGGGAAGAGTGGTACCGGCAAGAGCTTTCTGACCCGCCTCTTGGTCTGTGGGGTTATTCTGAGCGACGTGGCTTCTAACCTTATATTCGATATGCACGACGAATACGGATGGGCGGCGCGCTCAGAAGGGGCACATTTCGTTAAGGGATTGCGCCAGCTTTTCGGTAGTAAGGTGTTGCTGTATGCGCTGGCCGGTGGGGCGTTTGATCGCAAATCGATAGATGGGGAGATTGTGATTGGCTACGATCAGATCGAACCTGAAGATGTACTGTTGCTCAGTGAAGAATTGAATCTCAACCCTACCGCCGCCGAGACGGCTGAATTGTTGGTTGATGCCTATGGCGCCGACTGGCTTGCTCAGCTTTGGCAGACGGATCAAGCCGATCTCAAGACCTTTGCCGATGAGAAGAGTGCGAGCCTCGCCTCGTTGAACGCACTCAAGCGTAAGACGTTACAACTCAAACGTTTGGGTTTTGTGCGCGAGCGTGCCGATCTGTCACCGATCGATCATCTCATCAATGCCCTTATGGCCGGGCGGCACGTGGTGCTAAGTTTTGGTCGTTACGACGATCCCTTAGCATACATGCTGGTCGCCAATGTCCTAACCCGGCGGATTCATCAACGCTGGCGCGAACAGACCGAGCAGTATCTTCATTCAAAACTTGAATCTGATCGACCACGCCCATTGATGATTACCATCGAAGAAGCTCATAAGTTTCTCAACCCACGCCTTGCCCGTCAGACCATCTTCGGCGCGATTGCACGCGAGATGCGCAAATACAGCGTGACGCTACTGGTCGTTGATCAACGACCTTCATCGATTGACAGCGAGGTGCTGAGTCAGCTTGGTACTCGAATTACCGCGCTGTTAAGCGATGAACAGGATATCGATGCCGTGTTCACCGGCGTCGGTGGTAGGAACCGACTACGCATGGTGCTGGCTAATCTCGACACCCGCCAGCAAGCTCTCGTGCTTGGCCACGCTGTTCCAATGCCGGTAGTGGTACGAACACGACCCTATGATGAGACCTTTTATCGCTTCATCGAGCAACGCACACGCCGGGCGCGTGATATGGTCACGGCCCAACGAGAGGCCGATGAGCTATTCCCCGATTAAACGCTGACATCAGCCTTGCTACGGTCCGTAGGGAAACTGACCACTGCCACTAACTAACTCGCCGGGTGATAAACCACCGGACGAGAGGGTCGTAAATTGTACCGTCTCGGTGAGTGTATTGCCGTAGATGTCGGTGACTCGCAAGATGAAAGGACCACCTTCGCCGCCGGTACACTGACACTCACGGATGAAGTAGTTATAGGGCGTTCGGTTGAGTTGCACCCACTGCCCTTGCGGTGTACGATACTCGAGTGTGGCAATCGGGTTTCGGTGACGGCGCACCTGAAAAGCTAACCACCACGGATTACTGCCATCTTTGAGATGAAATTGCACCGGATCGGTAAGAGGCGGACTGATCACCCGCCACGTGATCGGCACGCGCCCCCACGCTCGCGGCGCAATACGCTCGAACGCCTCAGGGCTGAGATCGAGATGATTGAGGCCACAACCGGGATTATCGGGACATTCATCGACAATCCGTACTACAACGCTTCCTTGTGGCCCAAACACCTCAACATACGCACCGCAATAGTCGGCGTTACCATAATTGAGATAACTGATTGCCGCCACCATCCGATCACCGGGGATAGGATCGAACAGACATGCACCGCTACCATCGGCTTCAAGATAGAACGTGGCCTCACCGCTCATCAGCGGGTTTTGGCCTATGCGCATCACCAATGGCAGATGAACTCGGTATGGCAACTGCGCGAAGGTTACGGTAGTAAGGAGCAGCAGCACAATACTGATTCCACTAACGACCGGCGTTCGTCGTTTCATAGGTAACATCTTTCGACGGAGAGCCACATGGTGTTAGATACCGTAGCAGTATCCCTTCATGTGACTCTTGTTCTGCTATTCTGCATGATTATGAAACTGATACACCGAACAACTGCTCAAGCCGATCAACGTAAGATGCCATCACTGCAAAGGTCTGCTCAACCGGTTCGGGTGAAGTTAGATCAACACCGGCACGTCGCAACGTATCGAGCGGAAAACGTGAACCACCGGCTTTGAGAAATTCGTTGATGTAGCGATCGGCGGCATCGGCATTACCGGCAAGGATAGGTGCGGCCAGCGCGTGGGCACCGGCAATACCGGTTGCATACTGATAGACATAGAAATTGGCGTACAGATGGGTAGAAAACTGCGCCCACGTATTACCGACGCGCGCCCGATCCACGACGACCTCGCTACCATACCCCTCAGCAAAGAGATCGGCCATCAGCTCGTTAAAGATGGTCGCGGTTAACGGTTGACTGCGTTCAGCGCGCTGATGGATAGCCAACTCAAAGCGAGCCAGCGTCGGCATAATGAAGAAATAGCGATGGAAGTTCGCCATCGCCTCTTCGATTAAGCCGATCTGGGCATTGCGGTCGGTTAACGTTTGGAACAGATACGCGCGCACCAACGCCTGATTGAAATTCGAGGCTACTTCTGCCAGGAAGAGACCATAGTTGGTATAGATCACCGGTTGGGTACGCCGAGTATAGTACGAATGCATCGAGTGACCCAACTCGTGGGCAAGAGTACTAAGGCTGAAGATATCATCGTTGTACGACATCATAATAAACGGGTGGGTACCCGGTGCACCGGTTGAGAACGCCCCGGCCCGCTTGCCCCGATTGGGATAGACATCAACCCAACGCTGTTCGCGCAACCCGCGCCGCATAATCTGGACATATTCATTGCCCAGCGGAGCCATACCGGCGCAGATCCAATCAACAGCTTGCTCGTAAGGCACGACAAGTGGGGTCGCTAACGGCGCTTTGGTATCGTAAACATGCAATTCATCGACACCGAGGGCCGCACGACGTACCCGCCAATACCGGTGCCAGATCGGTACATGACGCTCGAAAGTAGCGATCAGGTTGTGAAAGACCTCAAGTGGAATAAAATTCGGCTTCAGTGCGGCTTCAAGAGCCGAGGCATACCGATGCGCACGGGCAAGAAAGACATTCTGTTTGACGCCGGCGGCTAAGCACTGGGCCATCGTATTTTCGACGGCAATGTGCGCATCAGCATACCCTTCCCACGCCTGCTTACGCAAGGTGCGATCGGGATGGGTAATGAGTGCATTAATCGTGCCTTGCGTAATCTCATACGCCTCACCATTGCTGTCGTAGGCGAGGGGAAAGCGTAATTCAGCATTGGCCAATACACCGTGGACTGCACTTGCCGCAGCGAACGGATCGCGTACCTGCCCCAACAGCTCTTCCACTTCGGCAGAACGCACGTGAGGAGCACGAGCGATCAGGCGTTCAAAATAGTGGCGGTAAGTTGCCAGATACTCATCTTGATCCGCCCAGGCCAACAACTGATCGGCACCGATGGCCAACAACTCAGGCTCACCAAACGCCAGTGCTGCACTCGCTCGGGCTTGCAGCCCAATTGCCCGATCACGCATTGCACTCGCTTCACGGTCATTGGTATCGACGGTATAGAACATCGTGGCAAAGACGGTAATTTGGCCGACGTTGCGCATAATCGTCTCGCTCAGGCCGAGAAAGTCGGCAATAACGGGTGTGCCCTCGTGTAACCGACCACGAAACTGAGCAGCACGTGCAATGAGCGTATCAACCTCGTCAATGGCCGCTTCCCATGCAGCTTGTGAAGGAAAGATACTAAACGGATCCCACTTGTACTGCTCTGGAATCTCACTGCGTTCGCGAACGGTCTGCATTGCTATTAGCTCCTATGATACGATACGGTTCGGGAGTATTATATCCCCTATACGATTATTTCACCATTACTCAAATCGGAGGATGCTTGTATGTCACTTGAACAACGTACATTACTGCTCAATCGTTTTAATCGAATTACCGAAATGCCAATGCTCTTTTTATCGATCTGCTTTCTCGTCATTTTCTTTTTAATCGAAAACAGGACACTCAGCACCATAACTACACTTGTTCTCGATGGCATACTCTGGATCATTTGGGGAATATTTGGAATTGAACTTCTGATCAAATGGTATCTATCTCCCGATCGGGTAGCTTACATTCGTGCGAACTGGATCGAGATAGTGATGATCGCAATTCCATTTCTGCGCCCATTACGGCTCTTATGGCTCCCGATCATTCTCACCCGGCTCTGGCGACAATCGCGCCAAACCTTACGCCAACGCATGCCGGCGTTTATTGGCATCACCAGTCTCATCGTTGTGTTAGTGGCAGCCACCCTCATGTTCGTTGCTGAACAGGGTAGCGGTGGCCCTATCGCCTCGTTTGCCGATGCCATCTGGTGGGCGCTGACCACTATTACAACAGTTGGGTATGGCGACACCTATCCGGTAACAGCGTTGGGGCGCGGCGTGGCAGTCTTTCTGATGCTAGCCGGTATTTCGTTATTTGGGTTGCTGACCGCGAATATTGCCGCTTTGTTTGTTGAGGACGAAGCGGTTGATCGCCAAAGAGAAATGCTCACCGAGATTCAGCAACGCTTAACGCGCATCGAGCAACTATTAGCGCAACGGGTTGGTGTGGAAGAACAATCGTGAAGAAGGGATTGGCGGGGCTGGCGCGACTCGAACGCGCAACCATCGACTTAGAAGGTCGGTGCTCTATCCATTGAGCTACAGCCCCGCACGCTCATTACTATACTCAGACTACGCGATTTTGGCAAGCGTAATTGGGCAATAGAATGCTCAATTCGCGGCAATTTGCTCGAAACCGAGTTGGTAGGTACGCATTGGGATATCGCCCAACCGGGCCGGCCAACGTCCCGTTATTGCTTGGGTAATCTTGCCGGCGTGTTCGTGGCAGTTCTCAATGAAGAGGGTATAACGCTGTTGAATACCGGCCGCTACCGTACCGGCTAAATACAGACCGGGAACGTTCGTCTCCATTGTGACCGGATTATATTCCGGCACGCGGTTCGGTCCGCGCAAGACAACTCCAGCCTGTTCAAGCAATCGCTGATCACCACGAAAACCGGTAGCGAGCAAGACAAAATCGGTCGGATAGTAGAACTGCTCGGTTGTGGGCTGACCATCGTCATCGGTACAAGCCAACGTCACCCCACCGGGATCAATCGCAACTGGCGTCGTATTCGGCAAAAACCGGATCGTCCCGGCTTCGACCTGCGCAACAAAATCGGGTAACAACCAATGCTTCACCCGCTTATCATCAAGCCGAGCGCGCCGGTAGGATAACGTTACCTGGGCGCCGGCCCGCCAGCAGCGTAACGCTGCTTCGACCGCCGAGTTCTTACCGCCAACGATCAACAACCGGCGGCGAAAATAATCGTGCGGATCACGGAAATAATGGCTCACATGGGGCAAATCCTCACCGGGAATATTGAGACGGTGGGGGAAGTGCATATCACCGATCGCCAACACCACACGACGCACACGATAACTCCGTGGCCCGGTCAGTGGCTTCGTTATGAGCGTAAAGCCTTCGTCATCGCGTTGCAATGAGCTAACCGGCTCATAACTCTGCACGTGGAGATCGAACAACTCCACAACCGATCGCAAATACGCTAAGTACTCTTCACCGGTAATCCGTTGCTGATGATTATTGGGAATAGGTACGCCGGCAATCGCCAGTCGCTCGGTTGTGCTGAAAAAACTCGTATTGCGCGGCCACCACGTCATCGTATAACCGATCTGGTGCGCATCAAAGTGAATGTAGTCAACCCCAGCCTGCTTCAAGCAGACTGCCAATTCTAGACCGATCGGACCAGCGCCAACGATCGCCACGTCGTGGGTCGATGTTAGCGGAAGGTCAGTACATGTCATAGGTCATCTCCTCCGAAATAGAGTAACGTCGGTGCATTACTCAACCGTGCCTCGGTTACGCACCATGAGTATGATACTGCAAACGCGCTATCAAATGACACCTACCGGAGCATGAGCTTTCGCATCTCTGCACCTTTGCGCCTTTGCGCCTTTGCGTCTTTGCGCCTTTGCGCCTTTGCGTCTTTGCGCCTTTGCGCCTTCGCGCCTTTGCGTTTACACGTGAACACGTGTGCAAAATTTCCTATTGACACAAACGTTCGAGTATGATATGGTAGAACTGTAGTACGAGCGAGTACGTGTAAGGAAGAGGAGGCTCTTATGCTGACCACAGTGGACATTCCCCAGGCCGATGTACTTTGGGACGTAGCGCGTGTTGCAGAAGCGATTGCACGCGGACGAGTCACGGCAAGCGAAATCGGTGAATACATTGGAGCCAAAGGTCAGCGACAAGGCCTCTACTACATGCAAGCAGCGAGGATCATTGGCCTGATCGAAATCGGCGAGCAGACGGAAACGGCACAACTAACTAAATTTGGGCTAGCCTTCACCCGCTACAACCGTGCCGATCAACGGGCTGCACTGCGCCGTCAACTGCTCCGTTACGAACCCACTCGTTCAGTGATTGCCGCCCTCCGTGATCATCCCGAAGGCCTCTCCCGGGCAGATGTCGCGCGAATCCTCCAACAACTCGCCCCACTCGCCGAATCAACTGCACTGCGGCGAGCCGCCACTGTTACTTCATGGCTAACCGAAATCGGGCTAGCCGACTGGCGCGAGGATCGACTGTACTACTGTGGTCCAGCATTACCTGTACAACGTTCACCAGCACGCAATACTCTCTCCTTCGCCACCGGGCTATAAGTGCAGGGTGTGATAGAGTGAAAGCCCACCATTGACGGATAAAGCAAAGCATTGTTGGAGGGGGATACAGCAAACGCCGAAGGTTGATAGAGTGAAAGCCCACCATTGACGGATAAAGCTCTAAAGCGTGCCTTCGACGGATAACACCTTCACGATAGTACGATAATTAGTCCCATCGTAACGCCATAACCGTTCATCCGGATCGTTCGCACGACGGATCGCCACGCAAATTGCTACTTGCAATTCTTCAGAAGTATGGTATAGTGAAGAAGTCAATCAACGTCGTGTGCTGCGAGACCGGCATCAGAGAACTTTCCAGGGGTTAGGTCGATCGGCAGTGCTTCATCGCTCGAAGCAAGTACGTTGTCGATCGCCTGAGCGAACGTGCGCTAAGCGATTAGCGGCGGCGGCTGTACGAGAGGTCTGTGATAGCCGGTTTTGACATGCATGGACGTGTGTCGAACCAAGTCTCTGTGGAGTAGAATGCAATGTTAGTGAAACTGTTCGTCGGAAACTTGCCGTGGAGTGTTGGCGATGCTGAGCTGGGTGCGATCTTCGAGCCGCACGGCGAAGTACAGAGTGCGCGCGTCATCAATGACCGTGATACCGGTCGGTCGCGTGGCTTCGGATTTGTTGAGATCGAAACCAATAATGTCGCCGGTGTGATCCGCGCAACCGACGGCCTTGAGATTGGCGGGCGCAATCTGCGTGTGAACGAGGCAGAAGACAAGCCGCGCAGTTCATCGCGTGGTGATTTTCGCCGTCGCTATTAATTCGGTCTAGAGGGTGAGCATCTTTGCCACCCTCTCAGCGCAACGATACGTCTAGAGAAAAAGAGGGGTAGTACACATCTACCCCTCTTTTCGTATCTACTTGATCGTCTGCTTGAGCCGCTCGACTAGTTCAATATAACGCTTCATTGCCTCTTCAGCCGTCACGCCTTTTAGTTTCGCCCAAGCATCATACTTCAGCCGACCGGTCATATCGAGCACTCCCGGGCGCGTACCCTGTACATCGCCGACGGTTGCCTGTTTGTACAGGGCGTATAGTTGCAACAACGTCTCATTATCGGGCCGGCGGGGCAGTTCCTGTACCTCTTGAGCGGCTCGTTCAAAAGCTGCGCGTCGATCGCTCATGTTGATCTCCTCACTCAGATTCGGATAACGGCTGTATCGTACCACATTCCACTGCGTTAAGGAGTGCAGCATACTTATTCATCGCGCAGTGCAATTGCCGGGCTGATCCGACTCATACGCAATGCCGGCCAAATTCCGGCCAATAATGCGGCACTAATTGCAACGGCGAACGCTTGAGCGAAGAGTAACGGATCAACCGCTAATTCAAGCGTCCAACCAAATGAACGCTTGTTGATCACGTAGGTCAGCACGAGCGCCAACACCAAACCGAGTGGCGCAGCCAACACACCGGCGGCTAATCCCATCAACCCGGTTTGGCTCAGCACCGATCCCCAAAGTTGGCCAGGCGTGAGGCCAACGGCTCGCAAGACACCAAGCTCGCGCGTGCGCTCAAGTTGTAACGCCATCAGCGCACTCAAGATACCGATGAATGCAACAATGGTCGCCAGTAGTTGCAAGACCGATGTAATCGCAAAGGTGCGATCAAAGACGACTAACGTCCCTTCACGCAATGCTCGACTCGAATTGACCAACACCGTCCCGTACCCAGCACTCACCAAACGGACCTGCTCGATGACGGTATCGACATCGTAACCGTCACGCACATAGATGGCCAGCGACGAAAGAGCCGGATCGTCCCACAATGCACGATACGTCGCAGCATTGATCCGTACCACGCCCCGATCGGAGGTGTAGTCGTAGTAGACACCGGCAATTGGCAGTTCACGGAGACCGCGATCGGTACGCAGCGTGAGCGTATCACCGACCCCCAAACCACTACGGAAAGCGAGCGGTTCGGAGATAAACACCGCACCGCGTTCCCATGCTTTCCATGCGGCATCGTCGCCCCCTTGCTGAAAGCGCAGCGCACGCCGACCACGCTCGGTTGCACCATCAATGGCAACCAGCGTGGTTGGTCCGGTTGGTAGGTCAATTTGAACACTTCGGAACGTCGTAATTGCCTCGACTGCCGGCAATGTTGCTAACGCAGCCGGTAATGTCGGATCGAGCGTCGTATCGATCCGATTTGCCACATTACTCGGTGGCGAGAGATAAATATCGGCTATCAGACTCTGTTCAAGCCAATTGATCACCGTTTGGCGAAAACTGCCGATCATAATGCCCACACCGATAGTCACCGAAACGGCAACCATCAGTGCTGCAACCGCCACCGCAGTCCGCGAAAGACTAGCCACCACATCACGGGCAGCCATCCGCCCGAGCAAGCCCAGGACGCGGCCCAATACCGGTCGGATGACAAACATCAGACCAACCAGTGCGACGGGCGTCAGCAATGCTGATCCGATGACAAGAGCGAACAAACCGGCAAAAGCCAGATACAAACCGGTTGTCCCGACAGTTGCCGGCAATGCCAACAAGACACCTCCGCCGGCCAATAATCCCACGCCGGCTATGGCCAATCGCGGCGTTGCACGTCGCACCCGCTCTTCGATACTCGAACGTCGCAACACGGTGCGTGGTGGCGTATACATCGCTTCAAGGGCCGGAGCCAGTGCCGCCGCGAGTGTCGCCACGATCCCAAGAACAGCACCCTTCACCAGCACGAACGGCTCAAGACTCAGATCGCGAACCGTCACAACAAAGTACAGATCGTTGATTGTCTGCGTCACCAGACCAACCAAACCGCGACCCAGCACAATACCGAGCGTCAAGCCACTTGCCACTCCCAGCAAGCTAATGACGAATGCCTCGGCCAACACCAGAACAGCCAATTGCCCGCGGCTCACGCCAACACAGCGCAGGGTACCGAGCAATGTGCGACGCTGCACCACACTGAACGTCATCGTATTGTAGATGAGAAACATACCGACGATCAGAGCCAACAGACTAAGCGCTGTCAGATTTAGCTCGAATGCAGCCGTCATTTGTTGCAACGCACCTGCCCGTGCTGCAACCGGATGCACCGTCACCCCCGCAGGTAAGAGCGATATCAGTGATTCCAGAGCAAACGCTGGCGGGACAATCAGATCAACTCGGCTCAAACGACCGGTAGTTGCCAATAATTCTTGCGCACTGGCAATATCAACCACGATCAAACCGTCCAATGCGCGTCGGCTGAGATCGTCAGCCGGATCAAGCACCCCAACGACTCGAACCGTTGCCGAACGGGCACCGATCTGGATCGACAGAGTATCGCCCAATTGTAAACCGGCCCGTTCGGCGTTGGCGCGCGACAGCAAGGCTGCCCCCGGCTCGATCAATAATGCCGCCAGATCAACAGTACCATCGGCAGCAAAGTAGGGACGAAACGGTGCTTCGGCAAATGGGTCAACGCCGAACAGTTGATAAACACCGGGACCCAGCGCCGGTGCGGTGACGTAACCTTCGACGATTGGAGCGGCAGCTAAAGCGGGCAATTGCCGGCGTAATGCGGTGTAGACGGTTTCGGCCAATCCTGTTGGGCCACCAACAATCTGGTGGGTAGCCTGACCGGCCACCGTATCACCGGCAAGTTGAAACGCGCGTCGAGCACTGGCATTTGCCAAATCGATGGCAACAACTACAGCCACCCCTAACGCAACACCCAACACGCAGAGCATCATCTGCCACGGGTGGCGAAGAATCCAACGCAGCGAACTGCGAGCAAGCATGGAAGCTTCTCTCTAGGGTACACGACCAATAGGAATTGCACGAGGTAAACGATGACCCTCGCATTAGCGAGGGACTTCGATCCGATTGAGGATACGCCCTATCGCCATATCGGCATTCAAGCCCTCAATTTCAGCTTCTGGCCGCAAAATAATGCGGTGGCGTAGGACCGGACGGGCTAAGGTTTTGACCTTATCAGGTGTAACGTATGCACGGTCGTTGATCGCCGCCAGTGCCTTCGCCGCCAATAACAACGCGATCCCGGCTCGCAACGATGCACCCACGAGCAATTCAGGACTCGTGCGAGTTGCCTGCACAATCGCGACAATGTAGTCGAGAATACCTTGTTCAACCTGAACCTGGGCGATCTCGGCTCGACAGGCGCGCAAGCTCTCGGTGGTGACAATGGGTTGGAGACCGGCGGCAGCTAACTGATGCGCATCAAAACCAAGATGGTAACGTTGCAACACTTCTATCTCAACCTCACGCGGTGCGTAGTCGATGACGATCTTGAACAAAAATCGGTCGAGTTGCGCCTCCGGCAATGGATAGGTACCTTCGTATTCGACAGAGTTCTGGGTCGCAATCACGCAAAACGGCTCTGGTAATGGTAACCGTTGCCCTTCAATCGTCACTTGCCGCTCTTCCATCGCCTCAAGCAACGCGCTTTGAGTTTTTGCCGGAGCACGGTTAATCTCATCGCCGAGCAAGACTTGGGTAAAGATCGACCCCTGTCGTAACCGGAATTGACCACTGCTCAGATCATACACTTGCGTCCCGATCACATCTGCCGGCATCAAATCAGGTGTGAATTGGATACGACGAAACTCGGCCTGGATCATCTGGGCCAATGTCTTCGCCATCAATGTTTTGGCGGTACCAGGGAGGCCTTCTAACAGCACATGACCGTTGCTCAACAGCGCCGTCAATAATAATACCAATATCTCATCCTGCCCAACCAACGCCTTACGCGCTTCAGCGAGCAACGCCGAGGCTAGCTGTGCTGTCTGCATGAGGCGTACTCCACCATTCCATCACCTACTGAATATCGTACCATGAATTACGTCAGATTCGCGGAATCCACCGTTACATTGTCAGGAATACCAAACTCATCACCAAAAAGAACGAGAGGAGACCGACACCGGCAGAAAAGAGAATCCGCTCCCAGTGCAAAAAGCGCCAATCAGGC
The DNA here is from genome assembly GCF_056331925.1 of Chloroflexus sp. NCBI lineage: Bacteria > Bacillati > Chloroflexota > Chloroflexia > Chloroflexales > Chloroflexaceae > Chloroflexus > Chloroflexus sp. The sequence continues at coordinate 35,077 of NZ_JBWGQH010000036.1, forward strand.
GGGATTAGGTTCTCGAAACCGTAGATCGCCAAACGGTACGGTTGTTCTGGATTGCCGAGATCGAACTCGATCTCGGTGAGCGGAATAAAATTGATCTGTAATTCGGCCATTACAATTCGGCTATCCTGATCAAGCTCGCGTAGTCGGCGTTCGATCATCTCTTTAACTTCGGTTATCTGCAACCACTCCTTGGGAATACGGTTTTCGCGTTTGCGATAGACCAATTCCTCACGGCAAGTGCGGTGTAGCCAATTTTCATCAACATCAGGTAAGTCGTTCTGCGCCCGATCGAACTTTGGCCAACGCGACCATTCCATCAGCTTACGTTGCAGCAACCGTCCGGTACTTTTACACCGTTCGCAAGGTATCTTGCCAAGTCCACTACATTGAGGACAAGCAGTCACCCGTTGGTGTACTACCGGTGTGTTCGCTGTCGCGGACCGATCATTGGTTGCCGATTGCGCGGGAGCAGGTTCTTCGATGGTTATCCGTTGGGCACCTTTACACGTTGGGCAAACGATAATGCCAAGCCCGCTACAATTCGGACAATTGATCACCCGTTCCGAACCGGGTACGACCACAGGTTTTCCCTGTTCGTGCGCAAACTCTTTTGGCGACGGTAACTCAATCTGCCAGCGATCGTACTCAGGCTGAAGTGGTATTGGTTTTTGGTTGGTATCGGGTTCTTCGGTCACTCCGGCGTCACGGCGTTGCTCGATGAGCAAGCGAAGATGGAAAAAGAACACATTGTAGTGTTTGATTTCATGAATCCGGACCAAACGACCAAGCAATGGCAAGCGTAACGGACGCTCTTGCGACCACTGATCGAGCAACTGGCTAATGCGGACCTCATCGAGCATACGTGCCCGTTCAAGTGCGCGTTCAAGCGGTTCATGAACAAGTAAACCACTCAACGCTTGTTCTACTTTGTTTGGCTCGATGACAACGATCTGCTTCGTCTTACGGATCGGTTGTACGACTGTTTTTCCGGTAACGATCTGAGTTTGCAAGAAATGGGGACCGAGAACCGCTTCCAACTCAGCAGCCGCCATACCGGCGTGTGCATAGCGATGTGATGGATCAAGCGCCAGCAATACCCGAATAATCCGGTCAACTTCTCCGGGCAACTTAACCCCAGCCTCGGCCAACGTTCGCACCCGTTGAAACACTGCGAGCGATGAATCACCCATTTTTGGCATTTCATACCACGGCAATTCACCGGTGAGCATAAAAAATAAAGCAACACCCAGGCTAAAAATATCGGACAGATGAGTTGCATTATTTGCAGAAATCATGCATTCAGGAGCAATAAAACCGGTCGTACCCATCACCATTCCGGTTGAGGTGAGCGATTGATCGGGATTACGAGCAATGCCAAAATCGATCACATAAGCATTTTCTGCATCACTATCGATCAAAATATTACCCGGTGCTACATCACGATGCACAATATTGAGACTATGCGCATAATCAAGCGCATCGGCAATTTGCTGGAAATAGCGCAACACCTTATCGGGCGGTAAACGATGTTCTTTACTTTTCACCAAATCGCGTAACGAGTTACCGTTAATATATTCAAACACCGTATAGTGAAACGGATTCTGTACACCGTAATCGATCAGGCGTGAGATATGGGGATGACGAAGGCGAGCAGCAATGCTCGCCTCTTGGGTAAAGCGTTGGATACGCGCCGTCTCTTGACTCAAGAGCACTTTCAGCGCAACTTTATGCTCAGGGATATAGCGATGATGAGCGCGAAACACTTGACTCGATTCGCCGCGCCCGATGAGGTGGTCGATGTCATATTGCCCAAATGTGCGCGGCAGATTGGTAAATGTCGGTTTATTTATCGTCATAGCCATATGGATGCGTCCAATGCCATTCCCAAGCCGAGGCAATGATCGACTCAAGGTCAGGATACTGTGGTTGCCAACCTAGTTCAGCCCGTATTGTATCTGATGAAGCAACCAATACCGCCGGATCGCCGGGCCGACGCGGACCAACCACTGCCGGAATCGGATGGCCAGTCACTTTACGTGCGGTCTCAATCACCTCACGGACCGTAAACCCTTGACCATTCCCCAAGTTATAGCGACGCTCACCTAGACGGTCGAGCGCTTCCATTGCCAAAATGTGGGCACTCGCCAAGTCGAGCACGTGGATATAGTCACGAACACACGTGCCATCACGGGTCGGATAATCGTCGCCAAAGATAGTAACGTGCGGACGCTGACCAAGCGCGACTTGCAACACAATCGGGATCAAGTGGGTTTCGGGGTCGTGATCCTCACCTCGGTCAGGAGTATCGCCACAAGCGTTGAAGTAACGCAAACAAGCGTAGCGCATGCCATAAATACGGGCCATCCAGTGTAACGTGCGCTCGATGAAAAACTTCGACTCACCGTAAGGCGAACCGGGCACGATCCGTTCGTGCTCGGCAATGGGAATACGTTCTGGCTGATCGAACAGATTGGCCGTAGACGAAAGAATAAACCGACGGACACCGGCAGCAATGGCAGCCTCAAGCAGATTTGCCGCATTCGTCAGATTATCCCGTAGATAGAGAAATGGCTTCTCCATACTCTCGCCAACCAGCGTGTACGAAGCGAAATGCATAATGCCGTCGATACCGGGGTAGGCGGCAAAGATCTCGCTCAGCGTTTTACGGTCGGCCAAATCAGCTTCGATGAAGACGGCTTCCGGGGGCACAGCCGCCCGATGACCTTGATACAGATTATCGATCACAATCACTTCATGACCGGCTCGGATCAGCTCAGCGCTGGTGATACTTCCGATGTAGCCGGCACCGCCGGTAACTAAAATCTTCATGCGGATTGTCTCCCTCCCCTCAAGACAGCATAGCGAAGTGTAGCACACACAACCTACGACCCACTCTGAGCAGTAGAGGTATCTTCCGAAGCTACGGTATGATCTGATGGAGCCGCAATTTCCTCTACCGGTTCAGAAGAACTCGGTTGGCGGATCGCATAGAGTGCCTGTATTGTGCGTTGGGCCAAACACGCAAATGAGCGCTGCAACGGTGTTCCGCCGTGGATCGGGAAAATCGTTGCATTTCGTAATGGAATGAAGTCATCGGTCAGTTCATTGAGCATCTCGTCCAACCCAATATCTGGGCGGCGATATATCTCGGCACGCACGGCAAATTCACCGGTAAAAAACATGACGGGCTCCATTGCCCGTGGAATAACAGCAGTACGATGATCGGGTGGTGGCTCCGGCTCAGCTACCACTGCGACCAACAACGCATCACCCCACGCAACCAATGCTTGTGGCACCCGTTGGGCCTGTTGTGGTCGCCAGAGCGGGGCAATACTCACCTGATGGAGATGAATAAAACGGCTCAAACGATTATTCAGGGCATCGCTGACGCGGCGATACAGAGGGAGAGTATAACTACCGGTATAAAGCATCGTCGGCATGAAAATCTCGACGGTAAACGAAAAGCCGTTGGTCATACGTCCTCCTGGATCGCAGTGAGCGTCTGCCAGAATTCGGGATAACTGATCGCCACCGCTGCCGGCTCAACAATAGTTGTTTCACCACGAGCGACAAGGGCGGCAACGGCCCATGCCATTGCCAAGCGATGATCGTGATAGCTATGCAAGGTAGCACCGGTGAGTTGATCGGGTTTACCGGTGATCACCATACCATCAGCCGTTGGTTCGACTGTAACACCCAAGGCACTCAGTCCGGCAGCGACGGTGGTGATCCGATCGGTCTCTTTGGCACGCAATTCTTGCGCATCGCGAATAACTGTTTCACCATCGGCACAGGCAGCAGCGACCGCCAGCACCGGAATTTCATCAATCAGACGAGGGATCAGAGCCCCGGCGATGGTTGTCCCTCGCAACGCAGAAGAGCGAACGACGACATCGCCGATCAACTCACTCCCTTCCAACCGCTCGTTCATGATTTCAATCTCAGCACCCATCGCACACAGGACATCGAGGGCGCCGGTACGGGTCGGATTGAGACAAACACCAGGAGTGACGAGTTCGGCATCGGGATGGATCGCAGCAGCTACCCACCAGAACGCTGCCGAGGAGGGATCACCGGGGACTCGTAGTGAAAGGGCTACCGGGGTAGTTGCTGCGGTCGGCGGATGCAGGGTAATCCGATCAGGCGTTACGGTTAGCTCTACTCCCATTGCCGCAAGCATCCGCTCGGTATGATCACGCGAATCGATCCGTCCACTGAGCGTTAATGGGCCATCGGCATGCAGTGCAGCCAACAAGAGAGCAGATTTCACCTGAGCAGACGCAATTGTCAATTCGTACTGACCACCACGTAGCGTACTACCGCGAATCGCCAGCGGTGCCCGGTCGCCATCGGCGCGCCCATCGATCTGCGCACCCATTGCTCGCAGTGGCCCTACAATCCGGCGCTGCGGGCGCGAACGCAATGATGCATCACCGTTCAAGACACTAAAAAACGGCTGACCGGACAGGAGACCGGCCAGCAGACGCAGCGTTGTACCAGAGTTACCACAGTCGAGCACATCGGTGGCTTCGCGTAATCCGTCTAGACCAACACCGTGAATAATCAATTCACGCTCAGTAGGCTGCTCGACCGTTACCCCTAGGCTTCGCACACAGGCTACCGAGGACAGACAATCAGCACCGGGTAAAAAGTTTGTAATGTGAGCACTGCCGGTAGCAATCGCATTCAACAATACCGATCGATGTGAGATCGATTTATCTCCCGGTACATGAATAACTCCGCGCAAACGCTTGGGCGCGGTTAACGTTATCTCAGTCATCACGACACTTCCACTCTCATCAAAACAACAACTTTAACCTAATGAACGCCTCTGTGCCACATATTGCGCACAACCAAACAAGACGACTACTCAACCTCAGGCGCCACCACGAGCTTATACCCAAATCCACGCTGCGTAATCAAATACCGTGGACGCGATGGATCGGGTTCAATACGCTGACGCAATCGGTAAACAAGTGCATCAATTGCATTGTAATCAAAGATCGCGTAATCCCAAACGTGATTGGCAATCTCTTCCTTGCTAACCACTTCACCCTGTCGGCGGTAGAGTAACGACAGCAATTGAAACTCTTTCACCGTCAGTGGTGGGGTCAATAGCTCGCCGCGGACATAGACCGACTTGGTCGGTTCATCAACCCGGATTTCGGCACGCACAGCACGGAGGAGGGCAGGATCGAGCGTGCCTTTCATGGTTGCCGCCGGATCGTTGAAGATGATTACAGTATCAGCGATCAGAATTTGGTCGGAATGGTGGAGGCTACGGGTACCGATCACCCGTTCTTGATTAAGAAACGTACCATTTGTACTATCGAGATCACGAACAAAAAACCCTTCTTCTGTTTGTTCAAACCGTGCATGCCGTCGCGAAGCGAGCGGATGATCGATAATAATATCGTTGGCTGCATCGCGACCAACAGTAATAGTCGGTCGATCCCAGACAATTTCGCGGTAATCGCCGTTACCGCGTTTGACAATCAGTTGTGGAGCGGAAGCGGATTGCATCGTTCACCAGCCTCCAGCTTTCATACTTTTAATACGTAGATGCAATATGGTATAATCGCTATAGCTTTGCTGATTATACCATGGCATATTCCACTATCGCAGGTTGAATTCGCCACCTCATGGCGATAATAGGCACTCGGAGATACCGGTGAGTAGCATCAGCGGGCGGCGAATTGGTCGGTATGAATTGATCGAGGAGCTTGGCCGTGGTGGTATGGCACGAGTGTATCGTGCTCGTGATACCCAACTGCAACGGATCGTTGCTCTCAAAGTACTGGCCGCACAACTGAGTATGGACGCAGAGTTCATCAAGCGCTTTGAGCGTGAGGCAAGGACTGCCGCAAATCTGCGTCACCCGCATATTGTTACCGTATACGACATTGGTGAGGAGCAGGGTTTACACTACATCGCAATGGAGTATATCGATGGCTTACCCCTACATACCATCCTCGAACGTTATGGCGCACTGGGTTTTGGGTATGCCATCGCGATCCTCGAACCGATAGCCAACGCGCTCGACTACGCCCATCAAGCCGGTGCCATTCACCGTGATGTGAAGCCGCATAATATTTTGATTGACCGCAATGGGCGAGTGGTATTAACCGATTTTGGTATTGCCCAAACCCCAGAGGCGGATGAGCAGCGGCTAACCCGTACCGGTGTGTTTATGGGTACACCGGAATATATCTCTCCTGAACAAGCCGAAGCCCGCCGCGTTGATGGTCGTAGTGATCTGTATTCACTTGCTGTTGTCGCCTACGAGATTATTGCCGGGCGTGTGCCATTCAGCGGTACTACACCGCAGTTGATCGTCGCCCATGCCCAGCTCCCACCACCACCAATCTCCTCAGTTGTACCTGAACTACCAACCGATCTCGATCTGGTGCTCACCCGTGCATTGGCGAAACGACCAGAACGGCGATTTCCGACCGGTAACGCTTTTGTGACGGCGCTGCGCGACATTGCTCAACGTAACGGGATCAAACCGGCTACTACCCTTGAATTGGCGGCCCTAGTTGTACCACCGCAGGCTCAACCAACCGTACCGGCGTCGCCGATGCAGGTAGCAAGTCGTGATGGGACGCTGTCACCACCGATGCATACACCGTCACCTGAGAGGGTAGTACGTCACCGACCCGCAACACCGGACGGCGTAGCACAATATCCACTCCCAAAATTACCACCGGTCACGACAATGCCTCCAGCCCAACCACTTGATCTGCCTCAGAGTGATACGCCGGCTCGCACATATAGATCGATTCCGAATACCGTTGCAACCGTTGATCGAGCCGATCAATTGCCGTTTCTGATCATCGGAGGCCTACTGTTGGTGATCGTTGCTGCCGTGCTTGTGTTCGTTGCCCAGGTATTTAACGACGGTAACCAGCCCACACTGAATCTGACCGTCACAGTTCTGATATCACCAACACTTTTCGTTCCGTTGCCAACGGCGACGGCTACGTTTACCGCCGTGCCTACTATACCCCCGACTGCAACAACGGCACCAACCGATACACCGTCGCCAGTGCCCCTATCGACACCAACAACCATACCAACACCGACCAAGACAGTGACACCAACCGTAACACCGACCGAGACGGCGACACCAACCGTAACACCGACCGAGACGGCGACACCAACCGTAACACCGACCGAGACGGCGACACCAACCGTAACACCGACCGAGACGGCGACACCAACCGTAACACCGACCGAGACGGCGACACCAACCGTAACAC
>NZ_JBWGQH010000037.1:0-40462 GCF_056331925.1 Chloroflexus sp.
CCGGACAATCGCAATCTCGCCACGACCCGTACCAGTAGCAGCGAGATTACCACCGAGAACAACACGAGTAGTGCGACCATTGTGCCGCCACTCCCCGACCTGGTGTTAACCAAAGCGGTCGCGCCGAGCGTGGTCCAAGTCGGCGATCAGGTGGTCTATACGCTGACCGTGAGCAATACTGGTGGCGCGCCGGCCGTTGATGTCACCGTCGATGACCCTTTACCGCCGTTCCTCCGGCTGATCGAGGCCACTGCCTCGACCGGCACGGTGCAGACGGCCGGCAATCAAGTCCGAGTCACCCTCCCCACCCTCGCCCCCGGCGAGATGGTGACCATTACCATTCGTGCAGCGGTGACGGCTCCCCCCACGCCGCCGGACAATCGCAATCTCGCCACGACCCGTACCAGTAGCAGCGAGATTACCACCGAGAACAACACGAGTAGTGCGACCATTGTGCCGCCACTCCCCGACCTGGTGTTAACCAAAGCGGTCGCGCCGAGCGTGGTCCAAGTCGGCGATCAGGTGGTCTATACGCTGACCGTGAGCAATACCGGTGGCGCGCCGGCCGTTGATGTCACCGTCGATGACCCTTTACCGCCGTTCCTCCGGCTGATCGAGGCCACTGCCTCGACCGGCACGGTGCAGACGGCCGGCAATCAAGTCCGAGTCACCCTCCCCACCCTCGCCCCCGGCGAGATGGTGACCATTACCATTCGTGCAGCGGTGACGGCTCCCCCCACGCCGCCGGACAATCGCAATCTCGCCACGACCCGTACCAGTAGCAGCGAGATTACCACCGAGAACAACACGAGTAGTGCGACGATAAACTCGCCTCCACCGGCAACCCTACCGTTAACGTCCGGCTATCCTGTTCGACAAATGTTCGCCTTGATCGGATTGGCCTTACTCGCGATTGGAATGGGAACTCTGTTGCGACATCGCTCGTCTTTGTAAGATTGTGTACTTATGCGACGTTTTTTGCTCTACTGCATCATCCTCGTCGCCATACTCACCGGAGCTGCGCCGATCACTTCGGCGCAGCCTCCAGTACAGCTTACCTTCCATCCCTCTGCCAACGGGATTGAAGTCGTTTGGGTTGGTTCCGAACAATCCACTCCACAACGTTTCTGGTTGTACCTATCAGCCGATACACCGGCGACACCCATCCTGCGTTCGGTGTTCGATCAACCGTTGCGCGAACCGTTACCTTCACCCACCCTACCGGTACAAACCTTAGCTGGTGAGACCTACCCACCCTTGCCCCAATTCTTGCCTACAATACCCCAATCGCCATTACGACTGGTGAGTGAAGGATACCAACGCGGAGTACGGATGGCCCTTTATGAGATTACGCCCCGTTATCTTGCCGGTACCGAGCCTCGTCAAGTACTGAGTCTGACGGCATTCATTGCCGGTGCATCTCTGACACCGCCAACGACTAGGCCATCGCCACAACTTGCCGGTGTGCCATTTCCCGATCCGCTTGCAGCTCGTCAGGCATGGACGATTGATGTTGCTGAGGAAGGTATCCAACAGCTCGACGCGGCTGTGTTACGCGATCTTGGGTTGGATGTTCAGAGTGTTCCCCTCAACCGATTGCGACTTCAGCGCAATGGGCAGGTCTTACCGCTAGACCCCGTTGTCAGTGGCTCCACGATCACCGCTCTCCGTTTCTACGCACCACCACCGGGTGATCGCTGGTCGACTACTGATCGCTACTGGCTGACCGTGGAAGCGGAGTCAACTACTCTCATGTCTGCCCGCGCAGCCCAAATCCAAACCGGAGATCAACCTGCTGCTATCAGTATCAGTGGTATTTGGCCGTCGGATTCTCCAACTATCTACGAGTCGACATTACCCGGGTTCGATGGCGATCACTTTTTTAGCCGTCAGCTCGACACTGTTGCAGGTTCGCCGATCAGCACTACAGTGACGTTCGCAACTGCCCTACCGTTGGCGACCACCGGCTCAATGAGTCTTACCCTTGAGTTGGCAACGCTGGTGAAACATAACGGTAATCACCGATTACGTATCTCTACCGCGACAGGGTGGGAGACGACGGTGACATGGAACGGCGCCGGCTCGCATCGAGCAACGGTGTCCTTACCGAGTCCAACCCGCGAACTCACCCTGACCCTCGATCCTATTATCGGCATTGACCGCATATATCTCGACCGCATCTTCTTCATCGCTCCGGCTCAAGCCAGTTTTTCACTGGCGGGAGCCATCTTCAACGGCCAAGCCGGTCGCTTCGCTTACCCGATCACCGGTGTCTCTACCGGCACTGCTGTCTACGATATTACCGATCCGCTGCAACCGGTGCGCTTGACATTTAGCGGCAGTTCGTTCGCCGATGATTCGCCTATACCGCGTCGCTATCTGGTCACAGGCACAACGACGCTGCACGCACCGACGATTGCGCGTCATCAACCGATCGATCTGGCGACACCACGCGCTGCCCGTGCCATTTATATCGCGCCACGCGCGTTTTTGAGTGAACTCGATCCGTTACTTGCTCACCGACAGGAACAGGGTTGGTCGCCGATTGCTATCGCTGTTGAAGATATTTACACCGGTTGGAGTGGCGGCGAACCAGAACCGTATGCCATTCGTCAGTTTTTGCGCTATGCTGCTGCAACCTGGGCAACACGGCCTGAGGCTGTTATTTTAATCGGCGATGGAACATCTGACCCACGCAATTATCTTGGACGTGGCTGGCCCAATTTCATTCCACCCTACTTAGCCACTGTCGACCCGTGGCTTGGTGAAACGGCATGCGAGACCTGTTTTGCCCAGCTCGATGGTGATGATCCTACCGGCGAGAGCTTCTTTCAACCTGATCTCTGGATCGGACGACTACCGGTCAAATCGGTCACCGAATTGCGCGATCTGGTGAACAAACTACTTACCTATGAACAGAGCCGTGGGGTTTGGCAACGTCACGCCGTGTATCTGGCCGATAATCCTGATACAAGCGGCGATTTTGCCGAGTTGCTTGATGAAGCTGTCGCTTATCAGCCATTACACACCAGTTTTCGCCGCGTCTACTACGACCCAACCGGCTCAACGGGGCGCATTGCCGATGCCGTACTCGCGCGTGAGCAGGCCTTTACCGCTTTTAATCAAGGAGCCGGCTTGCTGGTCTATGCCGGTCATGGGCTACACTTTCAGTGGGCTTTCACCCAAATCGGTACATCCGATCCATTTCTGCTTAACGTCGATAATGCTACCGATCTGCGGAATGCACCGGCGTTTCCGGTCGTACTTAGCATGACGTGTCTTACCGGTGCGTTTCAACATCCGTCGTTCCGTGGCACGACAATCGATGAAGCACTCGTGTTGAACCCGCTTGGTGGTGCTATCGCAACGTGGAGTTCAAGTGGGTTTGGTGTCGCCTACGGTCATCGCCAGCTCTTGCTCGGTTTTGTCGCCGAACTGTGGAGCGCACCATCGCCGCCTCTCCTTGGTCAATTAGTCGCTGCCGGCTTTACCAATTTGGCAATGAGCGGTGAGGCACCTGAAAGCCTACGCACATTTCTGTTGCTTGGCGACCCGCTTACTCCGGTAGTAGCTCGTCCCCTCTACCGTATCGACGTTCCGCTCGTGCAACGGTAGCGGTTTGTTTCACCCACCTTACCCGGTTCCCGCAGCTAGCCCAAGCGCTAGAGCGAGTCGGTCGTTCCCACGCGATACCACGCATTGTCTCACGGATTCATTGCCGGAGGGTCGGTAGGTGGTGACGCTGGGATATTGTTGGTATCGGCCGGACGTGTTTGATCGGCCCGTATCCATCCGACATACCGACTATCCCCGACTCGCACCATCGCCTCATACCAATCCCCGTCACGATTGAAAACAAACACTCGACTATCAGCCGGCGCCTCGACGATAATTCGAGCTGTTTCGCTCGGCGCTGCACGGACGCTCACGTTGGTGCTGGTGTACAGAATTGGCCACTCAGGTGGCAAGAGTGCTGCACCATTGTTCGGATCACGTTGCTTGAGGTATTGCAAAATCCCCTCGGCAATCCCCCGTGCTGCTAGCGCAGGCTGGGCAACGATAACCGCTCGGTCGGCAGCATTGGTCAAAAAACCGGTCTCTACGATAATTGCCGGTGTAGTGCGGGCAATTGCGTGAGTGTGGCGACGATAACTAAAGGCATAGTAGCCACGCATATTAATCGTCACTCCATTGCGATCTTCCGGTAGACCGGTGATCGCACCATACGTCGCTGCCACCGCTTCCATCAATGCGCGACTTGCCGCCGAAGTGCGCCACGGCGTCGCAATCTTCCAACCTCTTGCTCCTTCTACCGATCCATCGGCGTGAATTGCCACGAATGCATCGGCGTCATACGCAGGCGGTACTGTGGCCGGAAGTAGTTCAACTTCTACGCCGGCGGCAACCAAGATGTCACGCACCCGCACGGCAATTGCTTCGTTTACTTGAGCTTCGGTAATGCCATTCCAGTAGGCCCCGGAAGAAGTACGTAAATGAGCCAACTCATCAGGTAACTCATCCGAGCGCAAATGCCCAATTTGTAAACCTACCCGCGGTGGCGTGTCCGGCGGGCGTGGTGTCGGCGTCGGAATCACGCTTGGGGTGGCTGTTGGCATTGCAATGACCGGTTCGGCAACCAGATCACTAACCGGCGGTACCACCTGCACGATACGTGCCGGAGTAGGAGTAGCAGTTGGCGTAATTGGTACCAATGTGGCTGAAGGTGTCACCAAAGGTTCCATCACCACATCGCTTGCCGGTTGTGGCATGACACTCGTACACGCAACTAACGTCAATAGGGCGATAATCAGAACTGGGTTCATCTGCTTCATATCAAATCCATCGTTCCACAATCGACTTCACCTGAGCTTTTGGTTTAAATCTGGTATCATACCCGCATCATACCATCACTGCTGTGACAGTTGTGAGAGAGATTGCTGAGAAAGCAGGTAATTGATACGTAGCCACAGCACCGTCTGACAAAACAATCAGGGACAAGGAGCCAGACCATGCTGGTAGTAAAAGTGGGTGGCAGCGCCGGCAACGACTACGATGCCCTGTGCGACGACATCGCTGCTCGTTGGCAAGCCGGCGAGCATCTCATACTCGTCCATGGCGGTTCGGATCAGACCAATCGTCTCGCCGAGGCGCTCGGTCATCCGCCCCGTTTCGTCACTTCGCCGGGCGGCCATACCAGCCGCTATACCGACCGACGCACGCTCGAAATCTTTCTGATGGCGACCGCCGGCTTAGTCAATAAGCAACTGGTGGAACGCTTACAGATGCGGGGGGTGATGGCCTTGGGGTTGAGTGGTCTCGATGGCCGGTTGTTGGAAGGTAAACGAAAATCAACGATCAGAGTGATCGAGCAGGGTCGCCAGATGATTTTACGCGACGACTGGACCGGTACTATCGAGCGGGTCAATACTTCGCTCTTGCGGATGTTCCTTGACGCGGGCTACCTGCCGGTGGTGGCGCCGATTGCATGTTCGACTGCCGGTGAAGCGGTGAATGTTGATGGCGACCGGGCTGCTGCCGCTATCGCTGCTGCGCTCGGTGCGCAGACGTTGCTCTTGCTCTCGAATGTGCCTGGTCTTTTGCGTCATTTTCCCGATGAAGCATCGCTGATTAACCACATCCCGCGCGCCGAGGTAGAGGCATATATGGAATACGCTGCCGGTCGAATGAAGAAGAAATTGCTTGGCGCTCAAGAGGCGTTAGCCGGCGGTGTCCAGCGTGTTATCCTCGCCGATGCTCGCATTCCAGCATGCATTAGCCACGCACTGGCCGGTGGTGGAACGCATATTGCGTAATGGGGACAGCAATCGTTACACGCATTTTGCCACTCGTGTATTACCGCCACCCTCGGCCTCTGCACCGTTGTCGGTGAGCGAGGCCGAGGGGTTTCCTGACAGAGAGCCACGCCGTGCCTACTTCCCGTTCACAAAGGCCTGCACCAACATCGCAATTGCACCGGGGCGAGGGGTCAAGGCGTAGGGATCATCGGTATTCAGTCCTTCGTACACACCGTCCGGTCCAAGTGCAAACCGCTCGATTGAACCCAAATCCACATCGCGTAGCGACCACGCCAACCCCAATAGTTCATCAGCCCTCAGATCGGTGCGGATGTGCGGGCGCAGCGTAGTCGTCACTTGCGCCGCCAACTCCACCTGTCGCACCGGGTCGTGTTCGCGGATCCGGCGGGCAATCGCCAACACGATCATCTGCTGCCGCGCTTCGCGGGCGTAGGCACTATCATTGTGGCGGGTGCGGCTCAGAATTAACGCTTGCGCACCGTCAAGCCACTGCTTCCCTGCCGGAAAATAGACCGTGGTGAAGCCGTAATCCATCGTCGGATACGCCGGATCGTAAATGGGTTGTTCTAGCTCAACCTCAATCCCTCCGATGGCGTCAACCGCTGCCATAAAACCGGTAAAATCAGCCCAGACCACGTGATCGATTGGTATGCCTAATAGTTGCGTTACCGTGCGACGAGCTAGCTCTGCTCCACCAAGCACCGGATCCATCTCACCATAGACGGTTGCACTGTTGATGCGTCCATACCCATAACCGGGAATCTCCACGACCAGATCACGCGGTAGTGAGAGCAAGGCCACCCGCCGGTTGGCAGGCTCGATCCGTATCAGCATAATCGCATCTGACCGCGTTGCCCAACTCTCACCCGGTCGCCGATCACTGCCCAACAAGAGAATGTGTATGGCATTGGTGTTCGGTAGACGAACGTCAACCGTCGGTATCAGGGTTGGTACGGGTACGCGCCCATCTACCGCCGGTAAGGTGATCGGTGTGGCCGAGGCTAGCGTTGTCACCCCGATCACCGTCACCGGTGATGAAGAAGCCACCGGGGTTGGTATCAGCGATGGTACCTGGCTTGGTACCGGTAATGGTAAAGCTCTCGCAACGACCGGTTGAATTGGCACGACCGTGGTCGGTATGGGCAATGTCTGGGCGACTGATGAGGGCAGTTGCATAGCATCCACATTCTGGATGATTGTCCTCGCCGCCACCAACACGCGCCCGGTCTGAAAACCGAGCCAGCCGACCAGCAGTGCCACCACTACCCACAGCACAGAACGTCCACGCTTGCGCCCGACCGGTTTTCGGTCCGGTAGCGGTGTTGCCAGCAGGGTTGCGAGCAACTCAAAATCACCGGCAGCAGCGTATTCGCGGCAGGTCGTACATTCGGCGAGATGATGTGCTAATTGGGCTTGCAGAGGGGAGTCGACCCCGGCACGAATACCGGCGGCAAGCAACGCACGCGCTTCACTACAGTTCATAGCAATGCCAACCGATCATCGGTAACATACCTATGGAGAGTGTATTACCGGTGACCCCTAGAATACAGTACTCTCATCTTCGCCAAAATTGCCATCGGTCAGGATAACCGGTCAAACCTCATCTTCAAATTGCTTCTATTGTGACTCACTTCTGCATTCATCGGCAAGTTAGAATAAACGTAAGCGTTTACCTTTTCACGTGAACCCACGCTAGCTCAGATGACAACTATCGAAAAGGTTCAGGAACTGGGTAGCATTCTGTGCTGCCATCTGTTATCATACAAAACGTCCGCAGCAACCTTATTCGACAAGGGAGAGGAGTTTTTTGTATGCGACTGCCCAACCGACTCTGGTGGATCGGCGTCTTGGTCGCAATCATTGGTCTTGTTGCTCCCGTCTCGGCAGCCCCGCCACGCAACAACATTATCAATGTCGATCAGTTCGGTGATGCAAAGGACTTGCCGCCTAATCTCCTCAGCGATGAAGAGATTGCAAAGATAGATCGTTTGCAGAACGGCGCATCGTATCCTCTTGCCATCAGCGAGATTAGCCCAGACGATACTGCGGTCTTGATCAGCTCAAGCGAAGGTTTCGCTTTCCTCGATATCACTACCGGTGATACTGTACCGATTGACACAACAGCGTTCGATATTTTTGTGCCGCTTCCTTTCCTCGGTTTTGGTAGCTATAGCTGGCAAGACGAAAGTACCCTTGGCGTACTCGCCGTGAACTCTTTCGCGACCGGTAACGAGGATGCACTCGCTAAGCTCTTCATTGACCGCTTTACCGGTTCGATTAGTACGTTTGCGGTTGGTATTCCCGATCAGAATTTTGGCTTTGTCTCAGTGGCCCCCAATCTCACCAGTTGGCTGATCGTGCGCGAACCACCGAGTGCTACCGAGCAGTCTGCGGTAGGTGCTAGACCGTTTACTGTCCGCCACCGAATTGCCTTACCCACTTCGGTAGCATCCCGGATGAATCGGATCGAATTGCCGGCCCGCATCCAGCGCCAAGTTGACCGACTTCGCCAACGCCGACCCGATCTGATCGCCCGGTTCCTTTTTCAACAACAAGAAGACGGTAGTACGGTTGAAGTAACTCGTGAACCGTATAATCTCTTCTTATACGATGCAACGACCGGTGAAGAACGCTACCTGACCAGCATTCCATACGCTTCAACCCTGCTCAACGACACGTGGACAAGTGACTCTGCGCAGTTAGCCATCTCGTTCTTCGGTGTCCCTGATGCCGAAGGTCGCGGTTTCTATAACGGCGCTCTCTTTTCCGAAGAGATTTATCGCGACTTGACCGGTAATTTACCACCGCGCCAGAATCCGATTATTCAAAACAACAATACGTATGTGATCGATTTCGCCAGCGGTCAAACCCAAGTCATTCGACCTGATCCGAGTCTTGGTGCGCCAATCCTCGAAGCTCACGATTGGGCACCCGGCGGCCAATCACTGTTGATCAAGGCCCATCACCCCGCCTATCTCAAGGGGCGTACCCATCCGGTCTACTACCCGCGATTCGCTTCGCGGACCAGCTTCCGCTTCTACGACCGCGATGAGACCGGTCAATTTCGCTGGACAAAAACCTTCGAGCATCCGATGTTGTCGGGTGGTGATGTGGCATTTGCCTTCAGCATCGCTGATTTTGTTAGCCCTGATGAAATAATTATTCGCGGTGTGGTAGGGAGCAATCGCCATCCCTACTATTACAACCGGGTGTCAGGTGAGTTGCGCAATCTGGCTGACCGCGCCGGCTCCTACTTTAACGTCTATGCTACGAGTAGCAGTACCCGCCAGATAGTCTTTACCTATACCTCATATACCGATCCACCCGATATCTTCCGCCTCCGCTGGGATGGCACTGCATTGTACCGGCTCACATGGCAGAATGAAGAACTCCGTCGCGAGGCTAATCTGCGCCAAGACCCGGTGACGTTTACCCTGCGCAATGGTCAGGTGCGGGTTGGTACCTTGATCCAGGCCGCCGATGCACCGTTCCCGCCCAAGAATGTGCCACTGATTGTGTGGCAAGAGGGTGGACCGAACGTGCCGATGGTTAACCAGTGGATGGCGAATGTTGAGAATCCATATGCTCTCCTACCCTCGTTTGGCTTTGCACTCTTGATCACGCCGGTCGCCGGTCGTCACGGGTATACACCGGCAGTGTACACTTCGCTGGTCGATAACAGTAACTTCGGTCAGATCGACATCGATGAACAGGCCGAAATTGTCCAGCAGGTAATTGCTCGCGGCTGGACAACAAAGGGGAAAGTGGGGATTACCGGCTGCTCGTATGGCGGCTATTTCGTCCTCCAGAGTATTGTCCGCTACCCCGACCTCTATGCAGCGGCCAATCCACAATGTGGGTTTATCGATGCAATTACCGAATGGACACAGGGCGCAACAGTTCTACCGCCGTATCTGGAAGGGTTACCTCCTTATAAGGCACTGAATGAATACGTTAAGGACTCGCCAAGCTATGGCGCCGATAAGGTTAAGACTGCGGTGCTCACATTCCACGGTACCGATGACTTCTTACCCATTGTGCAGAATGAAAACTTCCACCTACAATTGGTCAACCGTGGTGTGCCGGCCCGCATGGTACGGTTCGTTTCTGAGGGGCATGGGTTGGGTTTGCAAGAAAACCAGCTCTATGCTGCGCAAGAGCAGATTAGTTGGTTCCGCACGTATCTGAAGTAGCGTATGATGTCCGGTAGGGGCAGTCTGGCCTGACCGTCCCTACCGGTCGCCTTAGTTTAGTGTGGTCCATGAATATGTTTACACGACGACCATTTTATTATCGCCTCAGCGCAGGTATGCGCATTAGCGTCCGCCCGCACTATGTTCCCGGTCATTCGTTTCCGCCCTTGCAGCGTTTTGTATTCGCCTACGATGTACGAATCGAAAACGTTAGTCGGCGCACGGCTCAATTGATGAGTCGGCGCTGGACGATTTATGACTCGATTGGGGAAGAATTGGAAGTTGTCGGTGATGGTGTGGTCGGCTTACAGCCTATCCTCGACGCCGGTGACGTGCATGAATACCAGAGTTTTTGCGTGCTGAAGTCATCGCGGGGTTGGATGGAAGGTGAATACTACTTCCGTACAACAGATAATACCTACTTTACCGCGTTCATCCCGCGTTTCGACCTGATCGCCGATCCAGAGTGGATTAGCGATGAGGAATGACTACAAGCGTCGTAATCGCGCCCGCTCTTGCCGATAGGTTCGCACAAAGATGATAGCCAACACGGGTAGAAGCCACGGCCAATCGGGCCGTTCTTCGCGTAATAACCGCCATGTGGCCCGCAACTGAATCAAAGCTGGAAAACGCGCAAGCTGTACTTCGACGATGGCCTGTACTTGACGCTGCCATGCCGGTGGTTCGTTGGTGTTCATCGCCGATCGCTTTACCTTCCACCACAGTATCGGTAAGCCCAATACCGGTAAGCGTTTGCCATGAGGTGAGGGAGATGTGGGTCGTCCCATAGTACCACTTCTCACCAGAGATGGGGTGGGGTGTCTGCCCACCCCACAACGTATTCGCCGCCAACGTGCAACCTACGCCCCAAAAAACTTACGGTTCTTCTCGATGTAGCTCTTCCACTGCTCAGGTACCGCGTCATCGGCAAAAATGGCCTCGACCGGGCATTCCGGCTCACACGCGCCGCAGTCGATGCACTCATCAGGGTTGATGTAGTATTGATCGTCACCCTCGTAAATGCAATCGACCGGACATACAGCAACGCAGGAGGCGTCTTTGGTACCGATACACGGTTCAGTAATGACGTATGGCACAATAAGCTCCTTCCTATTTACAACTGCGGAAGTTCCGCGCGATGGTTGTTTGTACTCAGACTACTACAACACCAACGAGTTGTCTACGACTTTTGTACCACTTCACCACACCGCTCCGGCTTTACCCG
Organism: Chloroflexus sp.; assembly: GCF_056331925.1. Classification (NCBI taxonomy): domain Bacteria; kingdom Bacillati; phylum Chloroflexota; class Chloroflexia; order Chloroflexales; family Chloroflexaceae; genus Chloroflexus; species Chloroflexus sp. The sequence goes on from NZ_JBWGQH010000037.1 coordinate 11,235, forward strand.
TACTGTGCGTTCGGGATAGTAGCTGACCAATCCGGTTGGTCCACCGGGAATCTTGCGCACGACTCGTCGTTGACAAATGTCAACTTCTACCGCCGTATCATCTCGCGCCTGACTGTAATACGCTGCTAGTGCTGCTGCCTCGGCAATCGTTCGTTCGGGCGGATGGTCAGCACGAATGATGACGTGGGCACCGTGGATGTTGCGCACGTGGAGCCAGAGATCGGTGGGACGAGCGATACGAAAGGTGACTTCTTCGTTCTGGCGAGCTGTTCGCCCAATGTAGATCGGTAAGCCGTCGCTTGAACGTACCTGTAGTGGTCGGCCACGTGGTCGTTGTCGTCGCATCGCCGACGTGCGGAGATACCCGGCTTCTTCCGCTTCAGCCGCGATCAGGTCAATTTGCGTAGCATCGTCGGCAATGGCTAACATCGCCAACAATTGGTCGAGTCCGGCCAGCCGGTTCTCTGTGTCGGCGAGTCGTGCTGGCAAGATGGCACGAGCACTCTTCGCTTTTTCATACGCCTTAAACCGTTCTTGTGCCTGTTCAACCGGCGACCGGTTTGGATCGAGGGCAATCCGTTCACTCTCTACCACCAATTCTGTTATACCACCTGACAATTGGTGCAGAAAAGCGAAGATCATCTCACCTTCCCACCGCAGACGGTCGAGTTCGTTGACCCGCACCAATTCATTGACGATCTGTTCCCGTTGGTGAAGAAGCTGCTCGCGACTGACCTGCAACTGTGCCTCGAGATCGGCCCGTCGCCGATCTCGCCCCAGTGGTTGTTGGCGTGCTGTGTAGAAGACTTCCAGTACCTCACTCATGCTCGCCATCGGCGCCGCACCGGGCAAGTGAAGTGGCCGGTAGGGTGCGTAGGCAATCGGCCCACTCTCATCGTTGACCAGATGTGGTTCAGGTGGGGCGGCAACGATCTCACGCAGCCGAGCCGCAATAGTGTATGGCGGCAAGCCCGTTCCACTTGTCGGCAGGACGTCACAGGCCCGTACTAACACCTCACGCGCCACCTGTGGCGAGATGCCACGGTACGCATTGACGAGCGCTTTTACCGGATCACCGACACCCATGATCGCTTCAATCTCGGCTGCATTGGCCCGCAACGGATCACGCTTGTCCGGCGCCGGCGGCAACGTATAGACCTGACGTGGCAGAATCACCCGACTACTCATCCGCGGCGTCACCCGCTTGATCGCATCGAGGATCAGATTGTTATCATCGACCAGTATGATGTTGCTCCGCCGATCTTGTGGCTCTACAATGAGATCGCAGTGCAGCCACTCGTTGGTCTCCTCCGTCTCATCATCATCCAGTTCGTCAAGGATCACTTCATCAAGATCAGGAGAATGTGAGCGTTTGCGCGACTCCGCCGGTTTCGTTATACTGAACAAAACGACTCGTTCGTAGGGCGGCTGCTCAATGTTCACGATTCGTCCACCGAGTACGTATTTGCGCATAAGGAGTAAAAACGGCGTTTCACCATCAACGCCACGGGTTAGTCGTTGACTAACCAAATGAATGCGCGCCGTTTGCGCATCGGCAGAGGCGATCACATACCGGCGTTGGCCGTGAGCATAGACCTCCAAGCCGATAGTCAACGGCCCAACGAGTAGAACGCGCTGGATGCGTCCAAACAAGATTGTTGACTGTAATTCATCAACAACGGCGGCAAGGGTAAGAGCATCGAAGTACATACGCAAACCACCCGAATCATTGACGATAGCACCGGCAGGATACCACAAGGCGAGCGTGAACGATGGAACCACTCCTCAATCCGGTGTTGCAAGGTAAACCACCGCAGCCACTCCTCGTAGTTATCTCGGGACCATCAGGTGTTGGCAAAGACTCGGTACTGATGCGGATGCGTGAGCTGGGTTTTCCGTTTCATTTTGTCGTAACTGCCAACAGTCGCCCACGACGGCCCGGCGAGATCGACGGTGTCGATTATCATTTTGTGACCGCCGAACGTTTTCGCGAGATGATCGACAACGATGAGCTGCTCGAATGGGCCGAAGTATACGGTCAGTATAAAGGTATTCCCAAATCCGAGATTCGGCAGGCTATGGCCAGCGGACGCGATGTTATTTTACGGATCAACGTCGACGGTGCAGCGACCATCAAGCGGTTGGCTCCTGAGGCGGTCTTTATCTTTCTGGCCCCTGCTTCTCTCGACGAACTGCGGCATCGCTTAATGCTGCGACGTACCGAATCGCCGGAAGAGGTAGAGCGACGCTTGGCGATGGTCGCCGATGAGCTGGCACAGCTACCCAATTTCGACTACGTGGTCATCAATCACGCTGACCGTCTCGATGAAGCGGTGGGTCAAATCCGGGCGATCATTAGTGCTGAAAAGGCTCGTGTCTACCCACGTCGGGTCATTCTCTAACGACGACACGAACCTAAACACTGTGGCGTACCGGATATGATCACTGACAGGAGGCTCACAATGAGTATTCAAGAACGTCTACTTAACGATCTGAAAGAAGCAATGCGCGCCGGTGATAAAGTGCGTGTCAATGCTATTCGTGCTGCCCGCGCTGCGCTCCAATCGGCTCAACTCGAAGCGGCCAAGCAGCGGTTCGATGCTGCCGTCGCCGCTATCGAAGCCGAACATGCCGGCGATCCGGCTGCCATCGAGGCGGCGAAGGCCAATATCTCTATCGATAGCCACGCCGCTTTGAGTGAGGCTGAACAAGAGGCGGTCATTGCCCGTGAGATTAAGCGCCGGCGTGACGCTGCCGAGATTTACCACAAGGCGGGCCGTGCCGATCTTGCAGCGGCTGAAGAGGCTGAAATCGCTGTGCTGAGTGAATATCTGCCAAAAATGCTCAGTCCTGAGGAGTTACGCCCACTCGTGGCCGCCGTCATTGCTGAATTGGGGGAGAGCGGTCCTGCTGCAATGGGGAAGGTGATGCCGGTTTTGCTCGAACGCTTCAAGGGAAAGGCGGAAAATCGCACGCTGAGTCAGATTGCACGCGAATTGTTAAGTGCATCATAACTCTCGCCTACCAAAGAAGCCCATGAAAGCCCTTTTGCGCTACCGACCGTTCCGTAGGTTGATCCACCCACCACGCTTGACTCTCTCACGAGGGCAAGTACGGTTGTCGTTGGCGGTGCTCTTACTTTGGGCCGGAATCTGGGCAGTGTCTACTTTCCGTCTCCCTGGCGCGAGCGGGTTACAGGTGGGTCAACCTAGTCCTATCAGTATTGTTGCTCCGAATGAGGTCATCTATACGAGCGAAGTACTGACTGCCGAACGGCGTAAACAGGCTGAAAATAATCCCGATAATCTGGTTTATTTTAACGATCCGCAGATTCCGATTGAGCAGCGTCGTAACCTCTTTGCCCTGCTCGATATGATCGGGCGGATTCGTAATGATCCCACCCTTAATGAAGCAGCACGGTTACGCGCTCTCCAAGATTTGCCTAGCGCCGATGTTACCTTTACCACCGAACAGGTTCGTCTGTTGTTATCACTTGATGATGAGGAGTGGTCGCTTCTGCGCACAACCATTCTCAGTCTCTACGACCGCGCAATCGAGCGTTACGATTATGCCGTCGATGAGCGAGCGCTGAACCAGCTCCGTGAACGCTGGCTAGGGTTCTGGTTGGCCACCACGAACCTTGATCCGGTACAACGCGAACTCGCACAAACGATAACGGCCGCTTTTCTGCGCGTCAATCGTACCCTCGATCGCGCTGCTACCGAAGAACGGCGGGCAAATGCAGCCGCACAGGTTGCTCCGGTAGAGGTGAAGGTGCTCGCCGGCGAAATGATCATTCGCGCCGGCGAGATCGTTACTCCGGCCCATATCGAGAAATTGCAGGCAACCGGTGCGATGCCACGCCCCCTTGGTTGGTCAGAACTGCTCGGTTATGGCCTCCTGGCAACCTTCCTGAGCGCCGGACTCTTCGGTTATCTCGGGGTTTTTCAACCATCCCTGCTTGTCCAGACCCGATCACTCTTTACTTTGATCGGTATCGTGGTCGGTACTCTCCTCCTTGCCCGTCTCACCTTCCTCATCTACGATGCACGGCCCGTCTTTTTTCCATTGGCCACGCTCGCCGTCGTGACCACCGTCGTCTTTTCCGGCCAACTCGGTTTTGCCGTTAGTCTGCTGGCTGCTATCGTTATCGGTGTCCTGGAAGGCAACGATCTGACGTTGGTCGTCACGTTGTTTGCCGGTTGTACAAGCGCTATTTTGCTCGTTCGCACTGCCGACCGGCTCCGCTCATTTTTGATCGCCGGTCTTGGGATGACTGCGACGATTATCGGGTTTGAGACGACCTTCTGGCTTAGTCAACAAGCTATCTTTAGCCTGTCTGGTTTTAGCGGCTGGATGCTCACCACGAGCATGAGCGCTCTGACGAACGGCGGTCTGACGACAATTCTTTCGTTCGGCCTGTTCAATGTGATAGCGCGCTTGGCCGGACAAGTGACGGCATTGCAGTTGATGGAACTGGCGCATCCCTCACGCCCACTGCTACGTAAGCTGATCCGTGAAGCGCCCGGTACCTATTACCATAGTGTGGCCGTCGGTAATCTGGCCGAGGCTGCCGCCGAGGCAATCGGTGCCGATGCGCTCTTGCTGCGGGTTGCTGCCTATTATCACGATATTGGCAAGACGATTCGCCCGGCATTTTTTACCGATAATCAGATGGGGCGTGAAAATGTGCATGATGAGCTTGACCCGTACATTAGCGCCCAAATCATCATTGATCACGTGCGTGAGGGGATCAAGATGGCCCGCGCTGCCGGTTTACCTGAACAGATTATCGATTTCATTGCCACTCATCACGGTACCGGCTTAGTACGTCATTTTTACCAACAAGCACTGCAACGCTACGATAATGTCGATGAACGCGACTTTCGCTATCCTGGGCCCCGTCCACAAACGCGCGAACAGGCCATTTTGATGTTGGCCGATTCGGTAGAAGCAACCGTGCGTTCGAAGGCGCAACATGGGAAGCTGATCGCGACCCGTAATGGTGAGAGCAGCGAGCGTTCGACGAATGGCGCTGTTACCCTCGATGAACTTGTTCAATCCATTATTGATGCCCGGGTGCGGGAAGGGGAACTGAACGATGCGCCTCTGACGATGCGCGAACTCCGGCAGATTAAGACGGTCTTTGTCAATAATTTACAATCGATCTACCATCCCCGCGTCGACTACGCACCGCAGCTTATTCGGACATAAAGGGGGCCATTGATGATGTACACTGCCGACAGTCCTATCCTTGGCCCGCAAACGGCTGCTATGGATCAGATGAGCCGCTATATCCTTAGTCGGCCGCACGGCGAGTATACCGAGAAAGATGTCGCCGATGTTATTATTCCGGCATATGTACGCATTTGTCTCACGGTCGGCGTTGATCCTCTCATTGCGGTGGCACAAATGATTCATGAGACGGGGAATCTGACCAGCTTCTGGAGTCAACGCCCGCAACGAAACCCCGCCGGTATCGGGGTAACCGGGCAATCACAACAGCAGCAGCCCGTCAATCCACGTGGATGGGCCTACAACCCCCAACGTCAGCGGTGGGAAGCGGGCGTCAGTTTCGCAACATGGACTGATGACGCTGTTCCGGCCCATGTTGGCCGCTTACTCGCCTACGCACTTGCTGACGGCAGTGAAACTCCTCCGCAACGCGAATTGATCGCCAAAGCCCTTAGCTATCGGCCCTTCCCAGGCGCGTTTCGCGGCAGCGCGCAGACGATCAAGCAACTTGGTCGCGTCCATAATCCACTTGGTGCGCGCGGTGCAGGATGGGCTAGCCCTGGTCGTAACTATGGCGAAGCGATTGCGCGGATTGCCAACCAAGTCCTTGCGGTACCGTTATAACCGGTGGATGGTCGGTGGGCCAACCAAATGGGGGGATTCGCGGATTTCCTCCGCATCCGTGCCGTTTATGCCCCCAAGGGTAAACTGGCCGTTACATCAACATCCCAGCCATGTTGGATACCGGTTTCAAAGCGGTAGAATGCAGCCGCTGCCACCATCGCTGCATTATCGGTGCAGAGGTCAAGTGCCGGTAGATGTACCGGTACGCTGGCGCGCCGCTTCAATTCTTCACGCAACCGTCGGTTCGCCGCCACGCCGCCGGCCAATAGTATTGCCTGCGCCTTATAGCGACGTGCTGCATCAACCGTCTTCGTTACCAACACATCAACAACCGACTCTTGAAACGCATACGCCATCTGAGCAACAAATGGCGCATCGAGTTGTGGTGTTTCGTTTGAACTCTTTCGTCCACTGAGACGGGCTGCCTGCGCCAACCGATCCTGGACGCGATGCAGGACGGCAGTTTTGAGTCCACTGAATGAGAAATCGTAGCTATCGCGGAGCCATGCCCGTGGCAAGACTCCACCTGGGGTTGCCTGCGCCGCGGCAGCCTGGATCGCCGGCCCACCCGGATATCCCAAGCCCAGAATTCGCGCTACCTTATCGAACGCTTCACCGGCAGCATCATCACGAGTTTGACCGAGCAATTCGTATTGACCATGATCGTGGATCAAGGCCAGTAAGGTATGCCCACCACTGACCAACAAAGCAACGAGTGGGAAGGGCGGCGGCGGGTCACTGCCTAACCAACCGGCGTACAGATGGGCTTCCAGATGGTTCACCGCGACAAACGGCAAGCCACGCTGCCACGCCATAGCTTTGGCTGCATTGAGACCGGTCAACAACGCACCGCTCAGACCGGGACCGTGAGTAGCCGCCACGGCGTGGACATCATTCCAGCCGTTAGGAAGCGCGGCCAACGCTGCCCGTACTACCGGCGCCAGACTAAGGATATGTTGGCGAGAGGCAATTTCGGGTACTACACCCCCATACCGCTCATGCGTCGCCATTTGTGAAGCGACGATATTACTGATCACTGCGCGCCCACCACGCACGACCGCGGCTGCCGTCTCATCACACGACGTTTCAAGCGCCAGGATTGTAAAATCATCAGGAAGCCGTTTCATGATCGTTCCATTCGATACAGCGTGCTCATACCGATACGCCTGCTGCTCCTCGATACCTCACGTCTAATGGCGCTCGCCGAAAATCGCCCGCCCGATCCGCACCATCGTCGCTCCCTCGGCAATCGCAGCACTCAAGTCATCACTCATACCCATCGACAACTCCCGCCAACTTGCCTGTGGGTAACGACGGGCCAGATCGTCGCGCAACGCACGCAAGGCGGCGAAGTAAGGTCGAGCCGCATCCGGGTGGTCGACAATCGGTGCGATGGTCATCAGACCGCACACTTCAAGTGCCGGCAATGCGAGGATGGCCTCGATAGCGGGCAATAGTTCACGGTAAGCGGCATCGTTGGTGATTCCGCCGGGCAACCAAAAACCTTCTTTGCTCGCTTCACCACTGACGTTAACCTGAAGCAATATCGGCATCCGTCGATCAAGCTCACGGGCATGCCGATCGAGTGCCTCGGCCAATCGTAGACTATCAACCGAATGAATCAGATCGAACAAACTGACGGCGAGCTTTGCCTTATTGCGCTGTAAATGACCGATCAGGTGCCAGCGCGGGTGTGGTTGGAGATGGGTCAACGCCGCGATCTTTTGCTGCGCCTCTTGCACCCGATTCTCACCGAGATCGCTCACACCGGCTGCCACTGCGGCTGCCACAACCTCAGGTGGATGGGTCTTACTGACCGCGATCAACTGAATCTCATCAACCCGACGACCGGCAGCAGCAGCAGCGACAGCAATCTGTTCACGAACGGCAGCTAGCCGCCGACTCAGCGTTTCAGTCATGGTTGTGTTCCCTGCACATCGATCAATAATCGTTGCTCAAGTGGTGGATCGGGCGGCAACTCCGTGATCAGTAACAATCCGCGTCCTGCCGGTAACGGCACACTCAACTCAAGCGGGGTTGAACCACCTGGTGGCAAGTTGGCAATCGTTGTTCCTGGCGCACGGTAACGTTCGCCAGCACTATCTCGCAACTCGAACGCACTTATCGGCACCATCAGATCGGCATTGGTCAGGTTCGTCACCGTTCCCCTAACTTTCACCCCACCGGCAATTGGTTCGAGGGCATCAATAGTCACCTGCACGCGCGAGTTGCGGGTAACCGGATCGACGGGTTGGCCGCGACGACCATCTGTAAGCTGTTGCCAAAGAGTACGTGCCGCTGCTTGCGCCTCCGGCGCCAAATCCTTCAGCTCAAGCTGTGGGAGCGCCGGCAGCGGCAACGCCGGTGGTGGTTGTCGTGCAAATTGATCGCTCAGGGCAATGGTTTTGGATTGTTGCAAAAAGATGCTCAACCCGATGAGGAACGCTGCACCGAAAAGCCCGATTACCCAAAATGGAACCGATGGTGTGTCATCGTGCATAGTATCACATACCTCAAAGACCAACAGAACATGTTACCGCCATTAGCCTGTTGACCAACAAGACGCGCTGCCATCGTTATTGTAGCCGGGGCTAGCCTGCTTGACAAACTGACGCGAATCGCGTATATTCGCCTACTGTCATCCACTGTGGTTAACTGTTCACAACGCAATGGTGCGCAAAGTCGGCATACTGCGACTCGCTCCCGTTTCGTTGTGATCAGCACCACGTGGCGAAGGCAGATTACAGATTTAAAACAAGGAGAAATCGGTTATGAAGCGTGCGATCAGTCTATTCCTGCTGGTCGGTATGCTGGCCTCCATGCTTGCCGCCTGTGGCGGTGGTGGTCAGGCCCAGCCGACAGCAACCCCTCAGCCGGCTACACAGGCCACCACGGCCCCGGCACCGACTGCTGCGCCACAACCAACCACGGCAGCACCGGCACAAGTTATTAAGATTGCTACGCAAGGCCCACTGTCTGGTGGGCAGGCTGCGCTCGGTACCGGTATGAAGAATGCCGCCGAGCTGGCAGTCAAGCAACTGTCTGGCCCACTTGCTGAACTTGGCTTCCGGGTTGAGCTGGCACCGTTCGACGATCAGGCAAAGCCGGAGGTTGGGTCGGCGAACGCGAAGAATATCGTATCAGACCCCGACATCCTCTGCGTTGTCGGGCACCTGAACTCCGGTGTGGCGCTGGCAGCCCTGCCGGACTACAAGAATGCCCGGCTGGCAATGGTCTCGCCGGCCAACACCAACCCCAACATCACCGAGGGTGGCTATGAGGTTGCCTTCCGCGTCGTCGGTCGCGACGATGTGCAAGGCTCGGTGGCCGAGAAGTTCGCCCGCGAGGAGCTGAAGATTAAGTCGGTCTACATCATCCACGACACCACCGCCTACGGGCAGGGTGTTGCCGAGTTCTTCCGCAAAGCGGCAGAGGCGAACGGTATCCAGGTGCTCGGCTTCGAGGGTACCGAAGAGAAGAGTGACTTTTCGGCAATCCTCACCCCCATCTTGGCCGCCAATCCTGACCTGATCTTCTTCGGTGGGATTTACGACCAGGCCGGTCCGTTCTTCCGCCAAGCCCGTGACCGCGGTATCACCGCTCAGTTTATGGGTCCCGACGGCCTTGACTCCGAAGAGTTGGCGAAGCTGGCCGGCGATGCCGTTGACAAGATGTACTACACCTCGGTCGCTGCGCCGGTGAGCCAGTTCCCTGATGCAGCGAAGTATGCCTCTGATTACAAGGCGGCTTACGGTGAAGACGCTCCACCCTTCTCGGCGCAAGCCTACGATGCGACCGGTATCTGCCTTACTGCGATTGCAAATGCAGCGAAGGCAGCCGGCGGAAAGCCGACTCGTGAGCAGGTGCTCAATGAGATCAAGAAACTGTCTGCCTACAAGGGCATTACCGGCACGTACACCTTTAATGAAAAGGGAGACCCGACGGTCGCTACCTACTTCGTGTTGCAGGTCAACGCGGCTGATTGGAACAGCAACCGGTTGGTGAGCCGACTTGAGATTGCACCTCCCGGTTCCGAAACTGCTGGCGGCGCGACCGGTGGCGGTACAACTGAGTTTGATCTAGCAGCACTGGCTGCACAATTGAGCACGGTGGCCGGTAAGCTCGGTACGATCAAGATTGCTACGCAAGGGCCACTGTCCGGTGGGCAGGCTGCGCTCGGTACCGGTATGAAGAATGCAGTTGAGCTGGCAATCGAAGAGATTAACAGCCAACTGAGCGCACTGGGTGTCAAATTTGAGGTCGTGCCGTTCGACGATCAGGCGAAGCCGGAGGTTGGGTCGGCGAACGCGAAGAATATCGTATCAGACCCCGACATCCTCTGCGTTGTCGGGCACCTGAACTCCGGTGTGGCGCTGGCAGCCCTGCCGGACTACAAGAATGCCCGGCTGGCAATGGTCTCGCCGGCCAACACCAACCCCAACATCACCGAGGGTGGCTATGAGGTTGCCTTCCGCGTCGTCGGTCGCGACGATGTGCAAGGCTCGGTGGCCGAGAAGTTCGCCCGCGAAGAGCTGAAGATTAAGTCGGTCTACATCATCCACGACACCACCGCCTACGGGCAGGGTGTTGCCGAGTTCTTCCGCAAAGCGGCAGAGGCGAACGGTATCCAGGTGCTCGGCTTCGAGGGTACCGAAGAGAAGAGTGACTTTTCGGCAATCCTCACCCCCATCTTGGCCGCCAATCCTGACCTGATCTTCTTCGGTGGGATTTACGACCAGGCCGGTCCGTTCTTCCGCCAAGCCCGTGACCGCGGTATCACCGCTCAGTTTATGGGTCCCGACGGCCTTGACTCCGAAGAGTTGGCGAAGCTGGCCGGCGATGCCGTTGACAAGATGTACTACACCTCGGTCGCTGCGCCGGTGAGCCAGTTCCCCAAGGCAGCGAAGTACGCCTCTGACTACCAAGCTGCCTACGGTGAAGGTGCGCCGCCCTTCTCGGCACAAGCCTACGACGCAGCCAACATTTGCGCCGCCGGTATCTTGTCGGCTGCGATCACCGCCGGTGGTAAGCCGACTCGCGCCCAAGTCCTAGAGGCGATCCGCAATTTGCCGCCCTTCCCCGGCATTACCGGTACGTTCAAGTTTAACGCGAAGGGCGACCCGACGGTTGCTACCTACTTCGTGTTGCAGGTCAATGCGGCTGATTGGAATCAGAACAAACTGATTAGCCGCCTCGAGATTGCACCGCCGCAATAAGTTCGGTTATCTGTCGGCACATGCGTAAGTACTCTTCAACTTACGCATGTGCCCATTACGCTGTTCGGGAGAGTGCATGGCTGTCGATGTAACGGTTTCCCCCACCACTGCTCGCCGGTCTCTCGGTGAAGTTCTTGGGGTTGTTTTAGGTCCGGTCGGTCAATTATTGGCCTTCATTGTTGGAAGTGCTGCTAGCTTAGCACTGCTCGTCATCGTCTTCGCCCTCATCCTTTCGCCAAGCCAGCCCGATATTATGCAGCGGGTAACAATTATTCTCCCGCAAGTGATCATTGACGGGCTCGTGCGTGGCTTTCTTTTCGCCACCATCGCCCTTGGCTACACGATGGTTTATGGCGTCCTTGAGTTTATTAATTTTGCCCACGGTGAAATCTTCATGATCGGCGGCGTGGTCGGAGCGACGGTCAGTTTTATCTTGGTGAGTTCCGGCACTCTGGCAAGTATGCCGCCATTAGTATTTGTCCTGCTTGTTGTGCTTGTGGCTATGGCATTCTGTGGTACACTAGCGGTTACCGTCGAACGGATAGCCTACCGGCCATTGCGTAATGCCCCACGACTGGTACCGTTGATTTCGGCCATCGGAATGTCTCTGATTTTGCAAGACCTTGCCCGTTTGGTAATGACCAACACGCCCCTTGGCTTTAATGCCCGTTATCAAACCCCTGATTTCGGTCCGCCGCTCCAACTATTCACCATGCAAGTTGGCGAGCGAAGCGTTCCGGTCATTTTAAGCCCACGTGATTTGATCTTTATTGTCACTGCGACATTGATGTTGATAGTGCTAAACTATGTGGTTAACGTCACCAAATTGGGCAAAGCGATTCGGGCTACCGCGCAAGATATGCCAACGGCGAGTCTGATGGGAATTGATGTCAACCGGATCATTGCGCTCACCTTCCTCATCGGTGGAGCCCTAGGCGGAGCTGCCGGTGCTTTGTTTGGGTTGCGCATTGGTACCGTTAACCCATATATGGGCCTGATCCCCGGCCTCAAGGCATTTACTGCCGCAGTTCTCGGTGGGATCGGTAATATTACCGGTGCGATGGTCGGTGGGATTGTGCTTGGCTTCCTCGAGGCGTTTGTAGCTGCATATCTGTCCATCTTTACTGCCGGTAACTTCTCAGGAGCAGCCTATGCCGATATTGCGGCCTTTAGTATCTTGATCCTCCTCCTCATTTTCCGGCCCTCTGGTTTGCTCGGTGAGGCAACAACGCAGAAGGTGTAGCTATGACGACAAGTACATCATCGCAAAGTCTCTGGCAGCGTGTAACTACGCCACTGAGCAGTGGGCCGACTGCATACGGGTTTTTGGTACTCTATGTATTGGCCTGTTCGATCCTCTTGCTGACGAACCCACGCACCTCCCTGAGCACCGATGTCGTCTTCGTTCTGTTTCTGCTTTCGATGTTGGTAACTTATCGTGCGCGGGTGGCAACATGGTTTAAAGCCGTCTTGGGGGTGTTTGCGTTGGGGGTTGTGCTCCCGTACTTTGGTCTGCTCAACCCCTTCTACATCGATGTGGCGACCCAAGCCGGTATCTTTACCGCGTTGGCGCTAGGCCTCAATGTTGTGGTCGGTTTTGCCGGCCTGCTTGACCTCGGCTATGTGGCCTTCTTTGCCGTAGGCGCCTATGCGTGGGGGATTATGAGTACCCCCCAAATTACCGAGATTAACCCGGCATGGGGTCCGGTGGATCCGATCATGTTCTACCCCTTCCTCATCATCGGTCTCATTCTGGGACTAATCACCGGTGTGTTGCTCGGTTTGCCGGTATTGCGCCTACGTGGTGATTACCTGGCGATTGTCACGCTCGGTTTCGGTGAAGTCATCCGCGTGGTTGCGAACAATCTCGACCGTCCGGTAAATGTAACGAACGGTTCCCAAGGAATTCGCGCCATCGAGCGGCCACCGTTAATTATTGTGGACCAAATTCGTAATCTCGGCATTCAGGCCGACGATAATCAGCTCTACCAGCTTTTCTTTTACTACCTTGTACTCATCATTGTTTTACTCTCAGTTATCGTTGTAGCCCGCCTCAAATATTCACGCATTGGTCGAGCGTGGGAGGCAATCCGCGAAGATGAAATCGCTGCGGTGGCGCAGGGCATTCCGCGGGTACGGATGAAGCTCCTTGCCTTTGCTATCGGTGCTTCCTTTGCCGGTGTGATGGGTGTCGTTTTTGCTGCGAAACAGCTCTTTATCAATCCACCAACGTTCGACTTGCTCCGTTCGATCAACATTCTGGCAATGGTTATCCTGGGCGGGATGGGATCGATTCCCGGTGCAATGCTCGGCGCGATTATTGTGACAATGCTCGACCTCCAGATCTTGCCTCGGATCGCAACCGTGTTACGTGAAGCGCAGGCTGCCGGTGCTCCCATCCCACGTCAGTTTGATCCGACGCAGTATCAGCGCTTGCTGTTCGGCTTACTGTTGGTGCTGATGATGATTTTCCGCCCAGAGGGACTGTGGCCTGACGAACGACGACGAGAAGAACAGCACGATGTTGTGGTTACGGACGAGGAGCTAGAGACTGATACAGTAAATCAACCGGCCGGCACCGACACAGGGAGATAGCTATGGCGCTGCTCGAAGCTACGAATATTACCAAGATTTTCGGTGGTCTGGTGGCGGTGAATGACGTGACTTTCACCGTTGAACCGGGTAGTATTGTGAGTGTGATCGGCCCTAACGGTGCCGGGAAGACTACCTTCTTTAACGTGTTAACCGGTATTTACAAGCCCGACAAGGGGCGGGTTGTCTTTGCCGGGCAAGATATTACCGGCTGGCGCTCCGATCAGATCGCGACACTTGGGATGCGCCGCACCTTCCAGAACATTCGGCTATTTGGGAATATGACGGTGCTCGAAAACGTGCTTGTCGGAATGCACGTTCATCTCGATGCGCCGATCTGGAATATTATCTTCCGTTCACGCAGTATGTTGCGTGAAGAAGCAAAGGCGCGCGCTAAGGCGATAGAGTTACTGAATTTTGTCGGTATTGCCGATAAGCGCGATGAATTGGCGAAAAACTTGCCCTATGGTGATCAGCGCCGATTAGAGATTGCTCGTGCGATGGCCGGTGATCCCAAGATTATTTTGCTCGATGAGCCAACTGCCGGGATGAATCCGCACGAGACGACGGAAGCCACCCACCTCATCCGCCGCTTGCGCGATGAACGTGGGATTACGGTGATTCTGATCGAACATGATATGCGACTGGTGATGTCCATCTCGGAGCGGATCTCGGTGCTCGATTACGGGAGTAAGATCGCTGAAGGCGATGTGCAAGCAATTCGTGCCAATCCAAGGGTGATCGAAGCGTATCTTGGCAAAGGTGCCGCAAGTCACGCTGCCTAGGCAGATAGTATTGCGCCGGTTCACGAGAGGATAATTGCCCTGTGGCAGCACAAGGTAGGGTAGATAGTTGAGGATTGTATGGCCCTGCTTGAATTGCAGAATGTTCACACCTATTATGGCAAAATTCACGCCCTAAAGGGTATCTCGATGACGGTCGAGAAGGGCGAAATCGTTACCCTGATCGGCTCGAATGGTGCCGGTAAAACCACAACGTTACGGACAATCTCTGGGTTGCTGAAGCCACGTCAAGGCCAGATTCTCTTCAAGGGGCAGCGAATCGATACCTTGCCACCACACGACATTGTTAAATTGGGCATTGCTCAGTCGCCTGAGGGGCGTCGCATTTTTCCGCGACTCACCGTGTTAGAAAATCTCGAAATGGGGGCATTCCTTTATAACACCCGCAGCCCAGAGTATCAGGCCGACCTTGATCGTGTGTTAACCCTGTTTCCCCGCTTGCGCGAACGAACAAATCAGAAGGGTGGTACGTTGTCCGGTGGTGAGCAGCAGATGTTGGCAATCGGACGCGCCTTGATGACCCGTCCGCAGGTGCTCTTGCTCGACGAGCCTTCAATGGGTTTGGCACCGGTGCTGGTCGAGCAGATTTTTGAGATCATTCAAACAATCAATCAGCAAGGGACGACGGTGTTATTAGTTGAGCAAAATGCTTTGCAGGCGCTCTCAATTGCACACCGCGGTTATGTGTTGCAGAGTGGTGTGATTGTACTCGAAGATAGTGCCACTAATTTGCGTAATAACGAGATGGTGCAGAAAGCCTATCTGGGGTTAGATTAGCCGGTCACCTGCTCGCTCATACTCCGATAGAAAGTATCGCCGGGGAAGCCTATCCCCGGCTTATTTCATAGGGTTTGGAAACGGTGCCACGGTATCGTCATCGTCCGGTTCATTACGGCAGGGTCTCTTACCCCCGAGCAAATACGCAGCCCATTGTGATAGGTTTCGACATAAAAATCCCCCGACTAGTTCGTCGGGGGAAACGTTTGGAGCGGGAGACGGGACTCGAACCCGCGACATTGTGCTTGGGAAGCACACACTCTACCAACTGAGTTACTCCCGCGCTCTCAGCGCTATATAGTATAGCACGCTCATCAGCTTCTGTCAATTAGGGAAGGAGGCGATAACCCACTCCCCACTCGGTAAGCAACAGTTGCGGTTGGCGCGGATCAAGTTCGATCTTGCGCCGCAGATGCCAGATATAGACCTTCAGATAATCGTTATCACGGTTCGGCTCATTACCCCATACTGCACGCAGTAACTGCTCGTGTGTTACTACTGCCCCAGCTTGTTCGGCCAGGACCATCAGCAGTTGATACTCGGTGGGGGTAAGATCGATGATTGTACCCCGCACGCGAACCTCGCGTTGGCGTGGGTTGATTGTGATCAAACCATTACCGACAGTGATCGGGCGATTCACAGATGGCACGCGACGGAGAAGGGTACGAATACGAGCCAGCAATTCATCGTAGTTGAACGGTTTGGTGAGATAATCATCGGCCCCTTGATCGAGACCGGTGATAATATCTCTTGCGGCCGCCTTAGCCGTGAGCATCAAAATTGGGGTCGACGCGAATTCACGCACCTGTTGACAAACCGTCAGCCCATCAAGATCGGGTAGCATGATATCGAGAATGACCAGATCGGGTCGCTGTTGACGGATCAGCGAAATTGCTTCAATACCACTGATCGTCTGTAACACGCGATAGCCTTCTTGTTCCAGCCGTACCCGTACTAACTCTTGCAGGCCATTGTCGTCATCAACAACCAAGATGGTATACTGCTGTTCCATTGCTTCACCCCAACACACTTACGGCTGCTTATCACCGACCGGTCGCAACTCAGCAAAGCGAGCAGCAATGTCAGCAAATGTCAATTCTCCGATGTGTACGTAGCGGAGTTGACCATCGGTAGTGACGAAATAGCTCGTTGGTAGTGGAAAAATCCGATAGGCCTCGGCGATCGCGCCATCAACATCGAGAGCAATTGGATAGGTGACACCGTACTGAGCAAGAAAAGCTGCTATATCCTCTATCGTTTGGCCGTTCACCTGTTCATCATCGGTAAGATTAACGCCGATAACCATCAACCCTTGCTCGGAAAACTGTTCGTAGGCCTGCTGGAGCGCTGGTAATTCGCGTTTGCACGGTTCACACCACGTACCCCAAAAATTGATTAATACTACTCTACCCCGATATTGTGCCAGTTCAACCGTTCCGCCACGTAGCTCCGGTGCAGTAAAGTTGGGAGCTGGACGGTCGAGCTGTCCCATCGGTGGAGTATTTACTGTATCGCGGTTGGTCATTAGCCAAACGATAGCGACCAACCCTACTGCCAGGAAGGAAAAGATAAAGGCACTGATGACTTCTTTGCGGCTAAGGGTGCGTCGCGCCGGTGGTGGGCTTGAGGTGGTGAGTCCTTGACTAATATCATATTGACGGCGACGCTCAGGGTCACTGAGCACGTAGTAGGCATGCTCTAGTTCGGCGAGTCGCTGACGAGCGATGGTCGCCAGCTCACCGTCAAGGTCTGTCAGACGTGCTGGGTCGTATCGTTGTCGCTGCTGTTCATACGCAGCGGCTATTGCTGCCTGATCGGCAGTTGGGCTAACACCGAGCAAACTGTAATATGTATACCCTGTCATACTTGACATTGTAACATACCTTTACCAGGACGGTTAGCTTTTACTTACTATACTCGTTGATCAGAATCTGAGCTTGTAATTGCAGGCCCGGATTCACTCCTGGGATTGACAATACCAACCGCCACTGTTGAATAGCTCGTTCGACTTGTGGTGGATCAACGGCGATCAGACAGATACCGTGTGAAAGCAACACGCGAGCATCTTGCGGGGCAGCGGTAAGCGCTTTCTCAGCTTCAGCAAGCCCCTCCTGGGCCCGTTGTGGATTACGGGTATCAAGGCCGTAGTAGCACAAGCTGGCAGCAATGTCAGCCCGTACCACCTCATTGTCCGGTTGAAGTTCGAGAGCCTTGCGGTAAGCTTCTACCGCTTCTAACCAACGCGGCAAGCGCTCCTGATAAATACGCCGGGTTTCCGTATCACCGTTAGCGAGTTGTTCACGGACAAACACAACACTGTCAAACAGCGCATTACCCAAGTTTACCCATGCGTTGGGGTTATCCGGCACTTGTCCTACCACCTGTTGTGCGGCGATTACCTGTCCTTCAAACTGATCGAGCACCTCACGCAAGGTTGGCGTCGGAGGAATAATGGTAGGTGTGGGCTGCGTGAACGTCGTCGGTGCAACCACAGCCGTACTGATCAGTGTACCGAGCACAATACTGAACGTCGCGGCAGCTACGATCAGTGAGGGCAAGACCCAGACTGGCAACTGGCGTTGCACGGCACGACCCCGACCAGGCGATGTCTTGTGGGTAGGTGAGAGATACGGTTGTGGGTTGAAACCCGGTGGCCGTTCTTGCCGACGCGCCGGTGGCAGCGGCCGAAAATCGATAAGCTCATCATCATCAACAATCGGTGCTGACGAACTGGGGGTATGTTTCGTATTCGGTTCCGCGTGCGCCGATTCCTGTCGCTCCCGATCATATTCGGCACGTCGTTGTGGATCGCTCAGTATGGCGTAAGCCCGTTCGATTTCATCACGACGTTGGCGCGCCAGCGCAACTAACTCTTCAGCCGCACCTTCTAACCGTTCGGGAGCGTAACGCTCGCGCAGTCGTTCATACGCGGCCCGAATCGCTTCCGCATCAGCCTTGGGATGAACTTGTAGGATTTCGTAATAGTCGGTCATTGCTCTTCACTACAACGGTCGCGACCGGTAGTTTGCGTAACTACCAACCACGACCGCACCGGAATCCTCTACTTCACCACGATAACATCTAGCACTATGATATATTGATCGGGCATTGAGCAACCATCACACCCAAACCGACTCGATACGGCCGAGTATGAAATCGATCAGCGGGTGATTAGCGGAGAGACACAACTAACATTAAAGAAGATACGGCTGGTTGGGAAGGATGTGGGATTGGATGTCATAGTAGCGAAACGCAGGTAGGAACCTGGCATTGCTATCTTCCCACTGTGCGTTATCGCCCGAACAAGGTATACCCACAAAGATTCTTTAAGACCAACCAGTACAAACGTTATATCAGCGCTATCACCTTTACAACGAACGTTGAACAACTATCAACAACCTCGTAACGTATGATGCACTATCAACTCACGAATGGCTCATTCTTCGCCAACCGAGTTGCGTAACCAATTCAGGCCACGCCTTGGGCAGCCGGACCCGTACACCGGCCAAGGCCAAGCTCCCTTCGAGATAACGACGCACCAAGGCAATTGCGCCACCGACGACCATCAAAATCACACCGGTCCATACCAACACCACCAGCGGCTTCACGCTCACCGCAATCACCGCCTTGGCCGGTACTACCGGTAAATCATCCAGACCGGGGCCACTCCCTTCGAGCAAAACCATCCGGTTCGTTGGATCAAGCTCACGCAGATACAAGGTATGACCGCCGGGTAGCGTGACCGGTATATATTGCAACTCGCCTTGGTTCGTAGTGGGGTTCGTCACCACTTCGACGCGCGGCTCAACCGTGATCGTCTGTCCTTCATAGAGCACATCAACTTTGGCCCCGACCTTCGCCTCACCACGCATCATCGCATCGCGATCAATATTAAACCCGCGGAACGTGAGCATGTACGGCCCCATCTGGGCACTTTGGTCGACACCGAGCACCGGGCGCGAGGGATCGCGCTCAGGATCATAGCCGGCCGGCGAGATATACAGATCGTGCCAGAAATAGCTATGGATCGAGGGCGTCTGCATGGTAGCGCCCATCCGCTGGTTGAAGTAGAGATAGGGCCTGGCCGAGAAGGTATTGACACCGTCGCTCACCGTTAGATCGAGCACACCACGCTGCTGATCGTCAAGCTGATACCCATTGAAGATGAACTCATACCCAAACAGACGGGCCGACTCACCGGGAGCGAGGGTCAAGCGCGTATCAGGTGTCGCATACGCTGACGAAGCCACCATACCGATGGCCATCACCGTAAAGCCGATGTGAGCAAGGTAACCCCCGATCCGCAACCAACCACCGCGCAAGGTACGCACGACCATCAGGACGTTGGTACCGAATGCAAATGCGCCGCCGGCAACGTATACCAACGAGAGCAGATCACGGACGTTGATGATCAGAGCCACAATCGTCGCAACAACAGCCAACACTGCCGGCCAACGCAATGCGCGCAGCAGATGACTGAGATTAGCGTCACGCCAACCAAGCAATGGTCCGACAATCAGGAGGATAATTGCAACCACACCCAAGGGTGGCACCGTGCGCTGATAAAAGCTTGGCGCCAGTGAGAAACGGCCATCTGTAAACGGTTGGGCCTGTGGGTTCATCAGCGTGCCATCATCAATCTCGAAATAGCGGCCCATCCACTCTTGCAGGGTATGACCAACGCCAGGAATGGCCGAGATAACCGGCATTGAAGTACCGATACCAACGACCAATGCCGTCATCACCAAGGTGATAATCGCCAACACAAAGAAGCTATCGCGCGAGAAGAACTTATCGCTCAGCGGGCGAGCGGGAATATCGTTCCAGCGCATGAGCAGGGAAATGACGGCCACTGCCAGCAAGAAAATCTGAAAGCCGACCAATCCCTCGAAAATGCCCTCAGCCACGAACGAATGCACCGAGAAATTGGCGTAGACCCCACTGCGGGTCATAAACGTAGCGTAGAAGACGGTAATATACGTCGCTATACCGAGCACCAGATTGGTCTTACGCAGACCACCATGGGTGCGCTGGATCAGCATACCGTGGATGAGCGCGGTAAGAATCAGCCACGGTACTAGTGACGAATTCTCGACCGGGTCCCAGCCCCAATAACCACCCCAACCCAGTGTCTCGTAGGCCCAGTAGCCACCGAGCAGGAGAGCGAGACCAAGAAACGCCCATGCAGCCAGCGTCCACGGTAAAGCGCGTTGCACCCACGTATCGTAATCGCGACGCCACAGAGCAGCCAAGGCAAACGCGAAGGGTATCATTGTGAGGGCATAGCCTACAAAGAGCACCGGTGGATGGATAATCATCCAGAAATTGTGCAGCAATGGATTAAGGCCGCGTCCATCAGCCGGGGTCAGTGCTGCACCGGTTGATGGATCGATCAGAGGTTGGAACGGATTAAGGACCAACACAAAACCGATAATTGCTGCCTGAATCGCCATCACAATTGCCAGTACGTAAGGCTCGAAATGCTTTGTGCGGCGCACCAGCAACGCACTGGCAATTGACCCCCACAACAGCCAGATCATGAAACTACCAGGCTGCCCAGCCCAACTGGCGGCAATGGTAAAGAAGAACTCAAGATCGCGTGAGCTATAGTTATAGACATAATCGAGATCGAAACGACGGGCCAGAAAGACGGTGATCAACAGCGTCCACGACATCAGCACGCCGGCCAGCGCAGCGTAGACACCGAAGCGCGCGTAGCTCAGCGCTACCCGCTGCCCGCGGATCACCAATCCATAGCTGATCGTCGCCAGCAGGGTCATGCCGAGGCTGGCCATTAACAAAAACGTGCCAAAGAGATACATAGCAACTCTTTCCAGCGATCGTCGGATAACGACCGATCATTTATCTACGGTTTCGCTTGATTCATCTCCTGATACTTTGATGGACACTTAACGAGCAAATCATCGGCCATAAATGCTTGCTCGATCGGATCGTAGCGACCAATCGCCACGATGCTAATCGCCTGCTCGAAATTGGCCGGTCGCGGGTCATCAGAGATGACTTTGATCAGTTTGCCGTTTTCATCTTGCAGCATAAACGTGAAGCGGCCTTGTTCATCGATCTCGCCTGTGCTACCGAGAAAACCGGCCAATTGCACACTGCGCGTACTGCGCATCGCCTCATCAACACTGGTAGTGTATGCACGAAAACTATCTTGGAACCCGAAGAAGCCGTACACCACCGTCAATAGGATAATACCGATACCCACTACGTGCAGTGGTTTAATGGTCAAACCTCGACGTAATGGAGGGTTCGCAACAGCCATACCAATCTCCTTAATCTGAAGACGATAACATAAACGGCTTGCAATTCCTAACGATGCTCAACCGGCGCGTCCTCACGTACCTCGTGAATACGACTCACTTCTGCCGACGGGGCCGTTGCGTCAAGATGTTCACGTTTACGCTCTAGTTCACGGCGCAACGCCCGCGCCGTCGCATCGATCCGCCACAAATAGATGAAAATGACGATCCACACCGACAGCACGGCAGCAGTGGCTGCGATTATTGATGAACTATCCATCTTAGGCCCTCCCACGTTGTACGACAGCCCACTGTAAGTTTAGCACTAACGAGCGCACCTGTAACATCCAGAAGAAGAGCGCGGTAAAACCAAGGTTGGCTGCAAGGAAGACGTACAGCGTCCGCCGATTCTCGAGCAACTGCGTACCCGGTGCCTCCATATTGAGGCGAACCGTACCGCGCGCTTCATCATACTCCTCAAGACCGAGCTGGAAGCGCGAACCGGGGAATTCAGGGCGAGCCGCCATACCGCCGTCAACTAGATCAAGACTGGGGTAAAGGATGGCTTCACTCTGTAAGCCTGGCGTACTCACCTTCACCTCGGCAACAATGAGATTACCCTGTCGCTCAAGACCGAGCAACTGGACTTTGTTATCGCCGATCAACCCAACTTTCCCCACTTCAAGCTCTACACCATCACAGTTGCTCCCCTGAATAAAGGCACAGTTGGGGTGCAACGTACTATCGGCGATCCGCGGTGCAACAAAAAAGAGAAAAGGCATTGTCACGAAGGCAAAGAGTGAATAGACTGCACTCAGTTGCCGACGCCGATCCATATCATCAATGGCTGAACGGAGCGCGAACAAAGCAGCATAGATGAGTAGCAGAACGAAGATCGAGGTCTGACGTGGATCCCAATTCCAGAAAATACCCCACGCCACTTGTGAAAAGATCATGCCGGTAACGGTGGCGAGGATGGTAAACAACAAACCGATTTCGGCCGCAGCGACGGCAATATGGTCGTCACGTTCTCGTCGCCGCCAGAGATACAAACCGCTGAAGATCGCCGAAACCGTAAAGGCAATAACACTGACCCACGCCGTCGGTACATGAAAGATCACAATCCGACCAGCCTCACCAAGCCCTTCGTACTGCGGCACGATCAAGAAGGTCGCAATGGTGACTCCGGCCAACCATACACCAATCCCAATCTTTGCGGTCTGTGCTAATCGTTGCACCATGGCAAACAGCTTTCTAGTCCTCATGGGGATTAAACTATTGCCGTTTGACGTATCATACAATGTTTTTGCCCTAGAATCAAGGAACCTTGCATAGGCATGTAAGAACGATATAGTAAGCTATTCCCATTGTATCATGACTATCACTGACGATGACGGTTCCGCACCGCAGCCCCATCAGATCACAGTACTATGCTGATCATAACGGTTGGGCAACGAGCAACCATAACATTGGGGGAAGCGGCACTATCGGGCTACGTGAGCAAACGCTCATCACGTTTAAGCGATATGGCGCTTCTCCATAATAAAATGGTACCAGCGTGCCGCCACACTAAGCGCCAGATAGACCAACGAGAGACCGGCAACGATGCGTCCAGGAACAGACTGCTGCCAGAGCCAGTTGAGTGCCAGTGCCATACAGATGGCGGCAAGCGGCAACATAAAAAAGACATGCTTCAATATCATGTCAGCGATTGTCCAGTTGACCAGTGAATAGAGGATGAGAATAGACCACCACGCTACCAGGAGCGCGTGAGCACGTTTAGCCGATAACCACGCCAACACGGCGCCACCAACGATCAAGAAGATACCCGGCCATGTTAGATGATTGATGATAAATGCGGCATCGATTGCCGGAGTAGGCAATGGCAACGGGTTTGCCCTGGCAATCCGTCGGTCGAGTGCTGACGTAATCGCCGGCAACGTCTCGGTCACAATGGTTGGCACGTACCACATATGGTAGATCACAAACGCTACCCCTTCGGCAATCACCAACCCTAAGATGACCGAGCGGCCACGTTGAACTGCCAACGATTCGCGCCGGATCAGTTCGGCAATTGCATATATCCCCATCATAGTGAAGGCCATAATCCCTACTACCGTGTATGTCAAGATCGCCAGCATTGCGGCTGCTGCCAAGCCCCACACCGTCCGTCGATCTGTTGGATCATCGTGGTAGGCTAACACAACGGCAATCAACACCAACGTGCCCCACAGGCCCAACTGCGTCGGCCAGTTCCCCCACGAGATCAGGAAGTAGGGCATGAGCAGCAAATGGTAGCAACCTGCTGCGGCTACCGCGATTCCGAATTGCCCGAAGAGGCGCAATGCAACGTATGCAATGAACAAACTACGTGAAACATCGAGCGCGGTATTTAGTACATTCGAGGCCAGACCGAGATCGATTCCGATCAGGCCAAACGGCGCCGTAATCAGATACCACAACGGCGAGTATGGAAAATGACCGCCCTCAAAACCTACCGTATCACCCAGCAACGTCACCCGACTCGGGATAACCAGTTCCATAAACCGGCCATCGAGCACCATCTGCGTGCGCGGCACATGCCAGCGCTCATCGTACACGATAGTCTGCGGATAGATCACACCACCGATCTTGATAATGGCTGCGCACACGATAATCCGCCACAGCCAAGTTTCATGCCATTGTGGCAGCGTTTCACCGCCACGCACAAACGCAAAACGGGTCAAGGCGCGCAACGGTCCCAGCACCACATGCAACCCAACAAACAACCCCCACAGCATTGGTGTAAAGATAGCCCACTCTAGCGGAAACGTAGCTAACAAGCTGGCCAGCACAACGAGTGCTACCGTCGTGATCACAACCGCCGGCATCGGTGTGACCGCCAGTCGGCGCATCAACCAGTACCCTAAAACACCGATCAGTGCCAAATGCACCGACTGTTGCCACGGCCAGCCGTATACCAACTGGTAAGCCATCACCCAATCGATGACAAATCCTAGGCGGCGGGAATCGCTGGATGTTGAGAACGTTGAACTGGTGAAGTAAAGCTGTAGATGATCATCGCCCGGTGGTAGCAACACGTAGTACCGCGCCACATCACTGCGTAGCTGTATTGTCACCGAAACGGGACGGTCGGCGGTTATCGTGACTACCGCTGGCGGTACGCCATCTGGCCGATAGCCACTTGCCCGCATGACGACCGTCGTCCAATTGGCGCCAATCCCGGGAAACGCGACCGTTGCTTGTTCTTTCGTAAACGCATAGGAGAACTGTTGGTTGCGTTCGAGACCATGAAAGCCTGAGATATAGGGCAAAGCGTAGGTCGTACCTACATCAATGCGTCCTACCGGTAACACCACCGCGGATAAACCGGCACACACTATCCCAAGGATGGCTAACCCGATTATACCCACCAGATCGTACCGCCATTGTCGTAACCATCCCATATCGTCTCCGTTTCTATAATAAAAATCTGATAGATCGGGTCTCCTTTTGGACGAACCCTATGCTATACTACCAGAGCAGATCAATGTTGTGATCTGCTTACCCGCCCTGAGGCGGTCATTCTAGAGGGAAAGCGATGAGACTGGAGCGATTTACCGAAAAGGCGCAACATGCCTTCCATTTAGCGCAAGAAATTATGCAGGAGCATCAGCATTCGCAACTCGACGTTGAGCACCTCTTTTTAGCGATGCTCCGCCAGCGCGATGGTCTGGCAAGTCGTGCGCTCACGCGGCTGAACGTTGATCCACAAGAGGTGGAACGACGGATCGAGCGTGAGCTGGAAAAGCTCCCCCGAATGCTTAGCACGCACGGGATAAGCGGTCAAGTGTATATTACGCCGCGTACCCAGCGACTTGTCAAACGTGCCGAGGAAGAAGCCAATCGGCTCGGTGATCAGTACGTTGGTCTCGATCACTTGCTAATCGGACTGACGGGCGAGCGCGACGGTCCATCGGCACGGATTTTACAGAGTTATCAGATCGATCAGGAGCGGATGTATCAAGTGTTGATGGAGATTCGTGGCAGTCAACGCAGCGATGACCCGTCGGCCGAGAGCCGCTACGAAATCCTGACGAAATACAGTACCGATCTGACCGAACTAGCACGCCAAGACAAGCTCGATCCGGTCATTGGCCGGGAAGCCGAAATTATACGGGTCATTCGCATTTTGTCGCGTCGTACCAAGAATAACCCGGTGTTGGTGGGAGAAACCGGTGTCGGTAAGACGGCGATTGTCGAGGGATTGGCCCAACGCATCGCTCGTGGCGATGTGCCGCCGACCCTGCGCGATCGCAAGGTATTGGCTCTCGATTTAGCCGGCATGGTAGCCGGCTCAAAGTTCCGCGGCGAGTTTGAAGAGCGGCTGAAGGCGGTGATGGACGAGGTACGCAACGCCAAAGGTCGCATTATTCTCTTCATCGATGAATTGCATACGGTTGTTGGGGCCGGTGCAGCGACCGGCAGCATCGATGCCTCGAATATGCTCAAGCCGGCACTGTCGCGTGGCGAGATTCAGGTGATCGGCGCAACAACTATTGATGAATACCGCAAGTATATCGAGAAGGATGCGGCACTTGAACGACGCTTCTCTCCGGTGTTCGTTGAGGAACCTGACCCGGAGACAACCATTGAGATGTTGCGTGGCCTGCGCAAGCGGTATGAGGAACATCACCAATTGACGATTAGCGATGAGGCGTTGCGCGCTGCCGTACAGCTTTCGAGCCGTTATATCAACGATCGCTTCCTGCCGGATAAGGCTATCGACTTGATTGATGAGGCGAGTGCCAAACTGCGGATCGATATTTTCTCGATGCCACCGGAATTGAAAGCGAAGGAAGAAGAACTGAAGCGGCTACAGGCCGAAGAGGAAGAAGCCGGTGCTCGTCGCGATTACGAACGAGCAGCGATACTCCGCTCGCGCTATCTAGCGCTCCAAACTCAATTCGAGGCTGAGCGCAACGAGTGGCTGGCCCGGAATGACCTCGACGAAGTAGTCGATGATGAGGATGTCGCGCAGATCGTCGCCAGTTGGACGGGGGTGCCGGTCAGCCGGATGCTGGAAACCGAGCGCGAAAAGCTGATCCATATGGAAGAGCGACTGCACGAGCGCGTCATCGGTCAGCACGAGGCGATCGTCGCATTGAGTGACGCAATCCGGCGCGCACGTTCAGGCTTACGCGATCCGCGTCGCCCAATCGGCTCGTTCCTGTTCGTCGGCCCAACTGGCGTCGGTAAAACCGAGTTAGCCCGTGCGCTCGCCGAGTTTATGTTCGATAGCGAAGAGGCGATGACGCGGGTTGATATGAGTGAGTATCAGGAGCGGCACACCGTGAGTCGTTTGATCGGTGCGCCGCCCGGCTACGTCGGTTACGATGAGGGCGGCCAGTTGACCGAGAGCGTGCGTCGCAGACCTTACCAGGTGATTCTCTTCGATGAAATTGAGAAGGCGCATCGCGATGTCTTTAACGCATTGCTGCAAGTGCTCGATGACGGGCGCTTAACCGATGGTCAGGGGCGCACGGTCGATTTTCGCAATACGATCATTATTATGACCAGCAATGCAGGGACCGAGCACCTGCAAGGTGGTGGTATCGGCTTTAACGTTGGGGGTAAGGTTACGAAAACTATTGATCTGCGCGAAGCGCGCAAGAAGGTTGATGAAGCGCTCAAGCAGACCTTCCGACCAGAATTCCTTAATCGGATCGACGAAATTATCCTCTTCCATCCGCTGTCGATGGAAGACCTGACCAAGATTGTCGAGCTACAACTCGGCGAGTTGATCAACCGGTTGCGTGAACAGCAGATCAGCCTGACGCTAACCCAAGCGGCCAAGGAGTATCTCGTCAGAGAGGGTTATAATCCGGTCTTTGGTGCTCGACCGCTGCGTCGTACCATCCAGCGTCTCATCGAAACTCCGATCTCACGCGAGTTGTTGCGAAGTCATTTCACTGCCGGCGACCTGATTGAGGTTGATGTGGAAAATGGTCAGCTCGTGTTCCATCGCGGTGGTATCTTGACCATGGAAGAGCGCCGTCCGGCTGAACCGCTCGATGCGTGAACTGTAATCTGTGACGCCGGGTTTGTCATCTTCTGACAACCGGCGTCATGGTATGATGGAATTCGAGAAAGTAGCGATTCTCTCGTCTCTGATCAGGAGTTGATGTGACTGCGTCTGATGCCGCCATCCAGCTCGTTGTTGCTCAACGTCGTGCTGCCCGTCTGCGTAACGCACTGATGACGGTAGGAGCGTTTTTTACCACGGTACGCCAGGCCGATCCACTACCGGTGCTGCGAGATCTGTGTAGCGAATGGCTACAGGTCGATAACGTCGAGATAATGGTGCCTGCCGGTACGGGCAGTTTACAATCGCACGCTCCGACAAAGCTGGTCGGCCCGATTACAATCGGACGACGAGTCATAGGTAGGATTGAGGTAAGTCGATCCACACCACCGTTCGACAGTGATGATCGGGAATTACTGACGGTATTAGGGCAAATTATCGGTATTGTTTTTGAGCAGTCTTCGCTCCAAAGTCAGCTTGACCAATACCTCAATCAAGCACGTGCCCACGCCGATACGCTCGACCAGTTGCTCCAGTTTGGCCGTCTGGTGACGAGTGCGACCGCCGATCCGCTACACCTCGGCCTACAACTTGCGACGCAAGTGCCGGCTATGGTGGGAGGCGAACGAGCATCACTTCTTCTCATCCAGCCCGACAACCCCGAATCGTCAATCCTCCTGCTGAGCAATGGTCATGTTTCTACGCCAGAACGTGCCCGCGAGGTGCGCGAGCATGGGTTTGCCGGATTGGTGTTGCGTGAAGGTCAACCGCTGATCATTGACGAGACCGATGCTGACCAACGCTGGCTTACATTGCGGATGCGCGAGTTTGACTCACCTACTCGCTGTGCAATGGCAGCTCCGCTACGATGGGGACCACGACTACTGGGCGCATTGACGGTAACAACGACGCATAGCCGTCGCTTCGATAGTTCACACCTCAATCTACTGGAGTTGGTTGCTTGCCACATTTCACTGGCGATTTATGCTGCCGATCTCGAAATGCGTCGCAAACAGAGTGCAAAACTACTTAGTGAGATCGAGACAATGATGAAGACAGCTTTAGCTGCAGCGCGAGCCGGTGATCTTCACGCCTTGGATGCGCTTGAGGCGCAACTAAATCGTTTACGCAAAGTGCAGCAATCGCTTGCCTTGGATATGAGCAAAGTTTCGGATGAATAGTCACTAAAGCAGTAGTTTCCACCGGTCTTTGCTGGAGCGATTCACGAGAAGCGCGGGTACACAACCCGCGCTTGCTGTATCGTACCAATCGCCCTTGGTCATTGCGCAATGCCGTGCTACGGCTGGGGTACCGACCGCGAGGCGGTTCCCGATAATCGTGCCATGCCCCTATCACCGAGACCGCCGAGGGTTGGCGCTGAGCTGAATGCATGATGCCGCCTTCGTGTCATTCCGCGCGCGATACCGCCTTCGTGTCATTCCGCGCGCGATACCGCCTTTGTGTCATTCCGAGCGGAGCGAGGAATCTGAGCGGGTTGGGTAAGACCCCTCGCTGCGCGCGGGGTGACAATGGAGGAAGCGGCGCGGGTAACACAATACCGCCTTCGTGTCATTCCGCGCGCGATACCGCCTTTTTGTCATTCCGAGCGGAGCGAGGAATCTGAGCGGGTTGGGTAAGACCCCTCGCTGCGCTC
>NZ_JBWGQH010000038.1:0-37805 GCF_056331925.1 Chloroflexus sp.
AGGTGAGTGGATGGCGCGGAACGAGATATGACCGGGAAGGGGATGATGCGTAGCACTTGCTATGACCAGGCCCGGCGGCCCCCTCTTTGCCCCTCCACCATTGTCATTTCGAGCGCAGCGAGCAATCTTACCATCCGTCTCACGATGCTTGAGATGATGTTGTTGAAGATGTCTCGCTTCGCTCGACATGACCGGGAAGGGGATTGGGCGCGGCACTCGCTGTATGAGACAGCTTCTAGACAGCCTTGTCATCAACAGCAAAGAAGCTTGTGTGCACGGTATGAACTGCACCATGGTATGGTAGAATAGCGACAATTCTCTCTCAACTGCAATAGATTCTAAGGAGGAGGGCTTGACGCTCAACCTTCATCTGCTGCGCATCTACGTAGCTGTCCTCGACCATGGTAGCTTTACTCGTGCGGCAGAAGCGCTGACGATGAGTCAATCGGCAGTGTCGCGGGCCGTACAAGAATTAGAGCGCCAATTAGGGACGGTACTGCTTGAACGGAGACCGCGTGGTGTTGCTCCAACCGATGCCGGGGCTATTCTCGGTGAACACGCTCGGCGCATCTTTGCTCACGAACGGCTGGCTATCGAGTCGCTGAACGAACTACGCGGTTTGCAACGAGGTCGGTTGGCGATTGGTGCAAGTAGTACGATCGGTACCTATCTCTTACCGCCGTTGCTCGGAGCCTATCATCGCCAGTATCCAGGGATTGAGTTATTCCTCGACATTGGGAACACCCAGCAGATCATGGAGCATCTGCTGGAGTATCGCATTGAAGTGGCGTATGTTGAGGGGCCGGTTACGCCAGACGAACGGTTACATATTACGCCATGGCGTGACGATGAGTTGGTGGTGATCGCAGCGCCTGATCACCCACTGGCCCGTCGTGCTCATCTGACCGAGGCCGACATTATTGGGGCACCGTTTGTCTTACGTGAACCAGGTTCGGGGACGCGCGAGGTGATGGAGCAAGCACTGGCCGAGCGGGGGATTACAGTACAGTCGGTGATGGAGTTGGGGAGTACTGAAGCGGTGAAGCATGCGGTCAGTGCCGGCTTGGGGTTGAGCATTGTCTCGAAGGTGGCTATCCAGATGGAGATTATTGCCGGTCGGTTGACAATTCTACGCATCCCGAGTTTGATGATCCAGCGCCGATTGAGTCGTGTACGCTTGATTGACCGACCGCAGAGTCAGGCATTGACGGCTTGGTTGAGGGGGAAGGGATGATTGTGCCGGCGTTTTGGTTGAGTAATGGTATAATGGCGGTGTCATACACATAAGGAGTCGGGTATGACCGTCAAATATACGCGCTGGCTACGGAGCTACGTCGGCCACCAACGAATTTTACAGGTACGGGCGAGTGGCTTTGTTCGTGATGAAACGGGCCGTATCTTGTTGTGCCGGCGGGCCGATGTGATGTTGTGGGATGTGCCGGGTGGGACGATTAGCCTCGATGAATCACCGGCGCGGGCTTTAGTCCGCGAAGTACAGGAAGAGACCGGTCTGATTTTAGCGCCATTTAAGTTGATCGGTATCTACAGTGGTTCCGATTTCGCATGGAGCTATCCTAACGGTGACCAATCACAGATTTTAGCCATCTTTTTTGCAGCGCGGATCGTCGGCGGTGAATTGCAACAAGCCGGTCACGAGAACGTTAACGTTGGCTTTTTTGCGCCCGACCATCTACCACCATTACTCAACCGCACACGCCGGATGTTGGTCGATGCATTCGCCGACCGTCCTGAAGCTACGTTTGATTGGTGATGAGGCGTTACAGGCAGGTTCAGCAATATCGCGTTTCAGCGCCATAACGTGCCAGGCAAGGCTGGACAGGTGAAGCGGTCACAGCAGGTTCAGCAGTAGCACGTCTTAGCGACCCCGTGCATAGTAGAGTGGTGCGACTTGCCGTACAAGTCCTTTCAGTTCTAGTAACGCTAATGCCGCTGCCGTTGTTGCGGCTGCCTGTCCGGCAGCACGCCCAATGACATCAATATGCTGCGGTTCACTTTCGACCACGCGGTAGATAGCCTCTTCCTCAGCCGTAAGTGCTAACTCAAGCGGTGGTTCGTGGAGATCACTGCGTCCTTCGAGGTTGAGCACGGCAAGCACATCCTGCGCGCTGGTGATAATAGCCGCACCCTCGCGGATCAACCGATGAGGACCGGCACTCAGCGGGTTGAAGATCGACCCTGGAACTGCCATCACGTCACGCCCTTGATCGAGGGCGAATTGCACGGTGATGAGCGCACCACTGTCTTCACGTGCTTCTACAACCAGTGTTGCCAGGCTTAAGCCGGCAATAATCCGATTACGCGGTGGAAAGTTGAGCGGTGCCGGTGGCGTGCCGAGCGGGTAATCGCTGATCAGGGCACCGGCAGAAACGATCTGCTCGGCGAGGGTGCGATTCCGTTCTGGATACACGCGGTCAGCGCCGCAGGCTAACACGGCTAGGGTGCGCCCACCGGCTTCGAGAGCCGCAGTGTGGGCAATTGTATCGATACCCAAGGCTAAGCCGCTGACAATCGTGATACCGGCGACCGCTAAATCGCGCGCCAAGCGTCGTGTCACTTCCCGTCCGTAGGGTGTAGGATGGCGTGTACCAACAATGGCGATGGCTCGTTGATCCGAGGCAGTCATTGTCCCACGCACATACAGCAATGGGGGTGGGGCAGCGATCATTCGTAGTAAGGGTGGATAGGCCGGATCGGTAATTGCCAGTGGGGTGATGCCGTTCGCCCGCAGACGTGCCAACTCGGCGTCGAGATCAAGGGTTTGGCGGGCAGTGCGTAGGTTGGCAATACTCCGTGCATCAAGACCGGCGGCTACCAGGGTGGCTTCGTCGGCATGCCAGGCCGCAGCCACCGAACCACATCGCTCGATCAGGCGGCTCAGTCGCAGTGGGCCAATTCCCGGTGTCAAGTTAAACCCGATATAGTAGCGAATAGTATCGTCGATCATGGTGTCTTCGGCAATATTGGTGAGTGCTGCACCGTGGCGATCAACTCATCGTGTCTATAAATAAACCGTTTTGGTAGGGCAAAAGATGCGTGAATCGAGTCATAATGCTCATGGGAAGTATGCATTGTATTGAGGAGGGTTGGATGCCACGAGCAATTTGGAATGGTGCGATCATTGCCGAAAGCGATGCAACAATTGTCGTTGAAGGGAATCACTACTTTCCGCCTGATTCGGTGCGGCGCGAGTATCTGCGTGAGAGCCAAACACATACCGTGTGTTCTTGGAAAGGGACGGCCAGCTATTACGATGTCGTGGTGAACGGTGAGGTAAATCGCGATGCGGCGTGGTATTATCCGGCGCCAAAGGAGGCAGCCAAGCAAATTGCTGGTTATATTGCGTTTTGGCGAGGGGTGAAGGTAGAAGCGTAACAATATCAGGGGGCAGATGAAAAACCTGCCCCTCATTTTCATTGATGCGGTATCAGCCTATGATCACGCTGCTTGAGCAGCTTCGTCGCGGCGACCGCGACCAAACCAGTTCCGCCATTCGCGGTGTTCCCAAACGACCAAGAGCTGGGCAGCGTTGAAGATCGATGAATAGGTGCCGCTGATTAACCCGATCAACAAGATCAAAACGAAATTACGAATGGTATCACCGCCAAAAAGGAGTAGTGCAGTCAGCGTAAAGAACGTCGTCAATTGGGTATTGATCGAGCGTGGCAGTGTCTGGACAAGACTGTGATTGACAATATCATCAAACGTTTCAGCAGGGTGGCGATTAAGCAGATTCTCACGAATGCGGTCGAATACCACAATGGTATCATGCACCGAAAAGCTCAACGTGGTGAGCAGGGCAGTTAAAAAGAGGGCATCCACTTCTAGCCCGATAGTAGCACCGAGAATAGCGGCGGTACCGAGTACTACGAGTACATCGTGCAGCATTGAAATCAATGCACAGACGCCGTAGCGCACCGGATGGGGCGCTTTACGGAACGCCCATGTCAAGTACAGCAAGATCACCAGTGAAGCACCGATCACGGCGATTACGGCGCTGCGTGTCGATTCAGCGCTTACGGTGGGGCCAACGCTTTCGAGGCGTTCACGGCTGACCGTACCAAACGTTGTGGTCAATGCGTTCGTAACGGCCTCGATTTCACTATTGGGATCCGACTCACTGAGCGGACGAGTGCGGACCAGGGCTGCGGCTACCGTTTGCCCATTGATAACGGTTGGACTCAGTTGGACTTGGGCGTTCTCAAAACCGGCAGTGGCAAACGCCTGTGCGATCCGATCGGTAGTAAGTGTCTCCGGCGCTGTATCGGGAAAGCGCAGTTCCCATAGTGCGCCACCGGCAAAATCAATGCTCGGCTTCAACCCAATGCTAAACCGTCCGGTGGTAATGAGCGGATGCAAGAAAAGCATGTAAAGGCCTGGCAAAATTACCAGTAGTGAAAAGGCAAACCACCAGTAGCGACGGCGAACAAGATATTCCATATAGACATTACTCCGCTAGTTAGCTCGGTTCACTCCGTTGGAAATCGGTGCAGCTACGACGCTACCGTTACCGCCGGTTCTGGACTACGCCGGTCAACACCAAACCACCATGCCCGTTCATCGCTAAACAACGGTAACACTAAGCGCATAAAGGTACGGGTGACGATAACAGCGGTGAACAAGCTGATGACAATACCCAATCCCAGGGTTAGGGCAAAGCCCTTGATCAAGCTAACACCGAAGCTGTTGCCGAACATAAACAACACAACACTGGTGATCAACGTTGAAACGCTCGAGTCACGAATAGCCGGCCAAGATTCGACAAACGCCAACTCAAGCGCATTGCGAATATCGCGACCGCGGCGGTACTCTTCGCGCAGACGCGCAAAGATCAGCACATTGGCATCGACGGCCAAACCGATCGAGAGGATAAAGCCGGCAATACCCGGTAGGGTGAGCGTCACTGGGATGAGTCGGTAAATAGCGAAGCTGATGGTCGTGTAGATCAGCAAAGCGATGGTCGCAATCAGGCCAGGGCCGCGGTAAAAGAGGATCATAAAGATTGCGACCACCGATAGCCCGATGATACCGGCCACAACACTCGCAGAGACACTCTCTTGACCAAGCGTGGCGGTCACGGTACGGCTCGTCTCGACCACCAGCGGTACCGGTAAAGCGCCGTACTTTAACTTATTAAAAATCTGATTACGCTCGGCTTCAGTCGTCACTTCGATCACGCCTGAACCGTCGGTTAGGGCCGCATTGATCACCGGGCAGCTCACTACCACATTATCCAGCACGATGCACATTGGTTTGCCGACATTAGCGGCGGTAAACGAAGCCAGCCGCTGAGCCGAAGCGCCACGGAAGGCAAACGAGACGGCGGGGCGGCTGCCAAGCGTGCTACCTTGCGAGAAAGTGGGTTGGACGGCTCCCGTATCAAGGTCGGCGCCATCGGTAATACTCTGGTAGATCGGACCAAGGCTGTTGGGGTCGGTTATGGTATCAGTTTCGAGCAATTGCGGCGGATTAGGACTGTTCGACGTGCGGACGATAGTGCCCTCAGCCAGATATTGGCCTTGCGAGTCGATGAACTCAAGTCGTCCGGTGCCGCGTAAGGTTTCAATCGCCTGTTCGGGATTAGCGACGCCGGGCAGTTCGACAATGATTCGATCGTTACCGGCGCGTTGGACAACCGTTTCACCGACACCGAGTGCATTGACACGCTGCTCGATCACACCGGCAGCGGTAGCGATCTGTTCAGCAGTGGCATTTGGATCGGCCGCACGCAATAAGACTTGAATCCCACCTTGCAGGTCGAGACCAAGGCGGACGCTGACGTCACGGCCAAGGAAGTTGTTGTTGGGGGCGAAGTTGATAGCAAGAGTTAACCCCAAGACAACGATAATCAAAATGAGTGCAGACAGATTTTGGTTTTGCACGGCGACAGTACCCCTCACGATGTTGAAAAACCGGCTCATTATAGGCCGGAAACGGCAGGTCGTCAATTGGCGGCAGTGAGACTGCCGCAGTCCACACTGCTAGGACGCAGGGCGGCCCTGCCGCAGTCGATACTTCGCTTCACTCCCGTAGTCAGACGTTATAGTTAACGACCAGCTGCACGTAGTGCTGCGTCGATTGCCGTAAACAGACGGTTCGAGTCAACGATCTGACCGTTAACGCTAAACGATGGGGTCGCTTGCACGCCAAGTTCGGCTGCCGATTGAGCAGCAGCCAAGATGGCTTCGCGGTGAGTACCGGCCTGCATACATGAATCGAACACTGCGCGGTCGATCCCGATAATGCCGGCGTAACCACTAAAGGTATTCAACGGTGAATTTAGTTGTGACCAGATACTCTGGTTCGCAAAGAGCTGGCCGTGCATTTCCCAGAACTTGCCTTGATCACCGGCACAACGAGCCGCTTCGGCAGCCGGTAGGGCATTGGGATGAATATTGGTGAGTGGCAGTTCGTGATAGATAAACTGCACTTTCCCGGTATTGATGTAGTCGCGTTCGAGGATTTGTTCGAGATTGCGTGTAAAGAACGCACAGCCGGGACACTGGTAATCTTCAAAGGCAATCACTTTTACCGGTGCATCGGGATTACCCTTGTAGTAAAATCCATCCTCAGTACGCCCAACCGGCGCGGTTGGTGTGGTAACTTCGGCGGTATTGCGGGTAAGTATCACTACCAGTGCCGTGATCGCTACAACTACAACCACACCGACTGCTATATACAAATACAGCAGGTTATTGGTTTTTGCAGTCTTGACTCGCCGGCCACGAGTGCTTTGTACGCTCATCGTTTGCTCCTGCCTTGATACTACTAAAACTCGCGTTATTATAATGATTGCGCGATAGACCGTCAATTAGCCGATCAGAGTGGCAACAAACTCTAGTTCTAACCGGACTTCATCGGCGACCGTATCAACCGCTGGGGAGTCGGGGATCGTAAGATTGAAATCCCGGTAGAGTATCGTTGTCTGGGCGAGACCGCTGATCTTGGTGGGGCTGATCGGGGTTACCGTCACCGTAAATGTGACCGGCCGCGTGACATCGGTGATGGTTAAATCTCCTTCAATGGTAAATTCAAACGGCACACCGATGGTAACACTCTCGGGTAAGCCATTGATTATGCGTGGGGTAAATGTGATGAGTTCAAATTGATTAGTGCGCAGAATAGCATTTTTAATTGCCCGATTGCGAAACTCGTTGTCGGTAGCTAAGGTACGTGCATTAATCTGAATGACCCCTACTTGCGCTGCGCTCGGCACATTTGGATCGAGGGCGATCTGACCGGCCACCTGATTAGTGACGCCGACCACTGTCACCGGCTGCCCACGCAATACCTCATCGATTAGGAAGCGGGCTTCCGAGCGATTCTGGTCGATGGCAAAGATCTGTAGTGTCGGTTGACTAGCGACTGTTGTCGGGGCAACAGTCGTTGGGTCGGCTGTACTTGGGATTGAATCGACAGTTGGAGTCGGTAACGCAGCGACTGCTGAGGTAGCAGTTGGGATGGTGGTCGGTACGACGATCGGGATAGCTTCAAGAGGGCCACTGGCCGCCTCTGGCGGACGGAAGACATAGATCGCAACGCCGCTTAAGAAAAGGATGATGACAACTCCAACAATGATAATAATACGTCGCACGAGCATAGTTCCTCATACAATGATCTCGAATCCTGTCCTCATCCGGCATGATACCGGAAATGCGATGGTGACCGGCACTTTCTCATCAAACATTAATTGTCGAGTGGTGTAGTGTAGTGTGGTATAAGTAGAAACAATGCAGAGTGGTCATGTTGTTATATAAAAAAGCCGGTATGAGTAACCCATCATCGATTTGGCAATTGTACCGGATATTCGTATTTATCGGCGGGTGGTTAGTTACGTTGATCGTGGTAAGCAATTGGTCAACTGAGGCCGGGCAAGCGGCAGTAACTTTGGTCGTTGTGCCGAGCGAACTAGAAACGATACGCGGGGAACGTATCGGTCAATTAGCAGCATTACACGACGCTGAACTAAATGAGTGGGCTTGGGAACCGGAAACGGCGTATATGCGATTCGGAATCACCGGTGCTGCAACCGGTCACGAGAGCATCTTGACGTACACCGTGCCGGTCAGCGTTGCGCTGACTGCGGTCAACGAGATGGGACTACTGGTCAACTGGCGCGGCCCAACGGCAAGCGAGCAGCGCTGGTGGTGGGAAGTCCGCAATGTGCAGACCGGTCAGTGGTATCTTCTTGGTGACAACACAAACGGGCAAACGTGGCGTTGGACGACATGGTCGTTGGGAATCCCGCTGTCGCCGGTAGAGGTCATCGATGACGAGCGCCATCTCTTCATTCGCTACCAAGCCGACAACAACAGCAACGAAAGCGCATTGGATCAACTGGTGATCGAATTGACGGTAAACGGTGTACCATCCGGAACGGTCACTCCGGCGCCAACATCGTCACCAAGTGGAGTGAACGTCTACCTACCATGCATTGCATTATGAACGAGAAGGTGACGGCCACACCGCCGCCGAGCACCGATCCATGCGCATTTCGACCGAATGACGGTGTAGTCTTTGCTACCGGTCTCGAACGAGAGCATTGGTATCAATTGACCAACCGGGGCAATAGCGGATCAGTACTGGCGCCGTACTTACCCAATCGTGTGTATCAAAGTTATCCCAACAATGTTAGTCGGGTAGCGATGGCATCGGCGCCACGCGGCCAATTTGTCCAGCAATTTCAGAATCTGGCCGGCACTCATGAACCACAAACGGCGTTCAAATTTGCACTACCGCGCAGCGATGTCTACTATTGGCGATTTTATCGCCAATACGAACCCGGCTACCAATTCACTTGTGAATCGAAGGCCTTCTCGATCTATGCCCACAACCCGATCACTTACACATTGCCGGCGGGGGAACGACCAAACGGCACTAATGAGGTGAGCTGCTTCCTACAAATGATGCCAAACTGCTGGTATGACAACCGGTCTATGATGAGGCGTTGTTTTGATGCCGAGGGTGTCAATACGCGCAGTGAACCGGTGTTGTATTGTTACCATCTCGATCAACCGACCGGTTACGGCGAGAAGTTCCGCCAAAACATCGGTGAACCGACTTACATCACTAGTGGTCAATGGATCGATTTTCACATGATGATGAAGCGCAATACACCTGATCAAGCCGACGGTGAGATCAAGTTATGGATCAACGGGGTGTTAAAAATGCACCATACCGGCATCCGCTTTCGCACAGTGCCGGAGTTGCAATTGAACGCTGTGTCGCTCGGTGGTTACATCGGTGGCACATGCACCAGTGCACGTGATCAGAAGATCTGGGATGACCATTACATGGTTGCAACCACCTTCATTACCGATGAACGATTCGCTGCGCTGTGCGAGACCAAAACGGAATGGTTCGATACCGGTATCGGATACGATTGGGATCTCGACCGGCGCTGTTGGCCGGGAGTGAGTTGTTTACCGTGAATCGAACTACGAGAACGTGCTGTTGGTGGGAAAAGGGATGTGGCTGTCTCCCTGTCGGCTTTTTTTGGTACAGTGATGACATATAAACACAATTTTTACAAGAAAGTGCTATACTTGAAACAGCAGTCACCGGCAACCGTTCCTGTTACGTAAGCCGAGCATCGGAGGTAGGAGCGACGGTTGGTATCAGCCCGGCGGCTGTTTCGTACAATCCGGTCTCTCTGGGACGACACAGGAGTGGTTGCGATGAATAATCGCGCTCTAGCTTTGCGACGGGCAGTACGCATCGGAATAGTGGTACTACGCTATGCGTTTGGGGCGACATTTGCTTACGGAGCTTACCATAAAATTACACGTGGTTGGACAACCACGCCGATCATGCGTGAGCATTTCGAGCAACGATTAACCGAGATCGATCCCAACAGCTTTAGTGCCGCGTATCTGCGCTATTTTGCGATACCGTTTTATCGCCCGATTGCGTGGATTTTGACGATAGGGCAGGTGATTGTTGCGATAAGCATGTTGACCGGTAAGGGGGTACGGCAGAGTGCGGCATTGGCACTGTTTTTACTGGTAAACATTACAGCAGGTTCGTATTTTAACGCGAGTATGCCACCGTATCTGGTTACAGCAGTGTTGTTAATGTTGGATAAACAAGAGGGACGGTTGGCATGGGATGCGCTATCCGATACTACCACGGTCTTCATGGTGGGTAAGCGTGATGATACATAAGTTTGAGAGGCAAGGCGGGTTGAAAAACCCGCCTCGTAGGGAAGATGATTAATTGTCATTGACCTCATCATATTCGACGGCAAAAGGCTGCTTTTCGGCACCAACTCCAAAAATGAGGCGCACCCCACGGTCATAGGTAAAGTAGCTATACGCCCAATTCAGCAATACCAACACTCGATTACGGAAGCCGACCAGTGCCATGAGATGCACAAACAGCCAGCCAACCCAAGCTAACCAACCACTCAATTGGATACCGAAGGCATCGAGTACGGCCGCACTGCGTCCGATCGTTGCCATCTGCCCTTTATCGATGTAGTGAAACGGCTGCATCGGTTGATGGTTGAACTGGGCGATAATATTACGAGCGGCCTGTTCACCCATTTGGATCGCAACCGGTGCGACCATTGGATAGGCAACACCCGGACGGTATCCTTCCAAATACGCCATATCGCCGATGACAAAAACTCGCTCGTCCGCCGGCAACGTTAGGTGTGGTGTCACGACTACACGTGCACCACGGCCGAGCGTCACGCCGAGCGCATCAGCGAGCGATGCGCCGCGCACACCGGCGGCCCACACGACCGTTGCAGCCGGCAAAAATGAGCCGTCGCGGAAGGTCAAGCCATCGTGATGAGCGTCGGCTACTTGGGTCTGGAGGCGTACCTCAACCCCCATCTGCCGGAGGCGTTGTAGTGCCGCATGTTGGAGCGATTCGGGAAATGAAGCGAGGATATGGTTGGTCGCCTCAATCAGCACAACCCGGGCCTGTCGGGTATCGAGCATCGGATAATCGCGGCGAATGACGTGTCGAATCAGCTCGATGAAAGCGCCGGCTAGCTCGACCCCGGTTGGTCCACCCCCAACAACGGCAAAGGTCAGTAACGCAGCACGCCGTGCTGGGTCACTCTCGACTGCGGCGCGCTCGCAGCAGAGAAGGACGTGATTGCGTAGGCGTTGTGCTTCGTCCAGGTCTTTCATGCCCAACGCATAACGCGCGATCCGATCGTTGCCAAAGAAATTGGTCGTACTGCCCGCAGCCAAGATGAGGTAATCGTAGCTTATCGCGCCGACATCGGTCTGCACACAGCGGCGGGTAAAGTCGACCCCCTGCACTTCGGCAAGCAGAAAGTTTGCGTTGCGATAGCGACGCAAGATGGCGCGTACCGGATACGCAATTGATTCGGGTTCAAGACCCGCTGTAGCAACTTGGTAAAGCAACGGCCAGAAGCCGTGATAGTTGGTACGGTTGATGAGCAAGACCTCAACCGATGCATTGGCGAGGGTACGAGCGGCGGCTAATCCGCCGAATCCAGCGCCAACGATGACAACCCGCGGACGAGTAGTCGGTTGTGGTGCAGTTTGGTTGGCCGAAGGCATCGTTGGCCTCCTTTCTGGTGAAATTATTCACAAAATAACGATACTACGGAATACGGATGTTGGTCAAGCCAATACCGGCTCGAAACCGGTTCCCTGCTCACCCCGACCATCGTTCGATGATCTCCCATCCGCTTCGGTGATGGCGTGGTAGGGGAATGGCCGGTAATGGGATGATCTCATCTAGCCAAATCAAGGTGAGGTAGCGTGCATGGGCATAGTGTTGCCAGAAGTGGGGATCGGTAATAGCGAGATCATCACCGTATGCCATGCGAACCTCATTGAGATCGGTAAGTGGACGACTCAGCGCATATTCGGCCAAGGCCAGACCGGCGAGCGGACCACCGGTGCGCTTGAGAAGGAGGATGTCACCCGGTTGTACGCGCCCAAAAGGCGGACGGCGGTCGCGTGCAAAGCGACTCTCAACCCGTTTGCTACCGGCTAGCAAGCGACTCAGGTACGGTTCACGGACAATGGCGAGATGGAGGTGATTTGAGTAGGCTTGGCTCTGCCACGCTTGGAGACGAGCGTACCAGTGGGGAAAGTGGGTGGTAGCGGCCAGCAGCATCTGAAAGGTTGTAGATGGTAAGAGCATCGTTTTTGCCTACGAGGTTGGGGTTGGCCGTTGCAGAACGTAGGCGGTGGCAGTTTGGACATGCATACCCACCGTAATACCGCGGGCAGCGGCAGCTTGGTTCACAGCACTGATGATGCCGCAGTTCCACGTATCGGTCGCATCGCCAATCCGAGCTGAGGTATGGGCTACAGCCATCGCCGGGATGTGCGCTGTATCGAGGAGGTGTAAGCCAGCAATACCGGCGTAATCTTTGCCAATTCCGGCATCGTTAAACACGACACCAACCGGTGGTATGGCAAGTGCGTAACGTGCCGAACTAACACCGCCGTGTGAACCACTGATGATACATGCGTTGCGGTCGTTCTCATCAATGTACGAGATCGAGTCCATCAGCACGACGCGACCGTTGGCGAAGGGAAACGATGTCTTAGCCATAGGATGACGAACGAAAAGCCGGGCTATTTACCCGGCTTTATTTGTGGGGTGCCTGATGGGGCTCGAACCCACAACTTCCTGATCCACAGTCAGGCGCTCTGCCATTGAGCTACAGGCACCGCGCAGCAGTAGTGAATATAACACAATTAGGCCATCTCGTCAAATACCTGCACGACACTAAATACCACAATCCCGTATTGCCATTGATCACGCACGTAGAGGCCGGCGTCGGCGAACGCCTGGTTAAGTTCGGTGATAGTGGGGAATTGGAGGCCGCCGGTACTGAGCAGTGATTGGAGCAAGCGCCCGACGGGCGTAGGGGAAGCAGTCAGACTCATCATCACGCCACGGCCGTCAGGGGTTAGCACCCGATGCCATTCGGCTAAGGCAGCCGCGATGTCACCGATTTCATTGAGGGAGCCACCCATTACCAATACGTTGGCCGAACCATCGGCAAACGGTAAGGCTTGGGCACTGGCGCGAATAAAGCTGATGTTCAACTTTTGCGCGCGGGCGCGTGTGCGAGCTTCAAGTAACATTGGGCGACTAAGATCGATCCCGACGACAAACCCGTTTGCGCCGTGGTGACGGCAAGCGTGGGCCAAGGCTCGGGCATACAGACCATTACTACATCCCACATCGATCATCAAGCCACCACGCTCGACACCGGCCAATTCGGTGATCAGGTGTAGCTCGCGTTCAAGCGGAAATTGCTCGCCGCTAAGGAGGCTGAGGGCGAGAGGTCGCCACGTTCGTTCATACGCCCATGCCGCCGGTGGCATTTCGTTTACCCATTGCGCGATACTCGCGGGCCATTGGGTACCGAGCACATCAAGAATTCCATCGGTGATCGGATACCTTCTCGTACAGTGTGGACAGCGCAGATAATCGCGTTCGATAGTGCCATCGGTCGCATACTCGATCTGCTCGACCATTAAGGTGACAGTAGGGTGGTGAGGGCAGGTAATGAGCGGAAGTAGGTTAGAGTCCATACCACCATCTTCTAGGCTTAGCACTGCTAAGCACTGTAAGCGCGAAGGATGTGTGAGTAGCCGTCGTAGCGTGGCAAGACACCGCTTGTGAGCGGTGCAATGTGGTAATAACGGGAACGATCCACCGCCCTGATGGTATGGTACCTCAGATTTACCCAAACGAGAACGCGCCGAGGTCTGTACATTCCGACTTTGGTCAGTTATGTTGAGTTGTGTTGGACGTAGCGACGGGCAATGGTCACGAGCTGGTCATAATCAATCGGTTTGGCTAAAAACTCTACACATCCGGCACGCTTAGCCCGCTCAATGTCATTGCGGGTGACGTGACCGCTGACGGCGACCACCGGAATATCGCGGAGATCGGGGTCGTTTTTAACGTATTCGGTAGCCGTCCATCCATCAAGTCCGGGCATCGACAAATCCATTAAGATGAGACTAGGACGCCGTTGGCGAGCGATGTCAATTGCT
The DNA here is from genome assembly GCF_056331925.1 of Chloroflexus sp. NCBI lineage: Bacteria > Bacillati > Chloroflexota > Chloroflexia > Chloroflexales > Chloroflexaceae > Chloroflexus > Chloroflexus sp. The sequence continues at coordinate 14,028 of NZ_JBWGQH010000038.1, forward strand.
GTGAGTGCATTTGCTGCCATCTCAACGGGAAATCCGCTGAAACTGAGCATTTGGCCGAGAATATGGCGATTATCGAAGTTATCGTCGACAACTAAAATAAAGCTCATGCGATATCTCCTGCGAGTTGCATTGGAGTTGAGAACGATGCGCGCGAAGATGTTGGCACTGGAACTACCGGGATCCAGATGGAAAAGGTCGAGCCAACGCCCACCGTACTCTGCACGGTAATGGTGCCACCGAGGGCTTCGACGATCTGCTTGCTGAGCGCCAAGCCGAGGCCGGTACCTTCATAGCGGCGGGTGACCGAATCGTCGACTTGGCTAAAGGGCTGGAAGAGCTTGTGTTGTTTGTCGGGCGGAATACCGATCCCGGTATCATGGACGGCAAAACGCAGACCGTCTCGACCGTTGTGTTGGATGGCGGTTACTTCGAGCCGGATAAGACCATCTTCGGTAAACTTTGCGGCATTGCTCAACAGATTGATCAACACTTGCCGTAATCGGCGGTCATCGGTCTTGATAACGCCGATCTCGGGTGGGCAATCTGTTTCTATTCGATTGTGATGACGTTGAGCCAAAGGCAACGTCATTGACACGACCTCTTCAACCAGAGCTGCCACCTCCACCGGTCGATAATCAAGATCGAGCGCACCTTGTTCGATACGGGCAAAGTCGAGCACGTTACTAATAAGCGACAACAGATGGCGGCCAGAAGTCAGGATACGTTCGAGATACGATATATGGCTATCGGGCACAATCTTTTGGATATGGAGTAATTGAGCATACCCGAGGATCGCATTCAATGGTGTGCGCAGCTCGTGGCTCATAGTCGCAAGGAATGCACTCTTGGCTTGGCTGGCTGCTTCAGCCGCTGCACGTGCTCGTTCAGCCTCAGCTTCTGCCTGTTTTCCGCGGATCACTTCAGCCATTAATTGTTCTTGACGGGCAAGGCTATCTTGCAAGGCACGGTTACGTTCTTCCAATTCAGCACGTTGGGATCGCAGACTTTCCAACATCTGATCGAACGCTTGTGCCAGATCACCGATTTCATCGCGGATACGCTCATTAATCGCACCGACGAAATTACCGGCAGCAACTTGATGAGCCGCCTGTGCCAGTCGTTGTAAACGGCGGGCAATCCGCGCTGAAAGGAATAGCCCGATTACAGCCGAGATGATGATTGCCATCACGGTATCGAACAAGATAAAGGTACGGGCAGCCTCATAACTAGCGGCAACTACATCGAGTGAGGCACGGGCCTGTTGTTTATTCTCCTGTACCAATGCAGTCATCGCCTGATCGAGCTTTTCATAAAACGGGTTCATCCGCGAATAGAACGGTTGGACGCTACCGTCACTCACCAAGCGCACGGCTGGAATAAATCGCCCGTGGTTGGCCTGCACGACCTCGTGCCATGCTGCTTCGACTGCCGCCAAGTGCTCTTGTTCGCGGGCAGAGCTAATCAAAGGGCGATAGGTGGTAAAATAAGTGGCCATCTCGTACTCGAGAGCGTGCATGTGCTCCAGTAACCGCTCGCGGTCGCCATGGTTGGTATAAATCAAGAACTCGAGCTGGCGGGCACGGTAACGATTGATCGCTGCTACCATATCACCAACCGTATCGAGTGAAGGAATGGTATGGCGCTCGATAAAGACGGCACGTTCATTCATCGTTGCCATTTGGTGCGTAGCAAAGTAGCCTAAGACCATCATCAAGACAAGGTCAATGGCTAATGCACCTAGTAATTTGAGACGAATGGGAAACCGCATGGCTAACGATCCTCAAGTTGCAACAATTGTTCAATTGAAAGCCCTACTTGAGAGCCACCAGAAAAGATGGAGCCGGTCCGTCGTCGTTCGACGCGGCGTAGTGCTAATTCGTAGGCAGTGCTTGGTAAGGGAACGTATAACGCCTGAGTAGCAAACAACGAACCATTTTGCAAATACAGGTCGACAAATGTACGTACTTCCGCCTGTGCTAACCGATCGGCCCGAACATAAATAAAGATCGGACGGGCCAGCGGTTGATATTGACCGTTACTAATGGTCTCAATCGATGGAGCGACGCAACCGTTTCCGTTGTCTATCGCTACTGCACGCAACTGGTCGGCATATTCGGCATAATAGGCGTAACCGAAAAAGCCCAATCCAAATCGGTCGCCAGCAACATCTTGGGCGAGAAGGTAATCGTCTTCGCTGGCTGTATAGTCGCGACGACTGACACCCTCTTGGCCGACAGTAGCTGACGTGAAGTAATCGTAGGTTCCCGAATCGATACCGGCGCCGTACAGATGCAATGGTGCATCAGGCCAATCGGCGCGTATCTGATTCCACCGTGTAATCACCGTCTCCGCCTCAGGCGACCACATTCGTTTCAACTCAGCCACTGTGAGGCATTGCGCCCAATCGTTTTGCGGATGAACAACCACAGAAAGACCATCGAAAGCAACCGGCAACTCGACAAAGGTGATACCGTTGGCAGTACAGGTTTCCATCTCGCTCTGTTTGATCGGACGTGAGGCGTTGGAAATATCCGTCTCGCCGGCGCAGAAGCGCGAGAAACCACCCCCGGTTCCACTGACACCAAGCCGAATTGTTACTTGGGGTGAAAGTTCGTTAAATGCAAGTGCAACCCGTTCAGTGATTGGAAAGACCGTACTTGAGCCATCGATCTTGATTTCACCGCTTAATGATGAGAAATCGACTTCAGGCAATAAAAGAGCCGCCGTTGGCGAAGGCGGCGACGTAGCCGGTAAGGGCACCGGTGTAGACGAGGGTTCGGTAGGAGAACTACCCACGCACGCGGTCAGCAACAGCGCTATGAGGCTCAGCGAGATAATGTGTCGAGTGATCATTATACCATCGTTGAAGATTGTGACAGGAACAGAAATGTTTCCTCGACCGCTTTCTATTATACGCTTCTGACAGCGAGTCGTTGGTTAAGTGAATGTTAAATCTACGTGAAATACACCAATTCGAATATGTTAAAGAATACGAGAAAGTTTTTACATAAAGTATCTTGGTGACATAATGTCATCATTCGTGTACCTTTGGTAAGCGAACATTTGTGTGACAGGTATGTTAGAATTATAGCGGAACATATGCGACGGGTCAGTATCAAACCAACGAGACGTAGGGTAACGATGGATCCTCAAACTCTATCCAACAAATAGTACCGGTTTTAGCATCGCTGCTCTTGTATCTTGTCAAGGCCGGTGGACAGGATGCCGGGGAAGCGGGTAAACACTTGGCTGGTGCAGTCGGTGAGAAGATCAAAGCGCTCTGGGCGCGGATATGGTTGAAGATGGACGGTAGACCGGCAACTCAGGAGACAGTACAGGAGATGGCGAACAAGTTGATGACCCTGACGCACAGGCCGCACTCCGCTTGCAATTACGCAAGCTCCTCGCCGATGTGGCTCGTTTGTGGACCGACGTGAAAGAAGCGCGAGGAGCCGGAACTACCAACATCGCCGCGACAACCGTTCAGTCGTGATCAGTGGTTGGGTAAACGAGCGTGTGATCATCGGTGATCAGAATCACATCCCGAAGAAGTCGTGAGCGTCATTCGACACAAAGGTTTTTCGTAGGGCAGAAGGGATCAACACGGTCGTTTCTGGTGTTCATTAGGGGGGACAAAAGATGCATATTGACAATTGTCAATATGTCGTCTATCATACCTCTGACGATCAGAAGTAAGGAGTGGTAGTGAAGACTTCCCCTATACCGAACACTATCACGAGTGACGAATCGCGTTGCTGCACACCGATCACCGACATTCCGTTAACCGATGCCGAGGCAATACAACTCGCCGACACCCTAGCATTACTAGCGCATCCAATCCGGCTACGTTTGTTAGCGCTGCTAGCTCGTCATGGCGGGCACGTGTGTGTATGTGATCTCGAAGCATCCTTACCAGTGAAGCAGCCGACCGTATCGCATCACCTCCGTTTGTTGCGCAACGGTGGCCTGATCGAGCGGGTGCGACGTGGTCAGTGGGTATACTATGCAGTACGCCGTGAAGTGTTGGCAACAGTGAAGGCGCTGATCGATCAGTTTTTTGCCAATCTAGACGGGTAGCTGCTGACGAACAACGAACAGCAGCTTTTTAGTTCGGTATTTTATTGATGTATATCAATATATCGATAAGACATCCTGGAACGTGTCATAGTAACGTACCGCGTCAACATAACATGGAAGGAAGGTGAGAACGATGTCACTCCCAATTGCCATCATCGGTGCCGGTCCGGTTGGGTTAGCGGCTGCGGCCCATCTTGCTGAACGTGGCGAATCGTTTGTGGTTATCGAAGTGGGTGAACAAGCCGGAGCTTCCGTATTGCGTTGGGGTCATGTCCAAATGTTTACCCCGTGGCGATATTGCTTCGATCAGGCGGCCTACCGCTTGTTACAGGCTGCCGGCTGGCAAGCACCGGCGGATGATGAATTTCCGACCGGTGCTGAGTTGGTCGAGCGGTATCTTCTGCCACTAGCGTCCTTACCGGCGTTGGCACCGCACATCCACTACCGTCGCAAAGTGGTAGCCGTGAATCGGCTTGGTCATGACCGTCAACGTGGGCTTGATCGGAAGGGGATACCGTTTCAACTGACGCTGGTTGATGATACGGGAGAGGAGACATCACTATTGGCACGTGCCGTCATCGATGCTTCAGGGACATACCGTTCACCCAACCCGCTCGGTGCCGGTGGTGTACCAGCGCTTGGTGAACGCAATGCTGCAGCTCATATGTTCTACGGCATTCCTAACGTCTTAGGTCGTGATCGGGAGCGTTACGCCAACCGACGAGTACTTGTGGCCGGCAGCGGACACTCAGCCTTTAACACGCTGCTCGATCTGTTCCGCTTAGGTGAAGTTGCGCCGCGGACCGAGGTATGGTGGGTAATACGTCGGGAAGCAGCTCAGTTTGAACGCATCTTCGGGGGTGGCGTGGCCGATGCTTTAGCTACTCGTGGTTTACTCGGGATGCAGGTACGCACTCTGGTTGATTCAGGGCGGGTTAAGGTAGTAACCGGCTGGCAGACCGCGCAAGTAGCGATGACTGATACCGGATTAGTTATCTCCGACGGCACCCGAACGCTACCTCCCGTTGATGAAATTGTCGTGTGTACTGGTTTTCGTCCCGATCTCGCACCGTTGCGCGAGCTGCGTCTAGCGCTCGATCCGGTGGTCGAAGCACCGACGGCCCTAGCACCGCTGATCGATCCGAATCTGCACAGTTGTGGGACGGTCCGGCCACACGGTGTTGATGAATTGAGCCATCCCGAACCCGACTTCTACATGATCGGGATGAAGAGCTATGGTCGTGCTCCCACGTTTCTTCTCCTCACCGGCTACGAACAGGCACGTTCGGTAACGGCAGCACTTTGTGGGGATTGGGAAGCGGCCCGTCGAGTTGAGCTGGAATTGCCTGCAACCGGGGTCTGTAGCGGCCCGACCGGAACCGAGACGGGATGCTGTTCAACCATTCCGGCCTTATTTTCGACGACGATCCCACTGAACGTGACAACTAGCTCATGTTGCTGAAAAGCCGGTTTTATAGGCGCATCTATTACGGCTGGATAATGCTGGTAGCGGTGTCGATCACAGAGGTGATCTCGTGGGGCATTCTGTACTACGCTTACAGTGTCTTCATCTTGCCGATGGCACGAGACTTCGGGGTTGAATCGCTGACGATTGCCACCGGATTTACCGTCGCGCTGCTCGCCAATGGCATCGCTGCACCGATAGTCGGTTGGTGGCTCGACCGCTACGGCGCACGTAGTCTGATGACAATGGGGTCGCTCGGCGGATGTGGTTTGCTGCTTTTGTGGTCACACGTGACGAATCCGCTCCAGCTCTATCTGGTTATGGCCGGGATAGGCGTGGTGAGTGCAACCGTGCTCTACGAACCGGCGTTTGCGATTGTGGTGACATGGTTTCGTCGCAAACGGGGAAAAGCTCTGCAAGTCTTAACCTTTTTCGGAGCGTGGGCCAGTGTGTTCTTCATCCCGCTGGCCGGCCGGTTAGTGGAGCAGATGGGGTGGCGGTCCGCATTGTGGGTACTGGCGGCCATTTTGGCGCTCACCATTCTGCCACACGCGCTGTTGATACGTCGTTCGCCGGTCGATCTCGGTTTAGCCCCAGATGGTGATCAGAGTGCACAAGTCCAGGCCATCGTCGCCGAACCATCGCTCCGTCCGCGCGATGTGCTACGGGAACGACGATTCTGGTTGCTCAGCGTAGCATTTGCTCTCAGTGGTTTTGTCACCGTTGCGATGACGGTTCATCTCATTCCGTTGTTGCTCGTGCGCGGAATGAGTTTGGACGTGGCATCGACGATTGCAGGCTTGCACGGCCTCATGTCGCTCACCGGCCGGCTGCTAATCGCACCCATCGGAGAGCGCCGATCACGTCGGTTGGTTACCCTTGGACTCTTTCTCATGCAGATTGGAGGGCTGATCATCCTGCTCATCTCTCATCAGCCAGGCGCAGCCTTGTTGTACATAGCCCTCTTCAGCGCCGGCGCCGGCACCCAAACGATCATGCGAGCGGCATTGCTTGCCGAGCAGTACGGGGTGACCAACTATGGTGTGATCAGCGGCTGGCAAAACGCCCTCATAACCGTTGCCCGTACTGTTGCCCCGGTTGGGGCAGGGGTGCTTATCGGTAGTAGTGGCTACGAAGGCATGCTGTGGTGTCTGGTTGGGTTGTTGGGGGTGGGTAGTGTAGCGTTGGCAGTTGCAGAAGGTAGTGGGTGACGCGAACCGTTGTGTAACTGGTGGTCGAACCCCATGCCTTAGCACTCAGTTTCGACGAGTGCTAAAATTTACTTGACAAACAGCCTAATCTTGTGTACTATTACCAACGGATTAGCACTCTTGAGTTGACAGTGCTAATCATTGGTAACTTTGCAAACCGTTGGATTGTATAGCGAACGGAGGATAACAACTATGGCGGATTTCCGCATCCGACCTCTTGGCGACCGCGTGGTGGTCAAGCCGGTTGAGCGTGAAGAGAAGACCAAAACCGGTATTTTCCTGCCTGACACGGCCAGCAAAGAGCGCCCGATGGAAGGTACGGTATTGGCTGTTGGTGAGGGGCGCCGCGATGACGATGGCAAGCTGATCCCAATGAGCGTCAAGGTCGGGGACCGCGTGATCTTTGCCAAGTACAGCGGTACCGAGTTCAAGCTCGACGATGTCGAGTACCTGATCTTGTCGGAGAAGGACATTCTGGGCATTGTTCAGGAGTAACCGCCCGTCACGCTATTCTCAGGCTGACAACCGATTGAAATCAGTGGAGGATAATAGATCTTATGCCAAAGCAGCTCTCTTTCAACGAAGAAGCTCGCCGCGCGCTTAAGCGTGGTGTTGACCTCGTCGCCGATGCGGTCAAGACGACCCTTGGCCCGCGTGGCCGCAATGTGGCGATCGACAAGAAATTCGGTTCGCCGACGGTAACGCACGACGGTGTAACGGTTGCGAAGGAGATCGACCTGAAAGATCCCTTCGAGAACATGGGCGCGCAGCTTCTCAAGGAAGCAGCCACCAAGACCAACGATGTTGCCGGTGACGGTACTACCACTGCCACCGTATTGGCTCAGGCGATTGTTACCGAGGGTCTAAAGGTTGTCGCAGCCGGTGCGAATGCGATGCTGATCAAGCGCGGCCTTGATCGGGGTGCCGAGGCGCTGGTGGCCGCCATTAAGGCGAGCGCCGTGCCGGTACGTGACCGTGCTGACATTGCGCACGTAGCGACCAACTCGGCGGCCGACAGTGAGATCGGTGAGCTGATCGCCGAGGTGATGGAGAAGGTCGGCAAGGATGGCGTCATCACCGTCGAAGAGTCGAAGGGCGTGACCTTCGAGAAAGAGTACACCGAAGGCATGCAGTTCGACCGTGGCTACATCTCGGGCTACATGGTGACCAATGTCGAGCGGCAGGAAGCAGAGCTTGACGATCCCTACATCCTGATCACCGACAAGAAGATCAGCAGCATCCAAGAGATCCTGCCGATCCTTGAGAAGGTATTGCAGGTCACGAAGAACTTTGTCATCATCGCCGAGGATGTAGACGGCGAGGCGTTGGCGACATTGGTCGTCAACAAGCTGCGCGGCACGATCAACGCGCTGGCAGTCAAGGCTCCGGGCTTTGGTGATCGCCGCAAGGCAATGCTGCAAGACATCGCCATTCTCACCGGTGGTACCGTGATCAGCGAGGAGATCGGTCGCAAGCTCGATAGCGCGACGATTGAAGACCTAGGCCGCGCGCGCAAGGTCATTGCGACCAAGGACGACACCACCATTATTGAGGGCCGTGGTGACGAAGCTGCGATCCGTGCGCGCATTGAGCAGATCCGTGCCCAAATTGCAACTACGACCAGCGACTTTGACCGTGAGAAGCTGCAAGAGCGACTGGCGAAGCTGGCCGGTGGTGTGGCCGTGATCAAGGTCGGTGCAGCGACCGAGCCTGAGTTGAAGGAGAAGAAGCACCGTGTCGAGGACGCGCTGAGCGCAACGCGGGCAGCGGTCGAAGAGGGTATCGTGCCCGGTGGTGGTGTGGCGTTGATCAACGCTATCCCGGCGCTTGACAAGGTGCAGGTTGCTCACGAGGACGAGAAGGTTGGTCTCCAAATCCTGCGCCGTGCGCTTGAAGAGCCGTTGCGCATCCTTGCCCGCAACGCCGGCGAGGACGGCTCGGTGATTATCGCCAATGTCCGTCGCTTGCAGGAGGAGAAGGGCGATAAAACCATCGGCTACAACGTGCTGACCGGCCAGTATGGCAGCATGATCGAGCAGGGTATCATTGACCCGGTGAAAGTGACGCGCAGTGCGGTGCAGAACGCAGTTTCGATTGCCGGGATGATCCTGACCACCGAGGCGCTGATTACCGACATTCCCGAAGAGAAACCGGCTGTCGGCGCCGGTGCCGGCGCCGGTGCTGGGATGGACTTCTAGTTCGGACTGATCGGCAATGGTACGGGGACGAGGCTCGCGCTCGTCCCCGTTTTGTGTTGTTTAGTGCGAGCGAGGCTACTGGTACCGCCGTATCAATTCGGTCACTTCGGTAACTGTGCGGTCAAGCGGATGGTCGAGAACGAACTGCACTGTCTGTATCGATGCGGCAAAGACTCGTTGGAGAGCGGCAACGGTTTGCTGGCGGCGATGTGTCACCCGCTCTGGATTGGCGTAAAAGTCGTCCAGATTCTCGCTTGCCCCAAAATCATCAACCAGTACAATTCGCAGTGGCTGCACGCCTAGAGCTATACGCACCCATTGCCAGAATCGTGGTGTAGCTTTGATCACGCCAAGATCGGCAGAGTTGGCGATCAACGCGGTACGGCGGTGATTGAACAATGTTCCCGGTACGATGGCATACGGTCGGGTAGCTTTGTATTGGGCGATAGCCCGGCAATGACCACGTTGCACGCGAAGCGACGCGGCTTGCCATCCCAGCGTGGTGAGCTGGGTAGTGATCTGGAGGGTAGCTTCTGCGTAATGATCGGTTGCGATCAACGGGATGACGGTAGGGATAGAGCGCACAGTATCGAACAGTGGCTGCCATGCCGGATCGATCGCCGAAGCAGCCATATACATCTGGGTAAAGCGTTGTGCAGCTTGATAGGCTGGTTCTGAAGCACCGCCGATCGCACATACCCGGCGGGCGATCAAGTTGGCTAACCCAGCAGTGCTGGTACTTCCTTCTTCCCACGTTGGTTTGACTATCTCACGCCAATAGACTGTCTCGTCAACCCCAAGCGCTGCCAAACCGGATTCCTGTAATGCGCGGCCGAGGTATTCCGGTGTTCCAAACTGTACCGCAGCGACGCTCAGCGTCCCTGAAAAATCAAGGATAAGCAGCATAGTCATAGGCGGTTTAACCATGACATTACGATCTGACCTACGGATATGATACTAGATGAGGATACGAACACTATTGCTATGGAGTAGTGTAAGACACTAACGGCGACTCGACAAATCGGGTGAGTTGTGTATAATGCTGGCGTGGTGTGCGGGAGTGGCTCAGTTGGTAGAGCGACACCTTGCCAAGGTGTAGGTCGCGGGTTCGAATCCCGTCTCCCGCTCCAGGGTATGGCCGGTCACGTATCGTGTACCGGTCATCTTTTTTGGTAAAATAGATGCAACTCTGCGGACACTCGATCGTTCATAGAGTAACAGAAAAAGACTATTACCGTCGCGGAGTCGCTGTGTATCTACCACGTAGTAATATTCGTCGTATCCTTGCCCTAACCATACCTGGCGGTATTTCGCTCGGTTTATTGCTGTACGCTCTGATTACCATCGTCAATCGCCAATTCCCCGAAACGCCGACCGTAACCTTGCTCGTCGCTTTACTTTTTGGCGGTGTGATCGGAATAGCTTTGGCGGCGGCAGCATGGATGAGTTTGCGCTATGCGCTGAGCGAAATGCGTCGTCATGCGACCACAGTGTTACAGGCTGATTTGCCACCGTTACCCGATAACGATCCGCTAGTCTCGCTACGACAAACGGTCTCCGATGCAATTGCTGCGGTCCCGCACTCATCAACGTTGGCGATGCTGGCACAGCGCTTTGGTGAACTGACCGACCGCGATACAATGATTACCGTCGTAGCCGAGTATCTATCTGAACATTTGGCAGTGCAGGGAGCGATTTTGCTCTTACACGATGCCGAGCGAGGGGTGTTGATCCCTACGTCCGGTTGGGGGATCGCCAGTGTAAACCGAACGGTCACCTTTGATAAGGATGGGAGTGCGCTCGGTCGGGCATTGCGTGAGCGCCGTGTGGCACGTTTTTCGAGTGTGCAGATGCGCAGCTTACTGGCGACAACTTCTCCGCAATCGTTAACGGTTGTGAGCTGGCCGTTGTGGATACAACAGGCGCCACTTGGGGTTTTGTGTCTCATGATCACCGGTACGGATGTGCGTCTGAATGACGAACAGGAGCAGTTCGTGACACAGGCAGTAAACCTCCTGGCCATCCAACTTCAGGCGGCGACATATCGGCAGTGGTGTACGCGGGAACAACGCCGCTTAGATGCCTTCGATCGGGTGATCACGAGCGTTATCGAACAGCCTAGTCTTGAACGTGCATTAACGGAGTTGTTACAGATTGCGGCTGAAGTGACAGAGTCGAGTCACGGTACCTTTCTGCTCATCGATCCTGAAGCCAACGTAATACGGGCGAGGATTACCTTAAATGAGGGTAATATTCTACCACTCAATGTAGCTGCTGCCCCAATCCTTAAGCACGGGTTAGCCGGTTGGGTATTACGGACTCAGCGGGGGGTCATCATCGACGACATCGAACGCGATACGCGCTGGATCCCGACGCCGGGATTGGAGTTGATGCGTTCTGCACTGGCGATGCCACTATTCCATGGGGATCGTCCATTGGGCGTACTAACGTTGGCCGACCCAATGCCGTATCGTTACAGCCGGCGTTCTTTAGCACTGGTCGCGGCATTAGCAGCGTATGCTGTATCGGTGATGGTACACCACCGCTACGAGGGAATTGTCGAACCGGCTGAAGTAGTACGGGCACGTCGGTTGCTCAGTGCATACCTCGCGCCCGAAACTATTCGCGAGTTGATGGGCAATCGATCTCGTTTGATGCAAGCCCTACAGCCGCAGGTTATGACGGCCACGTTGGTGTATGGTTGTCTCCGTGGGATTGAGCGTCTTACCGATATGACCGTACATCAACTGATTGAGCGTATTACCGGTCCATTCCACAGTGAGTGTCGGGCAATCGTGCATCAGTTGCAGGGCGCCTACATTATTCTTGATGAGCGCAGCTTCTGTGCAGCGTTTGGCTTTCCACAACCACGCTTCGATGACGCCACACGTGCTTTGCAGGCAGCGCAACAAATTCAGGCGGCAGTGCCCCGCCTGCGTCTTCGGTGGCAGCAGGAATTGGGTGTCGATGTCACAATTGCCGGCGGTGTGACTACCGGCCAGCTGGCCGTGGGGGTCATTGAAGATGAGCAAATCGCTACGCTGGTGTGGACGGGAACCGCGATGTGCGAGGTACGCCGATTGTACCAACTAGCACGGAATGATGAGATTATAGTTGGTGATTCGGTACTCAAGATGACCAATGTTCATCAGTTTACACTTGATCCATTGGCACCGGTTAGCTTATCCAACGGAGATGATTCAGCACCAGTGTATCGGTTGGTAAGTTCGTCGTGACTACTATGAGTGATCCAGTGTCCTCTTCAAAACAATCTGAGCCGAACACACAAGGGCTACTACGCATTTCCACTGCAATCGAGACGGCAGCTACCCTCGATGAACTGTTATTGCTGGCACTGAACGAATTTGTGCAGGGGTTAGGCGTTGCGCTCTGTGGTGTGTTGTTGCTCGATGCCAGAGGCGAATCGATCTCATTGGTAAGCACCTTTCCCCCTCGTATCTCATTCCCCCCGCCCATCCCAATGAGCGATTTGCCGATCATGCAACGCGCCTTGCAGCAACGACAGGCGTATCAAATCCACGATATTACCGAGTTGCCACGCGAGCGATACCGCTCGCCGATGTTGTTGCAGATATTGACGATGTTGACCGAAGCGCAGGTGCGCTCGCTCCTTATTATTCCGCTGGTAGCACAGGACCGAGTGATCGGAGCATTAGTAGTTGCTTCTATCGAGCAGCCACGCCATTTTGATGATCAAGAAATATCGAGCATCCGCCTCATGGCCAGTCAATTGGCAGCGGCGATTACCGCGTTTCGCACCATTGAAGAAGCAGAATATCGTAACGCCGAATTGATGACGTTGAACGATATTGCCGCCGCTGTTAATTCGATGCTCGATCCGCGCGATATTTACCATCTGGTGATGGAAAAGATCAATCAGTTCTTTCGGGTGGAGGCCGGTTCGTTGCTGATGCTTGATGAAGAGACCGGAGAGATGGTCTTTGTCATCACCTTAGCAGGTGGGCAAGAGAAACTGATCGGCCAACGAATACCACCGGGCGTAGGGATTGTCGGTGACGTTGTGCGTACACAGCAATATGCGATTGTGCATGATCCTGAGTATGATCCGCGATTCTATCGGAACGTGAGTGAGGGGATCGGCTATAACGTTCATTCAATCCTCTGTGTACCAATTGTGGTCAAGGGCCGCACGATTGGAGCAATTGAGTTACTCAATAAACGAACCGGTCGTTTTACCGAAGAAGAGGCGATTCGCCTTACCCGGATGGCAGCGACTATTGGTATCGCAATTGAGAACGCTCTCCTGTTTCAACAGGTGAGTACCGTGCGCGATCGCTTTGAGGCCATTGTCAATTCGACCAATAGTGGGATCTTAATGGCCGATATGCGTGGTGTGGTGGTAGCGAGTAATGTTGTTGCGGCACGGCTCTTTCACCGTTCCCGTGAAGCGTTAATCGGGTTGCGGCTCGATGAATTGATTGCCGAGTTGATGGAGCGGGCCCAGGTGGTCGAAGAACCGGCATGGTTGAATGATGGGGAACCACATCGAGTGTTCGAGATCGAACTGATCGAAGGACCGACTCGCTACCTGCGCCATACCATCTTGCCGGTGCTCGATACTCACGGTATGCAGATTGGCCGTCTTGCCATGTTCGAGAATATTGATAAGGAGCGCGAACTCGCCCGGCTGCGCGACGATTACACCGGTATGCTCATTCATGATCTGCGCGCCCCGCTAACGGCAATTATGAACGGCATCATGATGGTGCAGCGTGGCTTGGGCGGGCCGATTTCGCCACAGCAACAAGAGATGTTGAACATCGCGTATCAGGGGAGCCAGGCGATGCTCGAGATGATCAACACGCTGCTCGACATCAGCAAGATGGAGCAAGGGCGAATGATCCTGAACCTTGAACCACTCTCGCCGTATGCTGTGGTTGATGAAGCTATTGAACGCTTGCAAGTCTATGCCCAACAACGAAAAGTGCAATTGGCGCAGGACCTGGCGGTCGGATTGCCGCTGTTTGAAGCTGACCGCGAAAAGATCGTTCGGGTCTTGCAGAATCTGATCGACAACGCTATTAAGTTCTCGCCCGAAAATGGGATCATAACGATCGGCGCCCGTCAGATCGAGTTGGACGCCGATACACTCGGTGGTGTCCATCCAGACCTGCCGATGACGTTACCGTCATTACCGGCAGGGAGATGGCTGATATACTGGGTGGCCGATCAGGGTCCCGGTATTCCACCTCAATACCACGCGCGGATATTCGAAAAATTTGGTCAGGTGCAGCAGCAGAAGGGACGTGGCACCGGTCTTGGTCTGACATTCTGCAAGTTAGCGGTTGAAGCACACCGTGGTCAAATCTGGTTACGTAGCCGCGAAGGAGCCGGTAGTACGTTTGCCTTTGCCTTGCCGGTAGCCCGTGATGGCGATTGACCAAAGTGGTGAATGTCTCTATGTATCTTCATGCATGAGACTGATGGCGGAGTTCATTGTGCGCCATGTTATTCACATCCTCCGTTCACGTATTCAATACACGATCATTCTGCCCTATCTGGCGCTGATCGTTTTGGTCTTACTGGTCGGTTCGGGTATTGCTATTACATTGGTCGCAGGTAGCTGGCAGGAACGTTTCAACAATCAGCTTGGTCAGATCGCACGGCGGCTTGCCGAGGAGCTGGCATTGCGTGAAATTAGTAGTATTGCCTACCTCGGTCAGATTGTGTACACCGCTGCCAACGCAGATACCGGTACGCCGTCCGTTATCGAGGCGATGACCCTGCGCGATACTGATGGATTAGCTGTCGCAGTAGGCGGTCTCTGGACGTTGGGGCAGATCAATGAAAAAGTCTCACCTGATCGATTGATTATTTTCGACGAGACCGGCGCAACGTTACTCGATTGGGAAAGTTCGCCAACTAGTGGAGAACCGGTACAGTATGCCAGCACAAATGTAGCCGGTTTGCTACCGATCGAAGAGGTGTTGCGCGCCGAGCAGACACCGAGCGGGACAAATGATGTGCTTGGTACGCCATACAGTGGGTTGATCGCCTTCCGCCGACCTGACGGTAGTGATGTCGTGCATTTTTTTACCGTTGCCCCTGTCTACACTCGTGCTGGGGAAGGTGAGATTGCGCGGTTACTTGGTGGCGTTTTCATTGCCCAGCGCCTCGATCATATACTTATGACCCTGCAAGCACGGAGTCAGGCAGATGTCATCGCGATCCTCGCTAATGATGGTGCTGTACTGGTAACAACGACTCCGACGAATACGCAACCGGCGTTACGGCTGAAACCGGCTCAGATCGAGACACTTGTAGCGATGAACGAGCAAGGTAATTGCCTTGACATCGGGCTGCTCAGTGGCGAGACCGCGACAGCCGTACAATCGATGACGTTGTTATCCTGTTCACTCCTCACCACCGTCAGGTTGGATGAGCAAGAATATCAGCTTGTTTATGCGCCGTTCCTGATTCGGGGATTACAGTACGGTTACTTTGCCGTTGGCTTATCACGCGACGTGCTACTCAGTGTATGGGCCGGTAGTCGGAACGTGGTGATAGGGATCACAGTGGTATTGGTCGTAATGTCGGTGTTGGTTGGGTATGGAGTAGCACGCCGAATCACCCACCCCATCGATGAGTTGGTTGCTGTAGCCGATGCGGTGAGTGCAGGAGATTTTGCTCAGCGTAGCAATGTGCGTGACGAAAATGAACTGGGGCGACTGGCGCTGGCGGTTAACCAGATGACCTCTATTCTGTTGCATTTGTATGAAACGAGTCGCCAGCTCAACCAAGAACGACGGGTTGAGGTAGTCTTGCAGATTGCCATTACCAGTGCTGTCGATCTCGTGCCTGGGATCGAAGCGATTGCGTTGCTTCCAGGGCCGGCCGGTTGGAATTTTCGGCTGCGACCCGCTGCTCCGTTGCCCTATGCGACACTGACTCGTTACCGGTGGACGGCATTGCCACCGCAAGAAGATCGGTTAACTGCTACCATCGAGACGGTTTGCGCCGAGCATGGTATTGTTGGGCTATTGACCGTACCACTGCGTCGTGATCGGCAAATGGTCGGAATGTTGATATTTGCGCACACAGAGCAGGGGTTATCGGCGGCGGTGCTGCCACATATACAGGCAATTGCCGATATGACAGCGGTAACATTGGTAAATGCGATTGAGTATGAATTGGCGCAGCACGAGTCTGAACGGCAGCGGGCAATCCTTGCCGCGATAGACGATGGGGTGATCGTAACCGATGCAGATGGGCGGATTATCTTGCTGAATACCGCCGCTGAACGGCTCTTGCAACCGATTGTCCCGGTACATGGTGAACTGTTATTGCGCGATTTACCGCCTGAGATCAGGGTTTCTCATTCTGAACTATTTGGTCGTGCCGATCGTGTGATTGCAGTGGGGAAACGTTTTCTGACGGTGAGAAAGACACCGATGCGACAATCAAATGGTGATGTCGTCGGTGAGGTGATGGTCCTTCACGACAATACAAATGCGGTTCGGCTTGATCGCGCTAAGACCGATGTGATCGCTACCATTGCGCAAGAGTTACGTTTTTCGTTGACAGACGTGCGCGATTACTTTAATCTCTTGCAGCGCACAAGCCATCAGTTTGACGCCGAGCAGCTTCGCGCGTTAGGGAATGTACAACAACGTTTGTTCGACATCATTAATCTGGTCAACAACATGGCTCTGTTAGCTCAGCTTGAAGCTGGTCAAATAAAAGTGCATCTGCAAGCAACTGAGTTGGCGCAACTCGTAGAGACA
The DNA here is from genome assembly GCF_056331925.1 of Chloroflexus sp. Taxonomy (NCBI): domain Bacteria; kingdom Bacillati; phylum Chloroflexota; class Chloroflexia; order Chloroflexales; family Chloroflexaceae; genus Chloroflexus; species Chloroflexus sp. The sequence continues at coordinate 30,745 of NZ_JBWGQH010000038.1, forward strand.
ACTATCAGCCCGTTGCGAACAGTGTTTACCGAACGCGGTGTGCAAATAACGCTGGCGCTGCCACTTGATTTACCGATGGTGATGGCCGATCGTGAATTGTTACAGCATGCGCTCTATCAGGTGTTGGATAATGCACGGCGCTATGTGACCCAGGGGCGCGTACTGATCAGCGCCGGTGTCGAGGGTAATGATATTTGGCTTTCGATGAGTGACACCGGTCCCGCTATCCCAACCGATGTAGCTGGTCTGTTGTTTACTCAGTTTCAGCGACATGATAACTCGTCTCAACGTAGTGGTGAGTTGGGATTACCCATTGCCCGTCACTTGCTCGAGTTACAAGGTGGATCGATCCACGTAAGGAGTACCCCCGGCCAAGGTTGCACCTTTACTATTCGATTGCGTCGTGTTGAGGAATAAAGCTGTGCAGTTGTCAGACAACATCTCAGTAACCAAAAGACATACCTATTTATTCCAGACGATAGGACTGGCAATCGGATTAGCGTTATTGCCGGTGTTATGCGTCATCCAAACAATCTTTTGGCTGCTTACGCCGGTTGATAAGCCGTTTACACTGGCTCGGGCTGAACGCGCAGATGATGCCGATATGTTCGTAGTACGTTCTTCTCTGATCGCAAACATATACGAACCATTCCTAACCAATCTCAGTTTTGCCCAAGTAGCTGCTGATTTCCCTAATCTGGCTGCGACCGAGATTGCGAATCGTACCTATAATTTCACCGTTGATCAAGTTAGTCGCGGAACGCCAGTATCGATAGTAGTCATCCCACCACAGTCAACTGTCACTCCAACCGTGCCACAGCCATCACCGACGGCAACGGTAGTCTCCTCTCCTACCAAACCATCTGCTTCACCGACGCCGACGACAGCGACTTCTCGTGCTACACCGATACCGTTCCCAACGTTCACGCCAACTCCAGCGCTGATCGACGTGCCGACGCCAATGTCGCCGGAAAAGCTTAGCACTAAACCAACAATGGCGAACGTACCTTTAGTAACGCCGCTCGCGCAACCGACGGCGACGGTGGAACTAGCAGTGACGCCGATGACCGCGCCGACGGCCACACCGACGGCGACGGTGGAACCAACAGTGACGCCGATGACCACGACGGCGACGGTGGAACCGACGGCCACACCGACGACGACGCCACGTTCCGAACCTACAGCAACGCCACGTGTGGAATTAACATCGACGGCTACACTCGCCACAATCGAAACTTCGGTACCGGTTGAACCGCCGGTGACGCCAAGCATCCAGCCGATGGTCACGCCGACGGCGCCGATCCAACCTCCGGCGACGCTACGGCGAGGGTGGAACCGATGGACACGCCGACGGCGCCGGTCCAACTGTCGGCGACACCAACGACAACGGTAGAACCGACGGCGACGCCAACGGCAACGGTGGAACCGACGGTAAACGCAACATCAACACGAACAAGTTTGGTGGTTGTACAGGTGATCGAGCCACTGATAGAGGGTCATCCACCGGAGATTACTATCTGCGCAGTGGTCGTCGAATTACGTGAAGCGACCGACAAAGAGGTGACGGTAACGTATGTTGTCGAACCTGGTCCGGTTAACCCCGCATCACCGGATAGCGATTATCGGGTGCCAGACGGTATAAAGAGCGACCTTGTGTTCCCTGGCGGGGCACCGGCCGGTACAACGCGCACGGTTGTGATTGAAGTGATCGGTGACAGGATTGCTGAAAAGGATGAGACCATCGTGTTTCGACTCACCGGCATCAGTGGGGGTGAGCTGGTTGCCGATCAGGATGAGCAGATGTTGACGATTATCGATGATGATGCGATATAACCGGTCGCTCTATTATCCTAAGTGCTCATGTGGTAGCCACATCTGCAGCATCGCGCGAAAAGGGTTGGTGTGGGTCTAGGTGAGTGAACATTGCGATGGCGCATTCAAGTCTCATCTTCAGACGATTGATTTGGTTGGCGCGGGAAGAGGAACCACAAACCGAGTTCGAGCGCAATCGGAATGAAGGCGAGCGCGATCAGTGGCGGCCAGATCGGACTGAGAGCGAAGTAGAGGGCGAGGGGAGGAATGGCCAGAATGAGGGCAAAGACCGTCATCGCGAGATTACCCCAGCCAACTGCGGCTACAACGCCAAAAACGGTGAGCACCACAATTACCGCATCGCTACACGTGTTGAGAGCGGGTCGGTTATAGCAACTATTGAGCGCTGAGGGTACTGCGATATCGAATATGACCCCTTGCAGTTCAAAGAAGGTCGGGAGGTAGACGCGACGGAGGGCAAAGAGCACTGCACCGAGGGCAATCACGAGATAAGCGCGAATAAGGCGATGGGTTAGGATTGGCGGGATACGCATGGTCGGTTGATATGGGTATCATCAGCGAGATTCATGAACGTCGTGGCGGGTATCTCATAGATTGCGGTTGTCGCGAGCTATGAATCCGGGCATTTTTTACTCTGGAATGCGGCAGAGAGGTTGCCGCACCCAGAGCAGGTTTAATGCGTATAGGAAGGTTATTCCAGCGACGTTACTCCATTCCCGGTACCGCCGTCAGACGTATTACGTATTACCCTACTACCACGTTCACTAACCGTCCGGGTACCACAATCACGTTTCGGATCTGTTTGCCATTGATAAATTGCTGTACCCGTTCGTTGTTCAACGCTAACTCACGCAACTGTGCTTCGTCAATCTCAACCGGTACGGTCAGTTTTCCACGCACCTTGCCGTTAACTTGAATGACGATTTCAACCTCTTCTTCGGCAGCGATGGCGGGATCGGCGACCGGCCAGCGCTGCTGATGGATGCTGTACGGCTTGCCGAGTCGTGCCCACAACTCTTCGGCGATGTGGGGCGTGATCGGCGCCATCAGCAACAAGAGCAGCTCGATGGCTTCTTGCCATGCCGGTGTACCGGCCAAGCCGGCATCGCGAGCACGGTAGAGTGTATTGGTAAACTCCATCAGTGCGGCGACCATCGTATTGAACTTAAAGTTTAGGATGTCCTGTTCGACGCGCTGAATGGTCTGGTGGGCTACTCGTCGCAACTGACGCTCGCTCATCGGAGTGGTGCTCTGACCACGCTCGGCAGTGGGATAGAGCACGATCCGCCACACGCGGTCAAGCCAGCGCTTGACGCCGGGTACGCCATCGGTATTCCAAGGCACTGATAGCTCGAAGTCGGAGATAAAGGCCTCGTAGCCGCGTAACGCATCGGCGCCATGTTCGGCCACTACCTCGTCGGGTGTGATGACATTGCCTTTCGACTTCGACATCTTCTCGATAATGATCTGGCCGTTAACTTCACGCGCCGGGGCCAGAATCAGGCCTTGATTGCGCAGGCAAGTGAATGGTTCAAAGAACTTAACGACCCCCAGATCGTAAAGCACCTTCGTCCAGAAGCGGGCGTAGAGTAGGTGCATAACGGCGTGTTCGGCTCCACCGACGTACATATCGACCGGCAGCCAGTAGTCAAGAGCCTCTGGGCTGGCGAGTGCTTTGTCGTTGTGGTTATCGGCGAAGCGCAAGAAGTACCACGATGAGCAGGCAAACGTTCCCATCGTATCGGTCTCGCGTCGGCCACGGCTGCCATCAGGCAGTGTCACATTCACCCAATCGTCGATCAGGGCCAGTGGCGACTCGCCGGTTGCCGTCGGTTCGTAACTCTCGACGTTAGGCAGTGTCAGCGGCAATTCGTCATCGCTGAGCGCAATCTCTAGTCCATCCTCGCGGTGGATAATCGGGATTGGCGTACCCCAATAGCGCTGGCGGCTGATCAGCCAGTCGCGCATTTTATAATTCGTCCGTCCCTTACCAATCCCCTGCTGTTCGAGATAGGTGATCGTGCGTTCGATGGCCTCCTCGGCAGAAATGCCGTTGATCGGGCCAGAGTGAATCGGTGTCCCCCGCTCGTCGTGATAGATGATGTCGCGATATGCCGGGATATTGTGCAGATACGCCATCGCCGATGGGAGGGTAGCGTTACCGGTAGCAGCACAGAGACGTGCCGTAATCTGCTCGTCAGCAGCGATTGAATCTAGCTCAATCACCGCATCGGGGAAGATGAACAGCCAACCTGAGCCGACCACCTCTGTCCAGCCGTTACCCAAGCGTGGTTGCACGATAGTTGCATACTCGTGCGCTCGATCACCGGACAGTTCGACCAACAGGTTGCCGTCGTCTTGAGCAGTAACGGTAAAACCGGCGGCACGGAGTACATCGGCAGTATCGGCAGCGATTGTCTCGGTGCGGAGCAACGAGCGAGCTGCGTTGTCGGGGCGGGTGATGACCGGAATGATCGGCAGGTTGTACTTCAGCGCAAACGCGAAGTCACGCTCATCGTGAGCGGGCACAGCCATAATTGCACCGGTGCCATAGCCCATCAGGACATAATCGGCGATCCAGATCGGAATGCGAGCGCCGTTAACGGGATTAATCGCGTAGCCCCCCGTCCAGACGCCGGTCTTTTCCTTCTCCTCGGCGACGGCAGTGGTGGTAGGGCGTTGACGCGCTTGTTCGACATATGCCTCAACCTGTGCGCGCTGCGCTTCAGTTGTTACCTTTGCCACCAGCGGGTGTTCCGGCGAGAGCACCATGAAGGTAGCGCCCCATAACGTATCGGGACGAGTGGTGAAGACGATAATCGGATCGCCGCTCTCGGTGTGGAAGATCACTTCCGCACCACGCGAGCGCCCGATCCAGTTGCGCTGCATGGTAACGATTTTAGACGGCCAATCGACCGTGTCCAAGTCGCGGTCGAGACGGTCGGCGTAGGCTGTAATGCGGAAGAACCACTGTTTCAGGACACGGCGTTCGACCTTTGCACCGCTTCGCCATGCAGTACCATCGGGTAACACCTCTTCGTTTGCCAGTACCGTCTTGTCAACCGGGTCCCAGTTTACGACGGCTTCGCCACGATAGGCGAGGCGGAAACGGCGGAGAATCTCTTGGCGCTGGAGCGGCGTAGCATTGCGCCACTCTTCGGCAGTAACTTGTGGCTCGGTTAATGATAAGTCAAGCCGGCTGGTGCCGTGCTCGGCCAGCTCAGCCTCCAGTTCGCTAATCGGGCGGGCTTTGTCAACACGGCGGTCATACCACGACTGGTACAGGCGCAAGAAGATCCACTGCGTCCAGCGGTAATAATCGGGTTCAGACGAGGTAATTTCGCGATCCCAGTCGTAGCTCAGGCCGAGCATGTTCATCTGGCGCTTGTAATTGGCGCTGTAGCGGCGAGTAAGTACGGCCGGATTGGTTTTGGTCTTAATTGCTGCGTTTTCAGTCGGCAAACCGAACGCGTCCCATCCCATTGGATGGAGGACGTTGTAGCCGCGCATGCGGTAGTAGCGGGCGACGACATCGGTAGGTACATAGTTGCGGCAGTGTCCTACGCTTAGCCCATCGCCGCTGGGATAGGGGTAAAAGTCGAGCACGTAATACTTCGGTTTGGCCGGCTCGATCGGTGGAGTGCGGTAGATCTGGTCGGTAGCCCACTTCGCTTGCCACTTCGCTTCGATGGCTGCGGGATCGTAACGTTCGATGTGATTTTTGTCGGTTTTTACGTCACTCATACGATTATTAACCTCTCAGAGGTGAGCAGCAGAGATACGAATAGGAACTGTTACGGTGGGACCTAAGATCATCAAGGTTAGGATCGGTCATGCGCTCACCTCCTTTCACGGTGCAAAAGCGAAGCATCTTGCTGCATTATAGCAAAAAAAGGTGCAGCGGGGGCAAAGACGGTTAACACAAAGGCGCAGCAAGGGCAAAAACGTAGAGGATGGTAAACGCAAAGATGCAAAGGTCGCGAAGGGCGCAGAGATATGGATGAATGTTGAGGCAAGCGCGCTGATTGGCTTCCCCACAAAAACCTTTGTGTCCTTCGCGCCTTTGCGTTTAGCCTCTTTACGTTTAACAGATACGTGGCAGTTGTTCACCGACCAGGGTGTCAACCACACGCATACCGCCGATTCTGGTGCGTGCGACGACCACACCGGGATGCTCGGTGGTGGCATAGCCGATTAGTGTAGCATCGCGCCCTAGTGGGTGGGTTCGCATGGCTGTCAATAAACGCTCGACGTCGTTACGCTCGACGAAGGCGATCAGTTTACCTTCGTTGGCGATATGGAGTGGGTCCATACCGAGTAGTTCACAGGCGGCTTGAACGGTGGGTGGGATGGGGATGTCGCGTTCGACGATTTCGATGCCGAGCTGAGCGGTCGTGGCGATTTCGTTGAGTGCGGCGGCAACTCCACCACGGGTTGGGTCACGGAGCGTGTGGATACGTGCCCCACTGGCAAGCATGGTGCTAACCAGACCGTGAAGGGCGGCAGTATCAGAGGTGATCGGTGCGCCGAATTCGATACCTTCGCGCACACTGAGAATTGCGATCCCGTGGAGACCAATCGGTCCACTAACGATGATCGCGTCACCGGGGCGAGCATGTTCTGGGCCGATCATGATCCCTGCCGGCACAAGACCAAAACCGGTGGTGGTAATGTAGACACCGTCGCCGTGGCCGCGATCGACCACCTTGGTGTCGCCAGCGATGAGGGTAACGCCGGCCTGCTGGGCAGCGCGCCCCATGCTCTCGGCAATTACGCCGAGTTGATCGAGCGGCATGCCCTCTTCGAGGATGAAACTGGCGGTTAACGCCAGCGGCTGCGCTCCCATCATAGCAATATCGTTGATGGTGCCGTTGATGGCGAGTTCGCCGATGTTGCCGCCGGGGAAGAAGAGTGGTCGGACGACAAAGCTGTCAGTGGAGATGGCTAAGCGGGCACCACCGGCATCGATGAGGGCTGCATCGGCGAGTGGTCCATGGGGACCGCCGAACGCGGGTAGGAAGAGGTGAGTGATCAGTTCAGCAGATAGTTTGCCACCTGCACCGTGCCCCATCACGATGGCCGGATAGTCGCGGAGTGGCGTTGGACAGATCCAGTTGTTGAAGTCTACCGACATAGCTTGTAATTCCTATTAACGTACTAACGCAAAGGCGCGAAGGGCGCAGAGATCTGAACGTACTAACGCAAAGGCGCGAAGGGCGCAGAGATCT